>JAZSNQ010000104.1:0-6968 GCA_045536515.1 Acutalibacteraceae bacterium | reverse complement strand
ATATCGTTGAGTTCGTCACAAGTAATTGTGATGTTTGCGTCTGCAAGCAAACCGTCGAGCATATCAAGCAGCCAGCCGCAGCCCTGCTCATAGTCGAGGTAATACTTCGCACGGGAAGTTGAGGGTTCCATGTAGTTATTGGTGCTGCCGTCGAATGCATAAACATTTATGCATGCGCCTGAAAGCACCATAACAAAAGCCATGATAACCGCCAAGAGTCTTTTTGCTTTTTTCATATTTGCACCTCCATTTTTGATAGACGTTTTCACGCCCCGAAGCCCTTGCAAGAGGCTTCTTATGACAGGCATTTCCGACAATGCCTTAATTTACAATAGTTACTTTATAAAGAAGATGTTGCGTTCCTCATGCGAACTTTTAAACATTTTTTAAACAATTTATGAACAATTTATGAACGCAACGTCTTTTTGTTTATATCCAACAAATCAGACTCGGATATTTTAGCAAGATTCAACAACCGTTTTTCGCACATTTGTTCGCATAACTTTTCTTGTTTGGATGTGCTTGTTTTTTTTGAAACACAAAAAACACGGCAGGAAAAGCCCTGCCGCACAGCAATTCAAACAAATTTCAGAGCCTCAAAAAGGTCATTTACAAGGGGTTTTCCTGCGTTTTTCAGGCGTTCGGGGTGCTCATGTCCCGAGGTCAAAAGTATACAATCCGCACCTAAAATGTCTGCCATTTCGGCATCGTGCGCAAGATCACCGATAACCAAAACCTCATTTCCCAAGGCGTCATTTTTGTACAAATAATCCTTTGCCCGTTCAATTTTGGAGCCTGCAAAGTAGTCCCCTGACCCTAAGATTTCATCAAAAAAGTCAATAATTCCGTATTTTCGTGCATTCATGCAGACCTGCTCATTATTTGACGAAGACACAAGCACCTGCTTTGCACCGTTATTTTTGAATAGTTCAAGAGCTTCAACCGCACCGTTTGTGAGTCCGCTATCCTTAAGATGGTAAAGATATCCCTCGTTATATTGCTTGATAATAAGGTTGTAATCCTCTTTTTCCATATCAAAAACCTTTTTATAAAATCCGATAATGGGAACACTGATACATTTCTTATAATAATCAATATCAATCGGGGCAAGTCCTCTTTGAGCAAGCATATCATTGACACTTTCGAGCGATGCGCCGATATCATTGAGCAGGGTTCCGTTCCAGTCCCATATTATATATTTGTATTTCAACATTTCGCCTCCTTTGTTGATATCCGATACATTATGTGGTATGATATCGTAGGTGATGATATGAATACGTTTGAAAAAATATACGATGCGGTAAAGAAAATTCCGAAAGGCAAAGTATGCTCTTACGGTCAGATAGCTGCCATGGCGGGCAATCCGAGGTGGTCAAGAGTGGTCGGTTATGCTCTTCATGTAAATCCCGAACCGGGTAAAATCCCCTGCCACCGCGTTGTTACCAAAAACGGAGAGGTTTCAAAAGCATTTGCTTTCGGCGGTGAGAATATGCAGAGGATTCTGCTTGCCGAAGAAGGAATTGAATTCCTTGCTGACGGCAGAGTGGATATGAAAAAATATTCCTGGCACGGAGATGTAATATAATGTATACTATATTATAGTACCTAACCTAAAAGCATATTCTGCAGTTCGATTATTTCAAGTATTTCTTCGCTGACTTTCAGCATATATTCAAGAATCTCTTTGTCCTGTGAAAGATATCGGGCAGTCTTTCTGACTTCCTTGATAAAAGAAGGGTCAAGAGGTTCTTTTTTTGCGGCAAGGGGGCACATATTGGCACGAGGGTCATAAACAACCTCAAAATTCAGCTTACCGTCTTCTTCGTAAACAAGAGGAAACAGAGGAAATATCCTGCAGGCAAGCGGTCTTTCTGCTCTGTTGCATTCTCCCGAGCAGATTACCATGGGATAACCGTAGTTCCCTTCGGTTTCACAGATCTCGAAGCCTTCTTTATCAGTAAAAAGTTCTTCCTCTCCCGGGTAAAGCCACATACCTTTACAGTCACCTCTGCAGCAAAGACCGTCACACAGTCTGCCGCAGTTATAAAATCCAAGCGGCGTTTTATGATAAAGACGCTCATAAGCACCGAGAATTATGCTTTTCATAAAGTTAACATCCTTTCGGCGAATGCCTGAAGCGAAAAATCACATAATGTTCTTGGGTTGGCAAGATATTTTTTCAGAATTTCCGCCGTTATATTCTTATTGTTTTCGGAATTATCTGCAAAAATTGCAAGCGTTGATTTTATCAATTCAAGTGCAGTTTTCTGCTTTTCAAGCCACGGCTCAAGCTCCGTAACCATAGGATTATCAAGGGTTTCAAGGGTTGTGCAGCATTTTTCGAGAGATGCAATATAAGTGCTGACAGTAGCAACCGCACCCAGTATATCACCTGCAAAAAACTGCTGCTGTGCAAGATTGAGCGTTTCGTTGAGCATGGGTGAATTTTCAACCTTAAGACACGAGGTGAGAAGGTTGTCAAGAAGGGGCATAAACAGCTCTTTTTCTTCTCCGAGGATTATTTTACACGCTTTCTGCCATGACTCAAAGCCGTCATATGAAACGGGATTCCAAAGGTAATCGCAGACAGTAAGTAAAGGTATTCTACTTGACAGAGCATACTCCATTGTATTTGAAACAATACCTCTTGAATAACGGTACAAATCTGCTTCTCTGCCGTTCAGATAGCCTGTATGCATCTCGTTATACATCTCCGCATCATTAACGGGAAAATTATCCCAATAAAGAGGCTGCCTGTTTGTTGAATTTTCAAAAATGACTGCCTCACGCACGGTAATTTCCTGGGAGCAGATGTTTTTACCTGTCCAAAAAATATCTATATCACCTGAAATTCCTTGACCCAGCTTGGAAATGTAGTATTCATCTCCCCTGCCGTGATACTGCAGCGGGCAAACTGTGAGAGTGCATTTATCGTCTTTTTCTTTGAGATAATTTCTGAATTTATCGGAAAGGTCAATGTGTGCATTAACTGCTTCACCGTCAAACGCAGCTTTATCTTCGTCAAACCAGAGGTCTTCGGGAATATCGTCAACAAGAAGTCCGAAATTGCGTATACCTATACTGTAAAGCTGTTCAGCTTTACAAATCAGCTTGTCAAAGTCTTCTTCGGACGAATATTTCATACTGAGTCCGGGAGCGATACAATAATGAAATTTCACAAATTTTTCTCTGCAAAGTGCCGCTAATTCAGAAAGTGCGGAAAGCTCATTCTCGGGATAAAGCTCTGACCATTTGTCGCGGTGATAAGGGTCATCTTTCGGGGCATAATAATATGTGTTCATGCCGTGAAATGACATAAGCTCAAGCATCATTCTGCGATTTTTATGACTCCACGGCTTGCCGTAAAACCCTTCTATATAGCCGCGCACAGCAAATAAGGGATAGTCGGTAACCGTGCCGATAAAGAACTTTTTATCCTTTATCATCTGCACTGTTCTGTTAACGGCTCTGAACAGACCCTCTCTGCATGAAACAGTCACGGTCAGGACAAGATTTTCTGCATTTTTTTTGGATGTGATTATATATTTTTCACCCGACAATCTTCTTGCTTCTTCTATGTATTCAAGTCTGCGTGACTTCTCTTTTGCAATGTTTATGTAAAGCTTATGTCCTTTACAGCTATTGCATATACATTTATTCAGAATCAAACCTGCATAATCGCTGTCAAAACCGTTTATTTCGATTTCAGAGGGCGAAAAATCAATCCAACCCGTAATTTCGGGTTTCTGAAAAGCGGGATAAATCATAACGACTTAATCTCCTTCTTGTATTTTTCAATATAAGCATTATTAATTTCGTCGCCGCCGTCAACATTGCTGCTTGAGAATACATCGGGGGTATATCCGTTTTCAACCATAATCTCAACCGCCCTCGCTTCAATGGCATTGAGGATTGCCGCACCCGCTGCAGTTGATGTGGGGGCAACATTTCTGTTGATTTCCTTTACTTCAATGGAAGCATCTCCGTAGCAGCCGCAGTTATCAATCACAATATCAGCTGCTTCAAAGAGTCTTTTGCCGCTTGAATGACGCGATGCACCCTTCATGGTATGTTCCATATTGGTTATGACAACGGTTTTCACGCCTTTTTCTCTTGCAATCAGAGCAAGGTCAATCGCAACACCGTTTCTTCCTGAATTTGAGAAAAGGAACAAAATATCATTGCATTTTATTGAATGATGTGCAAAAAGAATCTCACCGTAGCCTTCAAGACGTTCAAGCTCCGTGCTTTTTGCGGCACTTTCGTGAAGCATAAGCGAAGATTCAAGAATGGGATTGACGTTAACAAGACCGCCTGCACGGTAAAATATTTCTTCTGCAAGCATATGAGAATGCCCTGTTCCGAATGCATGGATTCTTCCGCCGTTCATGAGTGTATCGGCAACAGCTTTGGATGCTTTTTCGATATTATCCGACTGTTCGGTAATTATACGTCCGAGTATTTTTTGTAAATTTTCAAAATATTTGACTGCGTTTGACATAATACCCTCCGAAAACTTTTTTCTTTATTCTAATCTTTATTCAATCAAATATCAAGTTTTTTTGAAAATATCTTTATTTTCTATTTTTCTTATGATATACTTTAATATTAACAGGAAGGTGTAACAATGAAAAGACAAAGCGGAATTTTAATGCATATTTCATCGCTCTACGGCGATTATTCAGTCGGTAATTTCGGCAAAAACGCCAAGGAATTCGTTGATTTCCTTGTTGATAACGGTTTTTCCGTGTGGCAGGTGCTTCCGTTTACCGTTACGGATGAATACAACTCCCCTTATAAATCATTTTCGGCTTTCGGAGGTAATCCTTATTTTATCGACCCCGAAAAGCTTTATAATGACGGTCTTATTTCTGCAGAGGATTTAAAAAACTGTAAACAAAAAACTCCCTACTCATGCGAATTTGAAAGACTCGGAACAGAACGTATGAATCTGCTCAGAAAAGCATACAAAAATTCAAAAAATCAAGATGCAGTTCGTGAATTCATTGAATCTCATCCGAGAATAGAGGCATTCTGCCGTTTCATGACATTGAGAGAACAAAACGGTCTTAAGACATGGCAGGAATGGGAGTCCGAGGAAATCACGGATTATGAACTGCTCGGCACATGGCAGTTTATCCAGTATGAATTCTTCACTCAGTGGGCAGAAATCAAGGCTTATGCAAATTCAAAGGGTGTCAGTATCATAGGGGATATTCCCATTTATGTTTCAGACGACAGCTGTGATGTTTGGGAAAACAGACATCTTTTTGACGTTGACGAAAAGGGATATCCGACAATGGTTGCGGGTGTACCGCCCGATTATTTTGCAAAAGACGGTCAGCTATGGGGAAATCCTCTCTATAACTGGGATGAAATGAAAAAAGACGGTTTCAAGTGGTGGAAAGAAAGAATTGACCACTCTTTGGAAATGTTTGACGGAGTAAGAATCGACCACTTCAGAGCGATTGAATCATACTGGGCAGTTGAAGCAACGGAAGAAACCGCAAGAAACGGCAAATGGATAAAAGGTCCCGGTATGGATTTCGTTAACGCCATAAAAGAAGGACATGACGATAAGCTGATTATTGCGGAGGATCTCGGAGATATAACAGACGAGGTGCGTGCACTTGTTAATGAAAGCGGATTCCCGGGAATGAGGGTTTTTCAGTTCGGTTTTCTTGATGACGGCAACAGCATTCATATGCCTCATAATTATATCAGAAATTCGGTTGCCTACTCGGGTACTCACGATAACAACACCATTTTCGGTTTCCTTTGGGAAAGCGACGAAAACACACGCAGAAGAGCACTTGATTACTGCGGATTTTCGGGCGGTGACTGGGGCGGTGCAAGTCCGTTGTTCCTCAGAGCAATATTTGCAAGCGTCAGCGACCTTGCAATCATACCCATTCAGGATTTCCTGATGTACGGTTCTGACACAAGAATAAACACTCCCGGCGTTGCAGAAGGAAACTGGAGCTACAGAGTAACAAAAGAACAACTTGACAATGCAAACAAAGAATTTTTCAGGTCACTGAACAGAATATACAAAAGGTAAGGTTAAGAAGTTGAAAGAGTTTTTTAGTACAAGCGAAAAAATCAGGGTTGCAAGCGATGCGGCTCTTGAAAAAGCAAAGGAAAAGTTCGGAGAAATTGAAGATATAACAGAATACAATCAGCAGAAGGTGCTTTCTGCTTTTATCAACAACAGAGTGAGTGAAACGGATTTTGCAGGCTCGACGGGTTACGGCTACGGCGATACCGGCAGAGACAAGCTCGACAGAATCTATGCCGATGTTTTCGGTGCTGAGGATGCAATTGTTCGTCATTCATTCACCTGCGGTACACATACTCTTGCGGTTGCTCTTTTCGGAGTTTTGCGTCCCGGAGATACCATGCTCTGCGTTACAGGCACACCTTATGACACCATTCACAGCGTTATCGGTTTAAGCGGTAACGGCATGGGTTCACTCAAGGATTTCGGTGTAAGCTATGCTCAGGTTGACCTTGACAAAAACGGCAGACCCGACCTTGAGGCGATTAAAAAAGCTCTTGAAACAAATCCGAAAATGGTTTATATCCAGCGTTCAAGAGGCTACAGTCTCCGTCCGAGCCTTTCGGTTGATGAAATCGGAGAAATCTGTGCTCTTGTTCATTCTAAAAGCGATGCGGTTGTTATGGTTGACAACTGCTACGGCGAATTTGTCGAGAAAAAAGAACCCACTGATGTCGGTGCAGACCTCATGGCGGGTTCGCTCATAAAAAATGCAGGCGGCTCGATTGCAAGAACGGGCGGCTACATAGCAGGCAGAAGCGACCTTGTTGAGCTTTGCGCATACAGAGCAACAACTCCCGGTCTCGGGAAAGAGGTCGGATGCACACTCGGAGAAAACAGAAATATGTTCATGGGTGTTTTCCATGCGCCTCATGTTGTGGGCGAAGCACTCAAAGCAGCTGTTTATGCG
>JAZSNQ010000283.1:0-3372 GCA_045536515.1 Acutalibacteraceae bacterium | reverse complement strand
TTCCACATCATCTGAATAAGTGTTTCAAATGATATCCATTTCTGCTTTTCTGCAGCTTCATATTTAGCTTTTCCGTTAAGAATAAATGCCATTTCCGAAAGCTTGGTGAAATATATTTCGGGTATTTGCTCCAACGCTTTGACGGCACTTTCCGTGTCGCTCTTTGCATTGTACGCATACGCAAGAAAACGCAGTGCATCATACTTCACTTCATAGCAATTTGTTTTGTCAATAAGCCTTGAAGCAAGAGCGATTGTTTCATCGGGCTTCTCGCTGTAGTTTATGACATAAAGCATATTGTTGAGAAGAATATCGTTGTCAGGATACTTTCTGAGTCCTTCTTCAAGAATTCTCCTGCCTTCATCGGGGTCGGTTTCTCTGAGTTTATACGATTCCCAAACCAATCTTTCAATTTCTTTATCTTTTTCGATTGAATCATAGCATAAAACCTCATCGGTGGAAACTCCGAAATAATTGGCAATAACGGGGATGAGTGTGATGTCGGGCAAGGCAATATCATTTTCCCATTTGCTGACAGCCTGAAACGATACGCCGATATTATCTGCAAGCTGTTCCTGTGTCAATCTGTGCTTTTTGCGCAGTTCTTTTATTTTACTGCCTATTTTGATTTCCATATATAATCTCCTTTTCATTAGGTTAAGAACGTTCTTACAATTCCATTATACAAAAACGATTGAATATTTCAATAACCGTTCAAACGAGATTTTTCAACCGAGGGTAGAAAATAAAAATGACGTTTCTTTTACCGTCGGTATAACCGGATTTTTAAAAGACAATTTATACTAAATAGGCTTACATAACAAAATTTTAACAAACCGCATACGTTCTTCTAATATTTTGGGTATATATTATGTCCGGTAAATACTAAAATGGATAAGAATGCAAAAAAATAAAGCAGAATCAATAAGTTTGTGATATAATTATCCCGGAGGTGCTTTTATGGCAAAAATACTTATAGTTGAAGATAATCAGGATTTCAACAGAGCAGTTTCAACCTATCTTTCTCAATACGGTCACGAGGTTTTCGGATGCTTCAATGCAAACGAGGCTTATGATGTTCTTTATGAAAATCAGATAGATATTATCATTTCTGACATTATGATGCCCGGTGCAGACGGCTTTGAATTTGCAACCGCCGTTCGTGAAATGAACAAAGAAATCCCCATTCTTTTTGTTACCGCAAGGGATGATTTTATGTCAAAACGTATGGGATACAGCATTGGCATTGATGATTATATGGTGAAACCCATTGACCTTGATGAGCTTAATCTTAAAATAGGAGCTTTGCTGCGCAGGGCAAGAATTAGTGCAAGCAAAAAAGTTGTTATCGGCGAGCTCGTTCTTGATGCAGAAGAGCATTCGGCATATTACGGCGGTGAAGAAATACAGCTCACTGTTCGTGAATTCAATATTATTTTTAAGATGCTTTCGTATCCGAAAAAACATTTACACGTTCACAGCTTATGGATGAATTCTGGGATATCGATACAAATTCAAGCACAAGAACGGTTGATGTTTATATGACAAAGCTCCGTGAAAAATTCTCTTGCTGCAATGAATTTGAAATCGTAACCGTTCACGGTCTCGGCTACAAGGCGGTGCTGAAATGATAAAGAAGGTGCTGTTTGCTTTTTACAGATTTCTTCTGTTCTTTTCGGTTGTAGGTTTTGTCATATCCTGCAGTCTGATGCTTTTCCTTAACATTCTTCAGCGTGATACAGGAATTGTTTACACCAAAGAAAACATACATTTCGCCGCCATTTTCACACTTTATAACGCCATGTTCCTCGGGCTTATTTTTACTGTCTTTGATTTTATAAGAAGAAAAATTCTTGTTCAGAGACCCGTCAAAAAAATTCACGATTTCACAGAAAAATTAACCAACGGTGATTTTAAAACCCGCCTTCAGCCCATTAGAATCGGTGAATATAACACGGTTGTTGCCGACCTTAATCAGATGGCAGAGGAGCTTTCAGGCATCGAAACATTGAGAACCGATTTTGTTGCCAATGTTTCTCACGAGCTCAAAACACCGCTTTCCGTTCTGCAGAATTACGGTGCTTTGCTTGAAGAACCGAATCTGCCGGAAGAAAAACGGCTTGAATATGCAAAATCAATCACCCGTGTGACAAAGCATCTTTCCGAACTCATAACCAACATTCTCAAGCTCAACAAGCTTGAAGCGCAGAAGCTTAATCCGATTCTCATAAGCTGTAATCTGAGCGAAATGGTCTGCGAATGCCTTATAGGTTTTGAAAACGAATGGGAAAGAAAAAATATTGAAATCGAAACCGATATTAAAGAAGATATCTATATTATGACCGATTCGGAAATGCTCCTTCTTGTGTGGACAAACCTGTTTTCCAATGCACTCAAATTTACTCCTGACGGAGGAAAAGTAAGTGTCAGTCTGAAAAAGAACGACAATTATGTTTACGTCAGCGTTTCCGATACAGGCTGCGGAATGGATGAGAAAACAATGAAACATATTTTTGATAAGTTCTATCAGGGTGATACTTCACATTCGGTCAAAGGTAACGGTCTCGGTCTTGCACTCGTCAAAAGAGTTGTCGACATTCTCAATGGTGAAATCAATGTTGAAAGCACACCGGGTGAAGGCAGCACTTTCACCGTAACGCTTAATGCAAAATAACAAATTCAAAACATTATTTTAGCATTATTAAAATATGGGCGGAGTAGGATAAAGAAAAAACCAAGGAGAATAAATATGAACGAAAAAAATACCTACTCCTATTCTGCACAGGAGAACAAAGAAATAAAAAGGATAAGGGATAAATATACAGAGCCCGATGAAAGGGAAACGAAGCTTGAGCAGCTTCGCCGCCTTGATGCAAACGTTCATAACAAAGCCGCCGCACTTTCGCTTGTATTCGGCATAATCGGAGCGTTGCTTCTCGGATTCGGAATGAGCTGCGTTATGGTATTTGACCGATTTGCAGTCGGTATAGCAGTCGGCATTGTCGGTATTGCAATTATGATTACCGCTTATCCGATATATAAAGCAAAATCCGAAAGGCTGCGTAAAGAAATTGCACCGTTGATTATCAAGATCTCGGATGAACTTACCAAATGAATCGTGAACCGACTTGAATCGAGTCGGTTCTTTTTTGTGTCGGCAGATTGCTTTATGATTTCAAGCGGTTGTTTTCCAAAATCCGCCTCAAAACAAAACATTAAAATTGAATAAATGTATAATTTTGTATTAAACAATCTTTTTTTGTTAACATTATGTTAACCTTTTAACAACTTATGCATAACACATAATGATTATAATTTAAATAAATGCAGTTTTACTGCTAAAAAGATAAGGAGTAAACTTATGAAGAAAAA
>JAZSNQ010000164.1:0-22401 GCA_045536515.1 Acutalibacteraceae bacterium | reverse complement strand
ATGGCTACGATCCGACTTGGTGCATGTATATGACTTATCATCGATAAGACCGAGCTTTGAAAGCTGAGCGTCATAGCTGTTCTGCATACTATACATAAACTTATTGAAAATAAGCTTCTGAAGGAAGTTTGCGGGAACTTTGGGATCGAGGGGCTTGGGGTCAACGGAGAATTTCTGCTGTGAAAGTGCTCCGCCTGCGATAAGCTGATCCATGAGTTCATAAACGGGTTTCATAACCTTGAGGCCGAAGCTTGTTACAAGGTGACCCATCTTGCTTTCAACGGAAACCATCTTGGTTGCGCCGAAAGCTTCGCCGTAAAGAACAAGGGTTTTCATAACCTTTGCCATTGTTTCGCCCTTGGAGCCGTTGAGTATTCCCTGCTCTTCGGGTGTAAGAATCATTTTGTATTCCATAATAGCATTATCCTTTCCGAATAATTTTCAATTAATTGTAACACTAATAACTGTATATTTCAACACAAAAATAAACATTTTATAAATAATTTTTACCAAAGGTGAACTTTTATGAGCAGAGAAAATTTCAAATCACGCCTCGGTTTTATTCTTGTCAGCGCAGGCTGTGCAATAGGAATCGGAAACATATGGAAATTTCCCTATGTTGCAGGAGAAAACGGCGGCGGAGTTTTTGTTCTTTTTTATTTGCTTTTTCTTTTTATTATGGGAGTACCGGTTCTTACAACAGAACTTTCCATCGGAAGAGCAAGCCGCCAAAGTACGGTCAAAGCACTTAGAGCACTTGAAAAACCGGGGCACAAATGGCATGTTCACGGCTTTGTGAGCCTTGCGGGATGCCTGCTTCTTATGATGTATTACACAACCGTTTCGGGCTGGATGTTCGGATATTTTCTGAAATATGCCGCAGGAACATTTGAAAAAATAAGTGCTGACGAATCACACCTTATTTTTTATGATATGCTTGCAAATCCGAAAGAAATGATGCTTCTTACAAGTATAACGGTTATTATAGGAATTACGGTATGTGCTGCAGGTCTGCGTAACGGCATAGAACGGATTTCAAAAGCTATGATGACGGGACTTCTTATACTGATCATCGTTCTTGCAATCAATTCTCTGACTCTCAAAGGTGCTGCTGAAGGGCTGAAATTCTTTCTTTTTCCCGATTTCGGAAAAGCAGCCGAAAAAGGAATGATTAACATTATAACCGCCGCCATGAGTCAGGCATTTTTCACTTTAAGTATCGGTTTGGCATCCATGGAAATTTTCGGAAGCTATATGTCAAAAGACTACACCGTTCTGAATGAATCGGTAAAAATATGCATTCTTGATACTTTTGTGGCGGTTATATCTGGACTCATCATTTTTCCTGCTTGTTTCAGTTTCGGAGTTGAACCGGATTCAGGTGCATCGCTTGTTTTTTTTGCACTCCCAAAGGTTTTTGCAAACATGGAAGGAGGCAGAATATGGGGAAGTCTTTTTTTCCTTTTTATGAGTTTTGCAAGCCTGACAACCGTCATTGCGGTATTTGAAAATCTTATTGCAAGCGGTATTGACAATTACGGGTGGAGACGAAAAAAATCCGCCTTGATAAACGGAACTTTTTTCTTTGCAGGAAGCATCCCGTGCGTTCTGGGCTTCAATATCTGGAAAGAAACAAAAATTATCGGAGGAAAGAATATCCTTGACAGCGAGGATTTTATTGTCAGCAATATTCTTCTTCCCGCAGGCGCACTTGTTTATCTTCTTTTCTGCGCCACGGATTACGGCTGGGGATTTGATGAATATATCAAAGAAGCAAACACGGGAAAAGGATTAAAGATATCGCAAAAAACAAAACCATATTTTCAATTTATACTCCCTGTGCTTATCCTGATTATTTTCATCTCAGGACTTGCGGAATAACCAAAATATTTCCGATATCAAGTTTTTCGGAATCAATCAGATTATCAATCTGATTTACAGCTTTAATACACTCGTTTCTGAATTCTTCCCTGTCGGAATGCTCAATGAGAAGCGGCAGAGAGGTTATGCTCCTTTCAAGTTCATCCATTCCTTCGTGCGCAACAAGAGAATGGAGAAAAGCCGATGAACCGTACCATGCATCAACCACCTTGCGTGTTTCATTTTCAAGAGTTTTATCATCGACTTTTTCCGAATATACAATCAGATTATCAATCAAACGCGAAAATTCTTTCATGTTTTTTTCAAATGAAATATTTGACCATGCCGAAACCGAGACTGCCGATAAAAACAAAAGAAAAGCAATGATAACTCTTTTCATTCCGTATCACCTTTTCTTGCAATAAACGCCTTCCCGTCAGATGTAACCGTCATAATAATTATTTCTTCAAGCGGTATCTTGCTTGAAATAACGAGTTTTTTGATTTTATCGGTATTAAGACCCGATTCATAAATTGTATCATCAATCATTTTTCCGTCACAAATAACGGCAAACGGCATTCCGTTGTCAACGGGTTGAAGTTCAAGGTCTTTTGCGGTTGAATTCCTGTATTCGGGTTTCAGAAGAACGCTTATCTGTCCGTTTGTTTCAAATATCGCATAAGAAACCTGCGATATATCAAAAACATCTTTCTGTCTCAATGCGGAAATCAGGTCATTAACTGTCATGCGGAGTTTTTTCAGCGCTTTCATATCTATTTCACTGTTCCGGATAACTATGACGGGATGACCTTGCAGAACCGTTCGGAGTTTCTGACTTTTAAGACCTATTGCAGAGGTCAGAATTTCATATGAAACAAGCACAAAAAGCGCAACAATCGAATGGATTATCGGAATATTGTTATCCTGCATGGGAATTGAAGCGATTTCCGAAAGAAGAATCGTTACAACAAGCTCCGAGGGCTGCAATTCCCCTATCTGTCTTTTACCCATAAGACGGATAAGGAATATTATAACCGCATAAAGTACGGTTGCTCTTATAAGTGTTACTGCCATATTCTCATTCCTTTCCGTTTTATTTTTTCAAGGATTTATGGCTGTATACAGCAAATTATATATGAAAGTGTTGTTGCATTGATAATATTTTTGTGATATTATATAATCTATAAATAAAGGAGGACTGATTCAATGAACGCATTGCTCAGCAAGGTCAAATGGCTGTTCACGGAAATCAAAGAACATTGGAATACTCCCGCCGAAGGAAAATATGTCCCTTACAAAGAGTATAAAGATGTTGTTCTTGCCGTAGGCAGTAACTACGCAGGCTCAAAGGTGCTTGAGTACATAGGATTTTTCTCATCCTGTTATCTCATTATGCACCACTACAAGCTCCCCTATCTTACTTTTTCTGTTATCAATATTCTCAATATGCCGCTTAACTATATTTCAGCGCTTATGTGGTGGCTTGTCTGTGACAACCTCGGATTTCTTCCGAAGAAAACCGAAAAGAAATTCTATCTTGCCTACGGTCTGATGATTCTTTTCGGAATATCTACAATATTGTTTGACTATTCCACACTGTTTGACCAGACGGGCAACTTCATTCGTCTGCTCAACGGTTTTGAAGGAATGAATGCCACGGCGTGCTTCAAAACATTCGGTACACATTTTCTTTATACCGGATGGGTCGGTGCAAGAAATATTTTCTGGCGCAAAAAGCTTCTTCCGAAATTCGGCAGATACAAGTATTCACTCTATTGCGACGTTGTACCCAAGTGCATAATGGTAATTCTCATCGGCTGGCTTCCCGTTTACAATATTCCTGATGTTGCAACAAGAGTATGGGTGGGCAACCTTCTCTTTGCTACATATAATGTCTTCGGCTTTGCAAACAACATGGAAACCTGCACAAAGAGCATAAGCCCCGACCTGCAGGAAAGAATCCTTGTCAGAAGCTATCCCGTAAAGCTTTCCCATTTTTTCAACACCCTTTCAAGCCTTGCTATTTCAATTGCAATCGGTTTCCTCAAGGATGAATGGGCTGACATCAATCTTTACAGATACGTCATCCCCGGCACATTCATTTTCTTTGCTGCCATGACAATGATTTTTGCAGGCAGAGTCAAAGAAAGAATACCTCAGCCTCCTGTTGAAAAGAAGGTTCAGATTAAGTTCTGGGACGGTATGTTCGGCGTTTTAAGAAACAAATATCTGCTGATAAAAACCGTTGTTGAGCTTATAGATGCTCTGGGTAACGGTATGCTGCCGTTAACAACAATTCTTTATCTTTATACTTTCAGACTCAGCGGCTTGCCCTACAGTCTGATTGTAATGCTGATTTCGTTTGCGGGAACACCGCCCGATTTCCTCTCGCCTTATTTCCTTAAGAGATTCTCATATAAGCAGATTATGATTTTCTATCAGCTTTCAAGAGCAATAGGAAATGCACTCATAATTGCCGCAATGTGGTTCTGCGGAGATAATGTCAACCTTTGCGGTACAATATGCGTTGTTGTTCTTTTCTTTATGGAAATGACAAAGACCGTTCCCACCACCGCGGGTCACGATATGGATGTACGTATCAAAGACTATCAGATGTATCTTTCGGGAGAACGTCTCGAAAGCTTCTCAAGCGTTTTCGGATGGTTCACAGACCCGATAAAGAATTTCGTTGGTCTTATCATTCCTCTTATGCTTCTCGGATACGGTTTCAACAGTAACTGGGATATCCTTTTCCTTGATTCATCAAGAGCAAATATTATCATTATACCGCTGATATTCGATGTTGTCGGCTTCACTCTTATGACAATTCCTTATCTGTTCTGGGATTACGACAGCACAAAGCAGAACATGGTTATGGAAGTGCTCAAGCGCCGTGCGGAAGTAACGGAAAAGAAGGCAAAAGAAGAAGGCGAAAAGATCAGCGGCGGCTACATAGGATAAGGGGGTGAAAAAACATGAGCAAAAAAGAAAAAAAGATAAATGTTACGGTTAATGAACCCATACATCTCGATATTCCCGAGGATGAAATATGGACTTATCAGGTTGAAGGTCTTGCAGCACCGAGAATCAATCAGACTCCGAAGCATTATAACATTAAAAAAGTTATCTTTGTTGTGACAATAATTCTTGCGGTTTCCCTTTCGTGTTTTTTCAGCGTACTCACCCTCAGAAAAGATACATTTGAATTCGAGCAGGTGCAGAACGGATATGCTTTCACAAGATTCAGCAACACGGGATTCATAACCGAACTTGAAATAGATTATGTCACGGATGTCGAATACGAACTCGGAAATCCTGACCCCAAAACAAACTTCAAGGTTGTAAAAGACAAAACAAAGCCTGTAACCGAAGTGGGAAGCTATGTGCTTAACTGCGATGAAAAGGTTCAGGTTATAACCATCGGAGCAGGAGTTGAAAAGGTTGACTCAAAGGCTTTCTATTCATGTTGGGCACTACGTGAAATCAGAGTTGACAAAAACAATCCCAATTACTGCGATGTTGACGGTGTTCTTTATAACAAAGATAAAACAGAGCTTATCTGCAGACCCTGCGACCATGATACATATCTTGCAGAGAAATACGGTTTTGCGGAATATGACAATAACGGCTGGCGCATTGAGCCTGCTGCGGAAGACCCTCTATATGAGCAGTATGTCAGGGATGTTATGACATTTGTTGTTCCGTCAACAGTCACAACAATCGGTGAAATGAGCTTCAATTACGCCAACATGAAAAATGTCTATCTTCCCGAAGGTCTGAAAGTTATCGAAACACTCGGTTTTTTTGAAATCCCTCTTCTTGAGAATGTTTATTCTTATAAGACGGATTCAGCCGTTGAAGATTCGCACTATGTTTCCGACGAAGCTCTCGGAACTGTTTATAATTCACTTCCCGAAGGACTTGAATATATCGGTTCGGATGCATTCAGTTATAACCGTGAAATGAAATATATGTATATCCCCGCAAGCGTTAAATATATCGGTCATAACGCATTCTGGGATACCGTATATAAAGACGGAAAAGAGCTTAAGGGCATCGTTAAAATGAACGTTGCGGTTTCTGAGGAAGAGTTTGAAAGCACGGTTGAAGCAGGCAACGACTGGTGTCCCAAATATGACTATCTCCTCTTCAAAAAGAGCATAGACATTGCATATTCGGCTGAAAGAAACTGATATAATTACTTAAGGAGTAAAAACAATGAGCGAAATTTTTAATGTTCCCGAAATCAAATACGAAGGTCCAAAAAGCAAGAATCCTCTTGCATTCAAATATTATGACAAAGACCGTGTTATCATGGGCAAAAAAATGAGCGAGCATCTTAAGTTCGCCATGGCATGGTGGCACAACCTCTGTGCCTGCGGAACGGATATGTTCGGCAGAGATACCGCAGAAAAAACCTTCGGTGCTGTTCCCGGTACAATGGAACACGCAAAAGCAAAGGTTGACGCAGGTTTTGAATTCATGTCAAAGCTCGGTGTTGAATATTTCTGTTTCCATGATGCTGATATCGTTCCCGCCGCAGATGACATCAAAGAAACAAACAAAAGACTTGACGAAATCACCGATTATATTCTCGAAAAAATGAATGAAACAGGCATCAAGTGCCTCTGGGGTACGGCAAATATGTTCTCCGATCCCCGTTTCATGAACGGCGCAGGCAGCACGAATTCCGCAGATGTTTTCTGCTTTGCGGCTGCACAGGTTAAAAAAGCTCTTGATTTAACCGTTAAACTCGGCGGTAAGGGCTATGTTTTCTGGGGCGGCAGAGAGGGGTATGAAACTCTCCTCAACACCGATGTTAAATTTGAACAGGAAAATATCGCACGTCTTATGCGCCTTGCAATCGACTACGGCAGAAAGATTGGCTTTGACGGCGATTTCTACATTGAACCCAAGCCGAAGGAGCCCATGAAGCACCAGTATGATTTTGATGCTTCAACAGCAATCGGTTTCCTCAGACAATACGGTCTTGATAAGGATTTCAAGATGAACATTGAAGCAAACCATGCAACTCTTGCAGGTCACACCTTCCAGCACGAGCTTCGCATCAGCGCAATCAACGGAATGCTCGGCAGTATTGATGCTAACCAGGGTGACCTTCTTCTCGGCTGGGATACCGATGAATTCCCGTTTGACGTTTACGAAGCAACAATGTGTATGTATGAAGTTCTCAAAAGCGGCGGTTTTGTTAACGGCGGTCTCAACTTCGATGCAAAGAACCGCAGACCCAGCAACACTCACGAAGATATGTTCCTCGGCTTCATTCTCGGAATGGATACATTTGCTCTCGGTCTTATCAAGGCTGCGGAAATCATTGAAGACGGCAGAATCGACGGATTTGTTACAGATAAATACTCATCATTCAACAGTGAAATCGGTCAGAAAATCAGAAACGGCAACGCTACTCTTGAAGAGCTTTCCGATTATGCTTGTAAAATGGGCAAACCTGCAAATCCCGGTTCGGGCAAGCAGGAATATCTTGAAAGCGTAATCAACAACATAATGTTCGGGTGATAATATGAAATATGTTATCGGTATAGATTTAGGCACTACGGGTCTTAAAACCGTTATATTCAGCCGTGAGGGCGATGTTATTGCTTCGGCATACAGGGAATATCCTCTTTCTCAGCCTGAAAACGGATGGGCGGAACAAGACCCTGTGCTCTGGTGGATTGCCGCAAAAGAAACAGTAAACGAAGCACTTTCCCAAAGCGGAATATCGGCTCAGAATATCGTTTCTCTCGGCATATCGGGTCAGATGCACGGGCTTGTTATGCTCGATGAAAATTGCGATGTTATCCGCCCTGCAATTCTTTGGTGTGACCAGAGAACAGGTCAGGAATGCGAAGATATAACCAATATTATCGGCAAGGAAAAACTCATTGAAATAACCGCAAACCCTGCTCTTACGGGCTTTACCGCATCAAAAATCATGTGGGTCAAGAAGCATGAAAAAGAAAACTTTGATAAGTGCAGACACATACTTCTTCCAAAGGATTATCTCCGTTTCAGACTTTCGGGCGATTTTGCAACAGATGTTTCCGACGCTTCGGGTATGCAGCTTCTCGATATCAAAAACCGCTGTTGGTCGGACGAGGTTACAGAAAAGCTCGGAATTGACAAATCCGTTCTCGCAAAGGTTTATGAATCCGTTGAAGTTACGGGTCATGTAAGTGCCGAAGCGGCAAAGGAAACCGGTCTTTCCGAAGAAACTCTTATCGTTGCAGGTGCAGGCGATAATGCTGCCGCCGCAGTCGGTACAGCTGTTATCCGTGACGGAAAAGCCTTCACAACAATCGGAACCTCGGGCGTTGTTTTTGTTCACACCGACGAACCGAAAATTGACCCTATGGGCAGAGTGCATACCTTCTGCTGTGCCGTGCCCGATAAGTGGCATGTTATGGGCGTTACTCAGGCGGCAGGTCTTTCGCTTCAGTGGTTCAAAAATCAGTTCTGCCTTGCCGAAACGGAAGAAAGCCTTGCTAAAGATGAAGATGTATATAAGATTACCGATGAAAAAGCGGCAGGCATTCCCATCGGCGCGGAAAAGCTTTTCTATCTCCCCTATCTCATGGGCGAAAGAACACCTCACCTTGACCCCGATTGCAGAGGTGTGTTCTTCGGAATTTCCGCAATGCACACAAGAGCGCATTTCATCCGTGCAGTAATGGAGGGTGTGGGATATTCTCTTATGGACTGTCTTAAAGTCCTTGACAGAATGGGAATTAATCCCGATTCAATGCTTGTTACGGGTGGAGGCGGAAAGTCAAACCTCTGGAAAGAAATGCTCGGCGATATGTTCCGTCTTAAGATAAAAACCATTCAATCAAAAGAAGGCCCCGCACTCGGCGTTGCCGTTCTTGCGGCAGTCGGTGCAGGACTTTATAAAGATATTTATGATGCCGCCGATACAATGGTGAAATACAGCGATAAAGAGTATCTTCCCGATTTGGAAAACGGCGATAAATATGCAAAGAATTTTGAACTCTATTCAAAGCTTTATTCATCGCTTAAAGATAACTATAAAGAGCTTGCAAGCTTATAAAAATCACCGCCGCAGACAGAAATCTGCGGCGGCTTTTTGTTGTGATTTATTTTACTGTTGAAAAAGCATTTCTCATTTCGGTGGTTGTTCCCGTTGATATATAATAGTTATATTCAACAGGTACGAAGCTTTCAAATTCAAGCCATTCAATGGCGGCGATATATGAGGTTGTTCCGTCTTTTGAAGGGTCGGTGTTTGTTGTTTTTTCTCTTTCGTAAACACCTGCAAGGAAGGATGGCTCACTCGGAACATAAATTCCTATGCCGAAGCTGTCATCGAATTCTCCGATAAATGCTGCCCAGTTTTCTGTGGAATGAAAATTCGGATATCCTGCGTCAGGCCAAAAAATAAGCTCGTTTTCATAATTGAGATTTGGGTCGTTTGTCCATGGAGCATTACCGCCGTAGTATACAAATCTGTTAAAAGGCTCTATGCAATAGAAGGCAGGCATTTCCTGAGTTGTGCTTTCGCTTTTGCAACCGTAGAAGTCGACGAATCTGCACGAAACATCAACAAGACCGTTCTTGAAAGTGTATGTTGCTTCCATGTAGGATGGTGTTATATCTTCGGCAGATTTTGCCCAGTCAAGAGGACGGCACTTGATATAAAGTGAAGAATCCGTTGTTAAAACATCAACGATTTTACTGCTTTCGCCGAACTGATTACCGCCCTGAACAGGATTGTAATTCCATTTATTTCCCATGAATTCACCGGATTCGTAACCATCTTTAAAAATTCCGTAATATGATTGCTGAACAAGTCTGCCGGGGTCAAATCTGTTGATAAGATTGACATTATTATTGACCGATTTTGTGTTATATCTTTCCGATGCTTTTGAATCAACAAAAATTCTGCCGTCAACCTTAACTGCTTCAACATTTGAATTAAGGTCCTCAAGATAACAGAGTGCGCCGCCCCAGAGAAGGTCAATTCCGAGCTTATACTCATCATTTTGAATATAAACTTCTCTGTCAGGAATTTCGCGGTTAAAAAGACCCACGCCCGAAAGTGTGAAGCTTCCGCTTTCTTTGTCAAGCGGTTCAAAAGTTACCGAACAAAGTCTGCTTGATTTGACTTTATCGAGCATACCGTCGATAAAAGAATAAAAACTGCCGTTTTCACTCGGTTCAAGGAAAAATTCTTCGGAGTATTTTTCACCGTTTCTTGTATATGTTATTATGCCCTTTGAATATGTATCTGTGCTGTATTTTATTCCGAAGTAGTTGAAACAATCCTTTTTCAGTTCTCCGAAATCATAGAAAAGAGAGCTGCCTTTTTTGAATTCTCCGCTTGTTTCAACTGCAGCATATTCGTTGCAGACCATAACTTTTCCGTCCGAACGTCCGCTTTCAAATCTGAAATCAGTATCAATGTTTTTCGGCAGAAAACTGAAAAGATATGACGGGAACAAAAATACAAACGACAAAATAAGCGATATAATTTGTTTCATGTTTTTTCTCCTTTCGGTTATGTTTAAATTTTACCATATTTATTGTGAAAAATCAATATTTCAGCAAACCGTAACGGTACATTCACATTTATAATTATTGTATTGTTGACTAAAAAAAGATTTACATATATAATTAAGAAAAATGCTTTGAAAAGCGGTGATATCATGAAATACTACCTCGGAATGGATATAGGCGGAACAAAATGCGCCGTTGTTTTATGCGAAAAAAACTGCAATTCCGTAAAAGACAAAATCCGCTTTGAAACAAAGGTTGAGCGAGGATGGGTAGCCGTTGTTGATGAGCTGATAAACTCAGCGATTGAAATTGTTGAAAGAAACGGGATTGTCTCCCATGATGTTCTTGCCTGCGGTGTAAGCTGCGGAGGTCCTTTAGACTGCGAAAAAGGCATAATCATGCGACCTCCGAATCTGCCCGACTGGGACAATGTTCCTCTTGCGGATATCGTAAAAGAAAGACTCGGCATTCCCTGCAAGGTCAGAAACGATGCAGATGCCTGTGCACTTGCGGAATGGCAATTCGGCGCGGGCAAAGGAACAAAAAACATGATTTTTCTCACCTTCGGCACGGGAATGGGTGCAGGTCTTATCCTTGACGGCAAGCTTTACAGCGGCACCTGTGGTACTGCAGGCGAAGTGGGCCATATCCGTCTTGATGCAGACGGTCCCGTTGCTTACGGAAAAGCCGGTTCTTTTGAAGGATTCTGCAGCGGTGCGGGAATTGCTGCTATGGGCAAAAAAATGCTTTCAATTTATAACGGAACAACCGCAATTCCTTATGACAATGTTACCGCAAAAACCATTGCCGATGCCGCAATTAACGGCGATAAGCTTGCAAACGCAATTTACCGCAGATGCGGTGAAAAGCTCGGTCTCGGTCTTTCAATACTTATTGATATTCTCAATCCCGAAAGAATTGTTATCGGAAGCATTTTCCAGCGTTCGGGATATCTGCTTATCGACAGTATGAATGAGGTTCTCAAAAAAGAAGCGCTTGCAATTTCGGCTGAATGCTGTAAAATAGTTCCTGCAATGCTCGGTGACGACATAGGTGATTATGCGGCAATCGGAGTTGCAAAGGAATACGCGGAGGATAAAAAATGATTTTTGAAGAACTTTTTGAAAGATATCCCTGTCTTGAAAATTGCAGAAATGATATTCATTCCGCATTTATGCTGTTCAATTCATGTTATGATAACGGCGGAAAAATTCTCTGCTGCGGAAACGGCGGTTCTGCAGCAGACAGTGACCATTTTGTTGGTGAACTGATGAAAGGTTTTCTGAAAAAAAGACCTCTTTCCGATGATGAAAAGAATCTTTTTGAGGATAAATATATTGCGGATAACCTTCAGAAAGGACTGCCTGCAATATCTCTTTGTGCTCATTCCGCACTGATGACCGCATTTGAAAATGATGTTGCTCCCTCTCTTGTTTTTGCTCAGCAGGTTTATGCGTACGCAAAAGAAAACGATGTTCTGTTCTGTTTCAGCACATCGGGTAATTCCGAAAACATCGTTTATGCAGCAAAAGTCGCAAAGGCGGCAGGTATAAAATCCGTTGCTGTCACGGGTAAAAAAGAAAGCAGGCTCAGCGAAATATGCGATGTCTGCATAAGGCTTCCCGAAACGGAAACATTTAAGGTTCAGGAATTAACCCTTCCCGTTTATCATTGCCTTGCGGCGATGCTTGAAGAAAATTTTTTTGAAATTTAACATAAGGAGAAATAACCATGATTAATATTCCAAGACCCGAACATCCCGATCCTCAATGCGAAAGAGCTTCATGGCTCAATCTCAACGGCGAATGGGACTTTGAATTTGACTTCGGCAACAGCAAAAAAGAATCAGGCATAATTGACAGAGAAAAATGGGAAACAAAGATAGTTGTCCCCTTCTGCCCCGAGAGCAAGCTTTCGGGAATCGAGCATACCGATTTCATTCCCGCCGTATGGTACAGAAGAACCTTTGAAATAACGGCTGAGCAGCTCAAAGGCAATGTTCTCCTTCATTTCGGCGCGGTTGACTACGAAACAACTGTTTATGTCAACGGAAAAAAAGCAGGTTATCACAAGGGCGGCTACGCTTCATTCAAATTCGATATCACAGAATATCTCACCGAAGGTGAAAACGTCATTATCGTCAATGCTGTTGACGATGTAAGAAACATTCTCGTTCCCAGAGGAAAACAGAGCGAGGAACTCAAATCTCACGGCTGTGACTACACAAGAACAACGGGTATCTGGCAGACCGTGTGGCTTGAATTTGTACCCAAGGCATACATAAAGAGCTTCAAGCTTTATCCCGATTATATCAACGGCGTTATTGCAATTTCTGCCGTTGTTGAGGGCGAGGGTGAATTCACCGCTTCCGCTTCATACGAAGGCAAGGCAATGGGTTCATTCTCAAAAAAAGCCGCTTCAACAATCACAGGCGAAATCAAGCTTGATGAAATCCATCTCTGGGAAGTGGGTAACGGCAGACTTTATGACCTTGAACTTACCTTTGGCGATGACAAGGTAAAAAGCTATTTCGGTCTTCGTAACGTTAAGCTTGATGATTACAAGTTCCTTATCAACGGCAAGTCCGTTTTCCAGAGACTTGTTCTTGACCAGGGATTCTATCCCGACGGTATTTACACCGCGCCCACAGACGAAGCACTTGAAAACGATGTTAAGATTTCATTGGCTGTCGGCTTCAACGGTGCAAGACTTCATCAGAAGGTCTTTGAAAAGAGATTCATCTATCACTGCGACAGACTCGGATATATCGTATGGGGTGAATACGGCAACTGGGGTCTTGACTGGTCAGACGAAAGAGCACTCGAATCAATGCTTTGCGAATGGTGCGAATGCGTTGAAAGAGACTTCAACCATCCCTCAATCATAGGCTGGTGTCCGTTCAACGAAACATGGGACATAAAAGGCAGAAAGCAGGTTGACAGCGTTCTTAAATCAATTTACAGAGTTACAAAGCACATGGATGAAACCCGTCCCTGCATTGATACAAGCGGTAACTTCCATGTTGAAACCGATATCTATGACGTTCATGACTACGAGCAGGATTATCATGTTTTCAAAGAAAACTACGACAAGCTCATGACCGAGAATGTTCTTTATGAAAAATTCCCCGACAGACAGATGTACAGCGGTAAAGGCTGTGCATGGGTCAGCGAATACGGCGGACTTCAGTGGTCAAGGGGCGACAGAGGCGATGCGTGGGGCTACGGCAATGCCCCCAAAACCGAAGAAGAGCTTATCGAAAGATATACGGGTCTTACCGATGCGCTTCTTGATAACTACAGAATGTTCGGCTTCTGCTACACCCAGCTTTATGATATTGAGCAGGAACAGAACGGTCTTTATTACTATGACCGTACACCCAAGTTTGACCCCGAAATATTCAGAAAAATCAATTCACGCAAAGCGGCAATCGAAGACTGATAAGGAGAGTTATTTATGTTGAAAATAGGTCTTGTGGGCGTCGGCGGCATCAGCGGCGCACATATCCCCGCATGGGAAGAAATGGCTGATGCAGAGCTTGTTGCTCTTTGCGATATTCGCCCCGAAAGAATGGAAAAATATCCCGACAAACGTCATTACACAGATTTTGACGAAATGCTCGAAAATGAGGAGCTTGATATTCTTGATATCTGCCTTCCCACTTATCTCCATGCGGATTTTGCAGTTAAAGCAATGGAAAAAGGTATAAACGTCATTACCGAAAAACCCATTTCACTCAAAAACGAAGATGTTGAAAGAGTATATTCAACAGCAGAAAAAAACAACGTAAAATTCATGGTTGCTCAGGTGCTTCGTTTCTGGCCCGAATACGAGCTTCTCAAAGAAATCTACGATTCAAAGAGATACGGCAAGCTTCTTTCTGGCACAATGACAAGACTCGGCGGATATCCCAAGTGGAGCTGGGACGGCTGGATGATGGACGAAAAGAGAAGCGGTCTTGTACCCTTTGACCTTCATATCCACGACCTCGACTTTATGGTTTACGCTTTCGGTATGCCGAAGGTTGCTCATCAATACCGTTCAAAGCTTCCGAAGCAGGATTTTGTAAGCATTACATACGATTTCGGCGAATTCTCAATTAATTCCGAAGCATCATGGTATGCAACCTGCTATCCGTTCACCGCTGAATTCCGTTTCCAGTTTGAGGATGCGGTTGTTTCAAACGAAAACGGTAAAATGATGATTTATCTCAAGGACGATGAAAAAATCGACCTTTCACAGCAGGCAGAAGGCGATACGGGCAGCATCAATCTTCCCAAGAGCGATGCTTATGCAAACGAAATCATTTATTTTGCAGACTGCGTAAAAAACAACAAACCTGTCGAAAAAGTAAAACCTGAAGAACTTGACTGTGTTCTGAAAATTCTCAACAACCTTTAATCTGCTCAAATAACAAGCCCGCAGAAAAATCTGCGGGCTTCATTTTTTACTGCTCAAATTAAAAATTATAATCGGGTTTTACGATTTTTCCTGTTGTTGATGACTCAACGATTGCAAGGCAAACCGCAACGGTTTTTGCACCTTCTCTTGCATCGGTCAGAACATTCTTGTCATTAAGGATCGCATCGGCAAACACTTCAAATTCTTTGACTGCATTGTGGTTATTCACTTCAACTTCAATAGTTTCGGGGTCTTTGGTAACCTGATTTTCGTCAACGGTGAAAAGTGTCATTGTAGGTGAAGTGTTGTCGCAGATAAGAGTGCCCTTTGTTCCGTAAATAACGGTTCTCATTGTGTAATCACGCTTGCATCCTGTTGAAACGAAAACCTTTCCTGCAAGGTTTTCGTCAAACTTCATAACCGCAATTGTAGCATCGTTATATGTAACATGAGGAAGAAGCTTGTGTGTTCCGTAAGCAAAAACCTCCTGAGGGTCACCTGCAAGCCATCTGAGCAAATCAACCGCATGGCAACCGCCGCCGATAACTCCGTGACGATTGGGGTCACAGCGCCAGGATTCCTGTATCAACATATAGTCGTGTGCATATTCGGATTCAACAAAATAAAGTTCACCGATAGTGCCCGACTCGATTATTTCCTTTGCTTTTTCAAAAGCGGGAGTAAATCTGCAAATCTGACCAACCATGAATTTTGCATTCGATTTCTCCGCAACATTCACGATTTCTTCAATATCCTCCCTTGTCAATGCAAGAGGCTTTTCGCAAAGCACATGTTTGCCTGCACGAAGCAAATCGCACGAAACCTTTTTATGCTGTTGGTCGGGAATTGCAACCGTCACTATATCAATATCCTTGTTATTAACGATATCCATATAGTCAGTAACCCATTTTTCTTCGGGTATATTGTATCTTTCACCCGCAAAACGAAGATTCTCCTCGTTGCTGTCACATATCATTGCTATTTCCGCATCTGCGCAGTTAAGCGCGCCTTCAACGTGACACATTCCGAATTTCATGCCGATATTGGCAACCTGCAATTTCTTTTTCATAACAAATTTCCTTTTGTTTTTTGTTTAGCAAGACAGACTTTTGCATCTGTTTATCAGTTCCATTCCTTGTTCATCACAACGAATGTCATTCTTTCCTGAATACTCGGACCGCCGTGACCTGTACCGAATCCGCCGTGGTCAGAGGTAACGATGATAAGCCAGTCTTCGGTATCATAAGTATCTCTCGCTTCAATTGCTTTGATTACTTCGTAGCCGTATGCATCCTCTGTGTTGAAGCTGTCCTTATATTCTGGATTATTGAATGTAAAGCCGAAATCATGACCGGCAGAATCGGTGTCCTCATAAATTATAAACACAAAATCCGCACAATCCGTGCTTGTGATTTCTTCCATGGCACCTGTATGAATGTCTTTTTTGTTTTTGCGGAGTTCAAATTCAACATTGATATTGTTTTCTTCACAATATTCTTTTTCTGCCTTATAAGTTGAATTGCCGTTTTTAAAGTGACCCTTCCATTTTGTAATGAAAGCAGAGCTGTCGATTGTTCCGTCTTCAACAAGACTTGTCATGAGTGTTTTGGGTTCAACGTCTTTTGTTATACCGTTGCCCGTTATACCGTTGACATCAGCCCATGTGCCTGTAACGATTGAACACCAACCGGGTGCGGTGGATGTGTCCTGAGTGTTTTCCGCGGGATAATTCACACCGCCGCAATAGGTGAGGTTATTCGATGCACCTTTACCGAGAAGGTAGTTTACTGCACCGTTTTCCTGTTTTTCCGCAAGGATATCCGCACGGCAGCCGTCGTAACCGATGATAACAACCTTTTTCTCTGTTTTTCCTTCGGGAAGCTCTGACTTGAAATGCTCTTCGATAATACCGTAAAGGTCGGTCTGAGGATATGCGGTTTCTATAGTATTTTCATAGCCTGCAGAGGCAACATTCTGTCTGTATATTTCCTCTGTATCTTTTTCATCCGTATGGAATCTTGTAAAATATAATGCCAGGGCACCTGCAATAATGCCCAGAATAACAACTGCGGAAACGACCTGAAACATTATCTTTTTCTTGTTTTTCATTTTGACTTCCCCCATTATTTTATGGCTTTGTTTTCTTCATGTCTTTCTGCTCTTATAACTTCAAGCTCACGGTACCATTTTAGTTGATATTAACATTTTATTTTTATATTTTCAAGTCATTCAGTAAAATTAAACAACAGTTATGGTATTTTCATGTTGTTAAAAATCCCCCTCTGTGGTATAATGATTAAAACAAAAACGCTTATTTTCTGACAAAAAGTTGAATATCTATACAATAACCGTGTATCGTGTATATAAAGAAAACATTGCGTCGAAAGGAGAAAAAATGATTTACAGTTTTTATCACATCACTGACGTGCATTATTACAGCAAAAAAAATTTCGCCTGCGATTATCGCACTTTTCCTCAGCCAAACACACAGATATGCATTCTCAAAAGCGAAGAAGCTTTTAAAAAGGCATTGGAAATAATAGAAGCCGATGAAAATACAAATACTGTTATTATTACAGGCGACCTGACAAATCACGGCGAAAGCTACAGCCACGAAGAAGTCAGGGATTTGTTGCGTGATTTCACGGAAAAGGGAGGAAATCCTTTTGTTTATACAGATAATCACGACTATCCGTATTTTGCAGTTCACAGTTATGGCAAAAACGGTGAACCGGTTCCCGCAGAGCATCTGCCCGAAGAAGAAGTTAAAGAAATGTATACTCCATTCGGCAGAGGTAAAGCTTTTGATACATATGATGACGGCATAACATATATAGCGGAGATTTTGCCGGGTTTATATCATATAGCCATGGGCTACGATGCAGAAGATAAGAAATCGTTACACTATCCTTATTTTTCCGATGAGCTTATGGCATGGGTAAAATCACATACGGAAAAAGCAAAAGAAAAAGGAGCTATGGTTACCTGCAGCACCCACCGCCCCGTAGTTGCCCCCTCTCCCGCTTACGAGGTTATCGGCAAAGGTCACACTTTTTCCAATGGCGAAAAAAGAATGAAAGAGCTTGCCGATATGGGTGTAAGACTCTTTTTCAGCGGTCACTCTCATGTTCAATGCATGAGAGAAGTCGTAAGCGATAAAGGCAATAAAATTTACAGCGTTCAGACATCATCACTTGCGGGTTTTCCGCCGAAAATGAGAAAAATTACCATTGACACGGAAAAAGGCACAGTTGATATCAGTACTATCGATATCGACCTTCCCGACCTCGGAATGACTTTCACCGAATACGCAAGAAAGGGATTTCTCGGAATAATAGAAGCCATCCCATATAATATGGAACACGATGTTGAAGCTTTCGCAAACACCCAGGGCGGAATCTCCCTGCCTAAGGATTTGATTATGAAGCATCCCGGAATTGTTATGTTCCTTGGCAGAAAGCTTAACGCTCTTACCTACGGCAAGCTTGCAAAGTTTTCAAAAAAATATCATAATTTGAAAGAAAGCGATTACGCAGATGTAAAAGACAAAAAATTTGTCAGTCTTCTGCTGGAAGCTATAGCCAATCTTTACCGCGGCAATGCCCCCTACTCACCCGACACGGCGGAATACAAAATAACAATGGGTACTATCAGAAAAACCGAGAAACTTCTTTCGTTTTTCAGAGTTGATATAAAAAAAGCTCTCGGCGGATATACTTTATCCGAATTTGTTGAACCGCTTCTTTATAACAGCGGTCTCGATGACGATAATGTAATTCTTCCCATTAAATAAACATAAGCCACCGTTCGGTGGCTTATGTTTATTTATACAATACAATCTCCACATTGCCGGTTTTATCACCGTTGACATAGTCACCGTTCTGATAATAAACCTCTGAATTGATGTTTACGACAGCACCGGTCGGCACATATAAAACAGCCTTCGTATCTTGAGGGATAATAAGATTGACAATATAATCCTCGGAAACCTTTTTATAATCCAGAGTGATTAATCCTTTTACACTCGGAACAGTGCAGTTCATGCTGTCGTACAGAGTGTACTGAGGCTCAATTTTAACCTTTTCATAGCCCGCTTCAAGGGGTGCGATACCCGCAAAATGCTTGCTCATTATAACAAGAGGACCGCCGCTCCATGCATGATTTTTAGTGCCTCGCCATGAATCCCAGAATTCCCAGAGCGTTGAATAATCCTCACTCATCATAGCCTCATATCTGCTCTTGATTCTGTCTCTTGCAGCTTCATATTCTCTCATTTTGCAAAGAGCTTCAAGAACATAATATTCCATATACGGGCTTGAATTTTCGGTTGTTGTGAGTACGTTTGCAACCGTATCATACTGCTCTTTTTCCGCAAGTCCTGCCAAAACCGCAAGGGCATTTGCTCTGTCATCGGGTTTATTCACATCTTCGCTTTTGAAGCCTTCTTCTGTCCAGAGTGTCTTGTAGCCTTTTGCGATAGTGTCTTTTCTTTGGGTAATATACGGGATATCCCCGTCTTTCCCCAAGACCTCCGCCATTTTTTCCGTGGCGGAAAGAGCATGATAAACCCATGCGTTTTCGAGGGCTGTCATATCCGCCTTGTCACCCCAATCAGGCCAATCCCACGAACCTTCCCGATGAACAACAAGATTGTTTTCGCCGATTTTCCAAAGCTTCAGATAATCAAGAGAGGCATCATAAACCTTTTCAACAAAAGCCTTGTCACCGGTATATTCATAGTAGGTGCGGAAACCGACGATTCCCGCAAGCTGCTGAACTGGAAGCTCAAAATAGTCACCGTTTATAGGCACAACAGTCTGAAGCACTTTAGTGTCGTCAATGTGAGAAAGCATCGCCTGAACACCCTTTTGATACAGCAGGTATGAATTGCTGTCCATAGAGTACATTGTCATAATCATTTCATTTGTGACATCGCCCCACCATTGGGCTCTTTCTCTGTCGGGACAGTCCATGAAATTGTCACGCATGGTAACATAGAGAGTACGCAGAGATTTTTGCCACAGAGAATTCATAAATTCGTCATCACATCTGAAATCACCGCAGAATGAGCTGTCATATCCCGTTTCACGGTATTTTAAGGAAACAACAGTAACGCCTCTGGGTATTTTATAAGTAATATGCTCTCCGTTAAACCAGCCCAAAGCCTCAAACTCCTGCTCTCCCTTTTTGGTTACATAGGTAGTTGAAACCGCACCGATTAATGTGTTTTCCGTTGTAATGCGAATCTTTTTGCCTTTTGGTGCTATTATTTTAAGATAGGGAGTAAGTTGTGCGTTATAGGGAATATCCACAGTTATTTTTTCGCCAAAAAGCTTTTTTACGGTATAGTTTTCATAATCCTTTGAATTCTCATAATCTTTAAGTCCGTAATCCTTCAGAAAAGGTATTCCTCTCGGATAAAGCTTACCGTAAACGCCCTCACCGCCGGCGGCATATTCAGTTGCATTTTCCCACGATGAAACGTCATAATCCGCATTTGTCCAATCTCCATGCTCTTTCCTTGAATCATAATAAATGCTGTATTCGGGAAGTCTGTAATTGGGCGGATAAAGAGAACTGTCAATATAAGCGCTGTTTCTTTTTACCTTCCAGCTTCTGTCAGAAATCACAGAAACATTTTCGCCTGTGGCTTCAAAAATAAATCCGCCCTGACCGCTGCCGCTGTAGGAATAGCTTGTTTCATTATCCCAATACCACACCAAAGCACAAATTGAGTTTTCACCCTCTTTGAGATAAGGCGCAATATCTATGCTGTCATAATAGCCGCTGTTTTTTTCGGGACCCCGTTTCACGCTTCCTTCAAAAACAACGGTTTCTCCGTTTATGTAAAGCCAATATTTCGAGTCCGCCGATATGAAAGCGGTGAGTTCTTCGGGAATCTTATCAAGACTTAGCTTTTTGTTAAAACACATCCAGACGTTTTTCTCCGTCAGGTTTTCCTTATCCCAGATCCATTTTGCCTTCCAATCGGTTTTCTCTTCGGTGGAAATCACACTGTATCCGGGAATGCTGTCGGGAATTTTGTAATCATTTGTATATGGTATCATTGTTAAATCACCCCACGAAAAAATTGAAGAAACAAAAGCTGCAGCTATTGCAAGATAAGAAATAACGGTCTGTAAAATCTGCATGGGAACCTCCATGATAGAAACTCATTTGATATATCATATTAATTATATCATAGTCACAGCAAAAGTTCAACATAAACAAGCGCTCATCATACGGTTTGATTTCTGATTGTCACAGCAAAAAAAACTTGACAAATTTCTTTTACGGTGTTATAGTGACAAAAAACCAAACGAGGTAATTTCATGAACACATATCTTTTCTCAAAACATGATATGGATAAGAATTGGCTTGCACAGCATGATTATCAGTCATCTTGCAGGCTTATACCTCTGTATTCATTTTGGGATAGATAAAGTTGTATTTCCATATGTTTATAACGGTGTAAGTAGCTGCAGATACTTACACCGTTTATTTTTATTTCCAAAGGAGAATTGTTATGAAATTATTTGATTTAATCAAAAAGAAACTTTTCAAAAAGCAACCTGTAAAAACAGGTGATCATCTTGTAGATTTCTATAACCGTATTGATGAGGATTCCCGCCTTTTATCAAAGCACGGCAGAATTGAATTCCTTACAACCACAAAGTATATTGAGAAATATTTGAAAGACGGCATGAAGATTATGGAAATCGGTGCCGCTACCGGCAGATATTCGCATTACTTTGCTCAAAAAGGTTTCGAAGTTGATGCTGTTGAACTCATTGAGCATAACATTGAGGTTTTCAAATCAAAAACACAGCCGAATGAAAAAATCAGCATCAGACAAGGCAACGCAATCAATATGTCTGAATATCCTGATGAAAGCTATGACATAACACTTTTGCTTGGTCCGATGTATCATCTCTACACGGTTGAAGACCAGAAAAAGGCACTGTCGGAAGCATTGCGAATTACCAAATGTGGTGGCATTGTTTTCGTTGCATACTGTATGGTTGATCCTTCTGTTTTAACGGGAATTTTCAAAAACAATAAGGTTCAGCAAAGCATTGAAGACGGTCTTATTGACACCGAAACTTTTGAAACATTTTTCCCTCCGCACGGTATTTTCAAGCTCTACACAAGAGATGAAATCTTTGAGCTGACTGAAGAACTGAATGCGGAAAGACTGCATTTTCTCGCAACTGACGGTTATGCCTGCCATATGCGTGAAGTAATAGACCAAATGGATAACGAAACCTATGAACTGTATCTGAAATACCATTTCAAAACCTGCGAAAGACAGGATTTAATCGGTTTATCACACCACACACTTGACGTGTTGAGAAAGGAGTAAAATTATGATTACATACCCGAATTATGACAGAAGCATATTATCAATAGCTTCCTCTGTTTTAAATCACTTCGGTGTTAAAGACTGCCAACATAAAACATTACCTGAATTTGATATATTACTCGAAAAAGACTATAAAAATATAATAGTAATGCTTTTTGACGGCTTGGGCGTTTCGGCAATCAACGAACATCTGAACGAAAATGACTTTCTGAAAAAACATTTTCTCTGTCCGATTTCGTCTGTAT
>JAZSNQ010000248.1:0-5702 GCA_045536515.1 Acutalibacteraceae bacterium | reverse complement strand
TATAGAAAACAGAAAATTCCAATTTATCAAACAGTCAGCTAAATTCCAATTTGTCAAATTACACTCACAAAAATACTGAACCACCTCTTATCGGTGCTTGTGTCTGCATCGATTGAGGTGGTTTGATAGGTTCGGCTCTTTCCTCTGCCGATTGAGTGGAATTTAAACTGTAAAAGGGACCATTTCGTTTCCATTGTAGGCACGGAAGAACTCGGTCACTTGGAAATGATAGGTGCAATTGTATATCAGCTGACAAGGAACCTCTCGGAAGAGGATATCAAAAAGCACGGCTTTGATGCATATTTTGTTGACCACACAGCAGGTGTATACCCTTCATCAGCAGCAGGTGTTCCGTTTACTGCAGCATATATTCAGAGTAAGGGCGATCTTATTACAGATATGACCGAAAACCTTGCTGCCGAACAGAAAGCAAGAACCACATATGACAATATTCTGCGTCTTGTTGATGACCCCGATGTCAGAGACCCCATCAAATTCCTCCGTGCAAGAGAAATTGTGCATTTTCAAAGATTCGGCGAAGGTTTGCGACTTGCAACAGACAAACTCGATGAAAAGAATTTTTACGCTTTCAACCCGTCGTTTGATAAGCATTGCATAAAATAATCAAAGCCGCAGTTGATACGGATTGTATCTTCTGCGGCTGATTTAATTATTATTTTCTGTTTATTTCCGATTTGCGGAATTGATGTTTTTATAGTGATATTTCCATTTTTCGCAGTAGTGATATATCAACTCCGAAAAAAGTATTATCCGTTTTTATGAACATAATCATCACAAATATTCAGGTTGTATTTTATTACATTTATGATATAATTTTATTGTTCAAAAACTAATTCATTACAAAACTGAAGGAAGTGTGTAATATGGGTCTGAGTATGCTGCATTGTGAGGGCGAGAGAATTATCAATGCCGAAGGGAAACAGGTGTTTTTGCGCGGAACAAATCTCGGCGGATGGTTGCTCGATGAATTATGGCAGGGATTTTTCAAAGGCGGAGAAGCTCAATGGGATATCGTAACCACGCTTGAAAGCCGTTTCGGTAAGGAAGAAACCGACAGACTTATAAAAATCCGTGAGAACAATTACATCACCGAATATGACCTTGACTGTCTTCAGTCGCTCGGCTTCACCTGTGTGCGTGTGCCGTTCTGGTACCGTAATTTTCAGACGGATGATAACGGCACATGGAAACGCAAAGAAAACGGTGAAATTGATTTTTCAAGGCTTGATTGGATTGTTGAAGAATGCGAAAAAAGAGGAATGTATGTCATTCTTGATATGCATGGTGTGCCGGGTCATCAGAGCATTGCCCACCATTGCTGCCGCGTGAACCATTGCAGGCTTTATGATGAAACCGAAGAAGGTGCTCATTTCCGCTCAATTGCCTGTGAATTATGGAGCGAAATTGCCCGTCATTTTGCAGGTAACGGTACGGTTGCCGCCTATGACCTGATGAATGAACCGATGTGCGATTATGAGGGTGATGATAAAGTAAACAGCAAGTATCACGACATTTATTCTATGCTTTATGATGCGGTCAGAGCAATTGACCCCGAGCACATCATAACGCTTGAAGCTATCTGGACACCCGATGACATACCTCATCCGTCAGAACGAGGATGGGAAAATGTGATGTATCAGTATCATCTTTATGACGATTCTAATGAAAGCTTCAAGGAAGTTACAACGCACCACGCAAGCAAAAATTTTAATGTGCCTGTGCTTGCAGGTGAATTTTCCCCCTGCCGCGGAACTGCGGACTGGGAATACATATTGAACCTTTTTAACGAATGTTCGTTTAACTGGCAGACTTGGACATACAAAGGGCATTGCCCCAAAGGTGAAACGAGCCAATGGTTTATGATGGGCTCGGATGACCCCGATAATGTTGTTGACATAAACAATGATTCAGCCGAAGAAATCGAACGCAAATGGTCATCTGTCAGAACAGAAATTTGCTGTAAACCGATGAACGATCATGCATTGCTTTCTGAATATGCAAAAGCGTAATCGGAAGGAGAATCTTATATGAACAAGTATTTCAAACATAATCCTGCGGTTTTTGCGGTGAATAAGTATTATCAGATTATGATGCCTTGTGAAAAAACCTGTTTTTTCTTTGTTAAGGTTGGCGATAAATGCTATTATGATGAATCCAACGGCATTATGTGTTCAAGAAATAAGATACACAAGGTTGAGGTGCCTGCTGATGTACTTGATAATGCCAAAGAATATACAGTCTGCATCCGCCCGATTATCATAAGAAAAGCATATTTTTCAAAAACAAAAGATGTGCTTGAAAAAACATATAAATTTTTTCCCGTACCCGAAAACAATATCAGGGCTTATCTTATTGCCGATGCTCATAACAATGTCAGCGAGCCGATAAAAGCTGCCGAAACATTCGGCAACATCGATTTTCTGATTCTGAACGGTGATGTTATTGAAGACAGCAGTAATCCCTCAAAATTTATGAACATATATGAAATATGTTCTCGTTTAACTAAAGGTGAAAAACCCACCGTCTTCTCAAGAGGTAACCATGATTTAAGGGGGAATTTTGCCGAGAGGTTTGCTGATTATACTCCTACGCATCTCGGTAATACATATTACAGTTTCCGCCTCGGAAATATATGGGGCGTTCTTCTTGATTGCGGTGAAGACAAGAACGATGACCACCCCGAATACGGTTTCACCGTTGCCTGCCATGTTTTCAGGGAACGTCAGACAAGGTTTCTTCAGAGCGTAATCGAAAACAAAGAGAATGAATATGAAGCGGAGGGAGTCAAGCATAAGCTTTTAATCTCCCACAATGCTTTTGTTCACAGATATACTCCCCCGTTTGACATTGAGCAGGATATTTTTGCCCAATGGTCAGAACTTCTCAGAGAGAATGTTAAACCCGAAATTATGATTTGCGGTCATGCTCACGAGCTAAATATTTATTATCCCGAAAACAGCGACTGGAATAACAACGGCATCGTTTGCCCCGTTGTAATCGGCAGCACAATCCAAAAGAAAAAGCCTGTATATTTTGCAGGATGCGGATATGTTTTTAACGATGACAGAATTGAAATTGTTTTTACCGACAGCAACGGCGAGATATTAAAAAAAGAAACAATATTAAAATAATAACCGAACTGCAATTTCTGATTATCGGTAAGAATTTGACGGAGAATTGTTATGACAATAAAGATATTTATTCAAGCTATAACTAAATTTATATTTGGTTTTATTTTAATTGGGTTATTGATATTCCTGCCTGCAGGCACTTTATCATTCTTTAACGGATGGCTGTTTATAGGAATTTTATTTGTACCGATGTTTTTTGCAGGAATTGCGATGATGTTCAAAAATCCTGACCTGTTAAAAAGCAGACTGGATGCAAAAGAAAAGCAACGGGAACAAAGCACTGTTATAAAATTGAGCGGTCTTATGTTCATAGCAGGTTTCATCGTTGCAGGCTTTGATTTTCGTTTCGGGTGGTTCACACTGCCCAAAAGCGTTGCAACCGGTGCTGCGATTGTTTTTCTTGCAGCATACATTCTTTATGCCGAAGTACTCAGAGAAAACACGTACCTCAGCCGTACCATTGAAGTGCAGGAAAATCAAAAAGTTATTGATACAGGATTATACGGTATCGTCAGACATCCGATGTACAGTGCAACATTGCTTTTGTTTTTATCAATGCCGCTTGTATTGGGTTCAGTATATTCATTTTTAATTTTTCTTGTATACCCTGTTATCATTGCCAAAAGAATTAAAAGTGAAGAAGAATTTCTCGAAAAAGAACTTGTCGGCTACCGTGAGTATAAGCAAAAAGTCAAATACCGATTGATTCCGTTTATTTGGTAACAACAAACCACTTCATCAGTGCAAAAGCACCAATGAAGTGGTTTAAACTATTTATATACAAAAATCAGTCTCTCGTATTCCTCATCGGTAATATGCAGCATTGAGCCGTGACGGGGATTGAGATGATTAAGCGAGAATTCGCTTTCTTCAACCTTTCTGAAGTGAATCATATCGGTTGTTTCCTGCATAAAATATCCGCCGTTTTTGAATTGGTCTGCTATCATAACGTACTTATCGGTGCTGTCGATTCTGTAAATGCAGTTTCCCTCCAGAGCAACTGTTGCAACGGAAACTTTGTTGTCATCGGGTTCATAGTAGGGTCCGTCTGCACTGTCAGACACGGCATAGCAAATTGCTTCCTTTTCACCGTCTGCCTGATAGAGATAATACCTGCCGTCTTCTTCAATAATGTCGGCATCAATTCCGCACATTCCGCTTTTAGGTCTGAACAAAACCTTCGGTTCAGTGGTGAGAGTTGCGAAATCCTTTGTGTAAGCGTACCAGGTTATAGTATCGAGGTCATCATCAGCGTTATTATGGGTCCAATATATCATATAGTCGCCTTTCTTCTTATCGAATATCACTTCGGGAGCCCATACTCTGTCGGCAGTTTTTGTACTTTCAAACTTTGAAAAATCAATTATTCTTTCATTTCTCCAATTGATAAGATCCTCGCTGTCCCAAACAACCATCGAGTTATTGCTGTTCCAGCCGTCATTACTACGCATATCCGTGGCTATGATATGAAAACTATTATTTTCGTCACGAAATATAAAAGGGTCCCGACAGCATTTTTTGCCGAGCTTTTGCTTGACGACAGGCTTGTTTTTATTAAGTGCTTCAAAATTATAACCGTCAACAGATACAGCGAAATGCACCGATTCTTCTTCAGGCTGATTGCCCACAAAATAACAAAACAGATATTTCATACTATTTATTCCCTTTCCTGCTGTTGTTCTGTACTGAATTATATATATATTCCGTTTTAAATTCAAGTGTTGCAAAAACAAACAGTGCGAATTATAATTAGAATATAAATAAGAAAAAGGTGGTTAAATATGAATTACAGCGTACCGCCAAAATATCATTATACAACAAAAAAAGGCTGGATAAACGACCCTAACGGACTTGTATATTTTAACGGCTATTACCATATTTTTTATCAGCATTCACCGAATTTTGAAAAACCGTGGCAGGAAAATATGCATTGGGGACACGCAAGGACAAAGGATTTTTTTGAATTTGAGGAGCTTCCCGTTGCGCTTTTTCCCGATATGCCGTATGACAAGGACGGATGCTGGTCGGGCACGGCTATCGTAAAAGGCAACAAACTTTTTCTCTTTTACGCATCAATTCACAATGGAATACAGTCCGTCAGCGTTGCATATTCCGATGACGGCATAAGCTTTGAAAAATATGAAGGTAACCCGATAATCAGCGGTTATCCGTCTGACGGATGTCCCGATTTCCGTGACCCTGCCGTGTGCTATTCCGACGGTAAATATTATTGCGTAATGGCATCGGGCAATCACGAAAAGAAAACTGCAAATCTCTTGCTCTATGAAAGCGAAAATCTCTTTGATTGGAGCTACAAAGGCATTCTTTGCGAGTGGGAAAACTCAAGGTTTGCCGAGTGTCCGTCATTTATGAAATCGGGAGATAAATATTTACTGACAGCATCCGTCTGCAAAGCTGACAGCCACCGTTTTTCGGTGATGTACGGCACCTTTGACGGCGGTAAATTCACACCCGAATACACGGGCGAGGTTGACAAAGGTCCCGACCAATATGCAGGCCAGGTTTTTCTTGACAACAAAGGCAGAACGA
>JAZSNQ010000131.1:0-6138 GCA_045536515.1 Acutalibacteraceae bacterium | reverse complement strand
ATATTCCCGATGCCGTGCCCGTTATTGCCGCAGTTGCGGCAGCCGCCGACGGAAAAACGGTGATATATAACGCGGGCAGACTCCGTCTGAAAGAAAGCGACAGAATAGAATCGGTCTGCACAATGCTTGGTGCACTCGGTGCGGATATCTCCGGAACCGATGACGGAATGGTAATTAACGGCAAAAAATCCCTTTCGGGCGGCGAGGTTGATTCTTTCAATGACCACAGAATTGCAATGGCGGCGGCTGTTGCGGCGGTAAGATGCAAAAATTCCGTTATAATACATCGTGCCGATGCCGTCAATAAATCATATCCCGACTTCTGGGATGACTACAAAAAGCTTGGAGGTAATGTGCGTGTCCTGTAATTTCGGAAACAACATAAAAATAACAATTTTCGGTCAGTCGCATTCCGAGGCAATCGGAGTTGTGATTGACGGTCTGCCTGCAGGCTTTGAAATCAATATGGAAAAAATTGCCGAATTTATGGCAAGGCGTGCGCCCGGTCAGAACAGCATTTCAACTCCCCGGAAAGAGGCGGATGAATTCAAAATCATTTCGGGTGTTGTTGACAACATAACCTGCGGTGCGCCTCTTTGTGCGATTATAGAAAATAAAAATACCCGTTCGGGTGACTACGATAAACTGAAATTCATCCCCCGACCTTCACACAGCGATTTTACCGCATGGGCGAAGCATGAAGGCTTCAACGATATCCGCGGCGGCGGAAATTTCAGCGGCAGAATGACCGCACCCCTTTGTTTTGCAGGCGCAGTCTGTATGCAGATGCTCGAAGAAAAGGGCATTAAAATCGGTGCTCATATCGCTTCAATCGGCAAGGTGAAGGACAAGAAATTCAATCCCGTTGCCGTTGATTTCGCTGATGTTCAGTCAAAATCATTCCCCGTTATCGATGACGAAAAGGGAGAAATGATGATTAATACGATACTCGACGCAAAAGAAAATGCGGATTCCGTCGGCGGCACAATCGAATGTGCAATAGTCGGTATGCCCGTCGGTATCGGCGACCCGATTTTTGACGGAATTGAAAACAGAATAAGCTCGGCGGTTTTTGGAATTCCCGCAATCAAGGGTATCGAATTCGGTTCGGGATTTGGGGGAAGCGAGCTTTTCGGAAGCGAAAACAACGATGATTTCATCTGTGAAAACGGAGATATCCGCACCGTCACAAATAATCACGGCGGAATTCTCGGCGGAATTTCATCGGGAATGCCGATTGTTTTCCGTGTTGCGGTCAAACCGACCCCCTCAATCGGCAAAAAACAGCAGTCGGTCAATGTTGAATCGCTCGAAAAAGAAGAGCTTGTTATCGGCGGCAGACACGACCCCTGCATTGTGCCCCGTGCCGTGCCGTGCATTGAAGCTGCGGCAGCAGTTGCAATCGCTGATTTTATTTTAAAATGAGGTAATTTACATGGACATCAAAGATTTAAGAGATAATATAGACAGAATAGATGCCGAGCTTACAAAGCTCTTTCAGGAGCGCATGGAAACGGCGGCGAAGATTGCCGAATACAAGCAGAAAAACAATCTGCCCGTTTTCAACCGCGAAAGGGAAAGAGATGTTATAAACAAGGTAACATCTTCCGTACCGCATGAGCTTGAGGGCTACACAAAAACCCTCTACGAAACGCTTTTTAATCTCAGCCGTTCTTATCAGAAAAAGCTTATAAAGCCTCGTTCTCCCGTTTCAAAGATGATTGAGGATGTAACAAAAAACACCCCTTGCGAGCAACCCGACAGAGCAATGGTTGCCTGCCAGGGAGTTGAGGGTGCATATTCGCAGCTTGCATGCGATAAAATGTTTGATTATCCCACAATCTTCTATTGCAGAGGCTTTGAGGATGTTTTCAGGGCGGTTGACAGCGGTTTCTGCCGCTACGGCATTCTTCCCGTTGAAAACAGCACGGCAGGTACGGTCAACAAGGTCTATGACCTTATGGAAAAATATAAATTCTATATCACACGCAGTCTGAAGCTTTTTATCCGTCACTCAATTCTTGCGCCCGACGGTGTTCAGCTCGGCGATATCAAAGAAATTTTTTCCCATGAACAGGCAATTAACCAATGCTCCGAATTCATAAATTCTCTCGGAGTCAAGGTCACAATATGCGAAAATACAGCTGTTGCGGCAAAAATGGTTGCGGAAAGCGGAAGAAAAGACTGCGCTTCAATCGGTTCAAAGGACGGCGCGGCGCTTTACGGTCTGAATGTGCTGAAAACTGGCATACAGAATACCGACAACAACTACACCCGTTTCATCTGCATTTCCAAAACCCCCGAAATTTATCCCGGCGCAAAAAAGACGAGCTTTATGATGACGATTCCCCATGAACCGGGCTCGCTCTACAATATCCTTTCAAGATTTGCCGCCCTCGGTCTTAATATGACGAAGCTTGAAAGCCGACCCATTCCGGGCAGCAACTTTGAATTCATGTTCTATTTCGACATTGATGCATCGGTTTATTCCGAAAATCTCAAGGCACTTTTCAGCGAGCTTGAAAACGATGCGGAAAAATTTGTTTATCTCGGCAGCTATACCGAGGATTAGGATGATTATATGTTTGGACTTTTAGGCAGAAAACTCGGTCACTCACTTTCGCCCGAGATTCATTCCCTGCTCTGCGATTATGAATATAAACTTTATCCGACAGAACCCGAGGGTCTTGACGGTTTCTTTTCCGATACCCGTTTAAAGGGATTCAATGTCACAATTCCTTATAAAATCGAGGCATTCAACCGCTGTGACGAAATCAGCGAAACCGCACGGAAGGTCGGAAGCGTAAACACGGTTATCCGCAGAAGCGACGGTACTCTTTACGGTGACAACACGGATTATTTCGGTTTTTCCTGCATGGCGGAAAAATGCGGATGCAATTTTATCGGCAAAAAGGTTCTCATTCTCGGAAACGGCGGTGCAAGTCTGACCGTTCGCCGTGTTGCGTATGATTTCGGCGCAAAAAAAATCATTACCGTGTCACGCACCGGCGCAAATAATTATGAAAACATAAGCCGACACTATGATACGGACATAATCATCAACACAACCCCCGTCGGAATGTTTCCGAATAACGGCGAAAGACTCATCGACCTTTCTAAATTCACAAATTGCAAAAAAGCTCTCGACCTGATTTATAACCCTGCACGCACGGTTTTTCTTCTTGATGCCGAAAAGCTCGGAATTGACTGCATAAACGGTCTGTATATGCTCGTTGCGCAGGCACTCCGTGCCGCCGAAATTTTTACGGACAAAAGACTTCCGTTTTCCGAAATTGACAGAATTTACAATATCATTATGAACAGACAGAAAAATATCGTTCTTATCGGTATGCCCGGATGCGGAAAATCAACCTGCGCTGCGCTTCTCAAAGAAAAAACAGGTCGCGAGTGCATTGATACCGATTCTGAAGTTGAAAAATCGGGCGAAAAAATCCCCGATATCTTTGCAAAATACGGCGAAAACGAGTTCAGAAACAGAGAAACCGAGGCTGTGAAATCCGTCTGCAAGCTTGCGGGCAGAATTATTGCTACGGGCGGCGGTGCAATTCTCCGTGAAGAAAACAGAATTGCTTTAAAAGAAAATTCAACCGTAATTTTTCTCAGATCCGATATAAAAACTCTTGCAACCGACGGAAGACCACTCTCAAAGAATGCCGATGCTCTTGCAAAAATGCATGAAATCCGTCTGCCCCTCTATCTTGAAACAGCGGATTTCACGGTTGACGTTGACCCCGACCCCGAAATAACAGTGAGGAGGATTCTCGAATGCGTATCCTTGTAATTAACGGACCGAATATCAATATGCTCGGAATCAGAGAGCCTGATATCTACGGCAAAAATACCTATGCCGACCTTTGTGAAATGATTGAAAACTATGCTTCGGAAAAAGGCGTTGAGGTTAAGCTTTTTCAGTCAAACCACGAGGGAAGCATTGTTGATGAAATTCAGGCGGCATACGGAAATTTTGACGGAATCGTCATAAATCCCGCCGCTTATACCCACACGAGCGTTGCTATTCTTGATGCTCTCAAATCCGTCGGAATTCCCGCCGTTGAAATTCATATTTCCGATGTGACGGCAAGAGAGGATTTCAGACAGATTTCATATGCAGGCATGGCGTGCAAAAAATCCTTTATCGGTCTCGGCTTTGAAGGTTACCTCAAAGGAATTGACTGGTTAATTAATAATTAATCCTCTTCGGGATACCAATCGCTTTGGCGGATTCTTTCCGTCAGAGCTTTTGTTATTTTTTCGGTCTTTTCAAAATCCATCGCTTCAATATAGACCGCTTCAAGCTCGTCATGGACATCCTTCGCCATTCTCAGGGCACACACCGCCTCATTCAGAAGCTCTTTTGACGCTTTTTTGGAGAATGAAAGCCTTGCACGGTGTGCTGATAATTCTTCCAAGGAATAAAAACGGCGCAAAGAAACCGTTTTGGTCGGATTTATATTCAAATCGCAGAGTTTATCCGCAGTGAAAAAACCGAGCGATAATTCTTTTATGATAATGTGGCGGATTGCACCCTCTCTGCAGACCGACGGACTTGAAATCACCGAATATCCGCTTGCAAGTGCATAGGCACGCAGTCTGTCGGTAAGCATCGAAGCGGCAACTCCGAAATCGTCGTCAAAAACAATGATTTCATCGCATAAGCTTTCCGCGGTTTCCCGAAGAAAATAATATCCTTTCGGTGTTACGGCATCCAGAAGCCTGATTTTTTCAAGACCGATTTTACCGTTCGGTTTTTTAAAATGACGGTTTGCAAGCCTTGATGCATACCGCATAAGTCTGCCCTCGTCAAGACAGCCGCGGCAGATTTTTTCTCCGTCGCCGAAAATCGAAAAGGCTGATTCGATAAACCGCCTGCTTCTCATGTGACAGGCTTTGTTTTTATCGGTAAGCTCAATTATTTTTTCTTTATTCTCAAAAAGAAGTTCTTTATCCCAGCAGTCACCGAGATTGACTATTTCACCTGTTGCGCCCGGATAATCGGGGTCTATAGTGTGGGGCGAAGTGCCGTCGGCAATGCTGACCCGAAGCGACGGAATGATAACTCCGTCAAGCGATGAGGGGTCGGATGAACAGAAAATTCTTTCGCATTCAATATCCATATTTTCAATTTGCGAGGCGATTTTTTTCATCATAGAGGATTTACCCGTTCCCGGTCCGCCTTTTATAATAAATGTATATTGACCTTCGATTTTCGGAGTAAGCTGTGAAAAGCATGAAAAGAAGCCGTTTTTACCGCTTGAACCCAAAAAATATCCCTGATTCATCATAAGACCCCCAACCGTTTTATTATCAATCTATTCAAAAAATCGTAAATGTGTGCGCAAGAATATATTTTCCCTTGAAAAAATATTTATAATTTATTATTAATTCAATATTCTTTATTCTTTAAAAAAACTTAAAATAACACAATAAAAATAAAATTTCCTCTTGATATTATTATAATTATATTATATAATATATAGGTATCTGAATAGGTGAGGCATTTCTTTAGTCATGTGGCGTGTGGGTCCTGTGCGACAGGGCGCCGTGAACCATGTCAGGCGGGTGAACCGAGCAGCATTAAGCGGACAGTCTTGTGCGCCACAGTCTGCCTGCCGCCATATGACTAAGGAAATGCTTTTTTCGTAGGGGTCGGCGACCCGACGACCCGTCACACCGTCAGGTTTGAATAAACTAATTATTCTGAAGGAGTGAAAAGATGTATCAGGCGTTATACAGAAAATGGAGACCGCAGGATTTCAGTGCTGTTTACGGTCAGCCCCATGTCACAAAGACACTGCAGAATCAGCTCTGCAGCGGCAGAATTTCACATGCATATCTTTTCACCGGTTCAAGGGGTACGGGAAAAACCACCTGCGCAAAGATTCTTTCAAAAGCGGTGAACTGTCTTTCTCCGATTGACGGCAATCCCTGCAACGAATGCGAAATCTGCCGCGGAATAGACAACGGTTCAATACTTGACGTTATCGAAATTGACGCCGCAAGCAACAACGGTGTTGACAACATCCGCGATTTGCGCGAGGAAGCAAATTTCACTCCTGCAAATGCAAAATACAGAGTTTATATCATCGACGAGGTTCATATGCTTTCAATCGGCGCTTT
>JAZSNQ010000049.1:0-6153 GCA_045536515.1 Acutalibacteraceae bacterium | reverse complement strand
ATGGAATATGCCGAATGCTCGAAAATTCCGCTGATTACCTTTGCCGATTACCTCTGGGACAGTGAGAATTATGATTCGCAGAAATCCTGGGAGGGTGCAATAAAGCGGGTTGTCGGAAAAGAAAATGCGGATAATTTCATTGTGTTTGCAGACCATCTTTATACATCTTGCCTGAAGGATGCAAATTCCAGGCGGATGTACGAGGTGTTTGATGAAATTGAAACTGCATTCAAATCAGGTAACAGGGAAAAAGCTTTTGCTCTTGCAGAGAATTATCTCGGCAAAATGAATGCGTGCAGAGAATATCTCAAGCGGGATTTGCCGATTTGCCGCGAACTTACCAAATGGTCGGAAAAATTCTTTGTGATGTGCGATATTTTAAACGGTATATTCTCATTTATCGCAACCAGGGACGAAAAGCTGCTTGCAGAGCTTGATGCTTTAATCAGCAAATACGAGGTTATGCCTGCAAGGCTTTCAAATGATATAAACATTCGCGAAGAAATTAAAAACTTATTATAAAAAAAGGAGATATAACTATGGCAATTATTATCAGATGGGTATCAGCAATTCTGGCGGTTCTTTTGGGGCTTCCGACGCTTTTGGTTGCAGTTTTTCAGAGCGTTACCAAAACAGGCTATGACGAAAGACCGGTTGCGGAAATTTCAGAAAATTTCCTTGACGGAAGCAAAGAGTTTATTGATGAAGCCGAATCAGAATACTGGTCGGCAGGCTTTGCACGCAGAGTCCTTACTCCCGATGACGTTGACAAAACACGTTATTTCCTCGGCGGATTTCTCAAGTTCCCCGCACAGGAAGCAACGGGTGTTATTGACGAACTGTGCGTAAGAGCGGTTGTGCTTGACGACAATTCCGGCAGGGGAGCTGCGGCTTTTGCGTGGATTGACACAGTTGGTTTTATGAATGCCGATATCAAGGATATCCGTGAAAAACTCAGCGATATCACGGGCGACGGCAAACTTATCAGCATTGATGTCGGTTCAACCCACGCTCACAGTGCGGTTGATACCCAGGGCTTGTGGGGCAATATTCCCAATAGCGGCAGAAACGAAGAATATATAGAAGCCGTGGTTCAAAAAACCGCCGATGCAATCAGAGAAGCATATAATAACCGCACAGAGGGTACTCTTTATTATGCTGCCGACGCTTATCCCGATATGTTCTGGGACGGCAGAGCTCCCCGTGTGATTGATGAAAAAATTCATCTTTTCCGTTTTGTTCCCAATGACAGTGGCAAAAAAGAAATTTATATAGCCAATTTCGGTGCTCATCCCATTCATCTTGAATGGAGCAATTCACTGCTTTCAGCAGATTTCCCCTATTATATTGAAAAAGAAGTTACTACTGAAAGAAATGCAGATTTCATCTTTGTTCAGGGCGCAATAGGCGGTGCTATCCACACTGATATGGGCCCGCAGAACGGTATTCCCGAAAACCTTTCTGCCTTTGAAAAAATGCAGGAATACAGCAATATTGTTGCGGATATTCTTTATGGGCTTGCCGAAAAAGGCGAGGTTGTTGAGCCCATCCTCAACGTAAGACACGCTCAGGTTGATTTCGAGGTAAACAACTTTATTTTCCTTCTTGTTGCAAGCAGTGACATGTGCAATGTTCATCCTTTCAAGGAAAACGGCAAGGTGTATATGTCAAGCGAAATAGGCTATGTTGAAATAGGTAAGAATATAAAGATTGTTGAAGCTCCCGGTGAGGTCATTCCCGAAATTGTTTACGGCGGATTTTTGTCTGCTGAGAATTCCTTCACAGGTACCGAATATCCCTACGAGGGTATTGCAACTCATTTTGGCGAGGATGATGAAGTCCTTGTTTTCGGTCTTTGCAATGATGCTGTAGGTTACATCGTTCCCGATAACGATTACAGCTCATCGGGCAGCGAAGGTCACTATGAAGAAACAGTTTCAACGGGTTCAAAAAGTGCATCTGCATTTTCAAAAGCATTCTTTGAGCTTTTAAATGAATGGAGCAAATAAAAATGGAGTTTCTGCGTTTTCTCAAGCTGCCCGATATTGTGAAGGGGATTATCTCGGGCTTACTGTCACTTGTTCTTCTGTTTGTGCCAAATTCAACCTATACGAGCGTTGAAGAAGCATCGGAATATATGCTTAAAGGCGATACCCTGTTTTCAGACACGATGGGAGAAAAATGGACAGTCGGCTTTGCAAGCAGTGTTTTAACACCCGAAGACATCACGGCGGATACTTATTATATCGCAGGCTATAACCCCAACAATCCTGCAAAATCGGTTCTTGACGATATGCACGCAAAGGCAGTTTATCTTGATGACAACACGGGCAGAGGCGGTGTTGTCATCTGTGCAATTGACTGTGTCGGTATCAGCCGCAAGGATATAAACGACATCAGGAAACTTGTAATCGACAGCGGCAAAATCCCGAACCTCAAATCAATCAACATCTGTTCGACCCACTCACACTCTGCTATCGACACGCAGGGTCTGTGGGGCAAAAACTTCCTTTCCGACGGCAAGAATGCCGGGTTTATGGAGAGCCTTAAGGCAAAAACAGCCGAGGCAATTGTTGCCGCCTACGAAAACCGCAAGGACGGTGCACTTTACTTCGGAACTGCGGAATCCGAAGGCCTTCTCACGGATACAAGACAGCCCGTTGATTACGATGCAACTCTCACAAGGCTCCGCTTTGACCCGACAGACGGCAGCAACGACACATATATTGTCAATTTTGCCTGCCACGCCGAATGTCTCGGAGCAAGAACAACCGTTGTCAGCGCAGATTTTCCTGCATATATGGAAAAGGAAATAATTGAGCAGACGGGCGGTGCAAACGTTGTTTTCATAAACGGAGCAATCGGAGGACTTGTTACCTGCGAAAAGCTTGATGACGTTCTGCGTAACTTTGAGCTTGGTCTTGAATATGTCAAGGAATTCGGCAAGGATGTGGGCGAGCTTGTTATGAGCATAGCCGACGAAACCGAGCTTGCACCGCTTGTCAATATAAAATCCGAAGCGGTTGAAGTAAAGTGCGATAATATAGCCCTGCTTCTTGTCCGTATTTTAGGCGTGCTCAATAACGATATTTCAAAGGACGAAAACGGAAACATCTCGATCATCACCGAGGTTACGTATATGGAGCTCGGTAACGAGCAGATATGTATTTTTATGATACCGGGCGAGCTTTCGCCTGAACTTGAAAGCGGCAACTTCTTCACTGCCGAAACCTCTGCCAACGGTACGGCTGCCAACTATAAGCCGCTTTCCGAAATGTCGGACTGCAAGCACCAATTTGTTGTCGGTCTTTGTAATGACGAAATCGGCTATATCATTCCCGAAAACGATTTCTTCCTGCACGAATGGCTGCCCTATTTCAACACAACGGTTGATGCCACAGGCAGAAATCACTACGAGGAAACAAACTCAACGGGGCCCGAAACAGCAGGCACGTTACTTAGCGCAATGGATGAGCTTATAAGCTCTGTTAAATAACTTCATAACTTTTACAGCCCTTATGAATTTCAATTCATAAGGGCTGTTTTTTGTGTTAATATAAATACCATTTCTTTGAAAGTGCCTGCCATTCGGCACTCTTTTTATTTTCACTCTCTGTAAATTCTTCGGCTTCAAAATCATTTCTGAAAATTTCATCCGTGCCGAGTAATTTTACTATCGACTGTTCAATTCTAAATTCACTGTGCGTTTTTCGGATTGCGTCAAGCAATTTTATTCCCACCGCAAAGGGTGAAAAAGCGTTTCTGTCAGTAACGTGAAGCTGTATTCCGTGGCAGAAACTGTCTTTATAATCGGAAAATGTCGGCGTAAATGAACATTCACGGAGAATAACGCCTTTCTGCTGTCCCATTCTTTCAATAACTGCTTTACTGTCAAGCCAAGGTGCACCTATCATTTCAAAGGGTTTGGTCGTGCCTCTGCCCTCGGAAAGGCTTGTGTCCTCAAAAATACAGGTGCCGATATAAACAAAAGCCGTGTCAACTGTCGGAATATTTGGCGAAGGCTGAACAAAACACAGGTCGGTATCGTCAAAATACATCTCCCTTTTCCAGCCTTCCATCGGGATAACCGTCAGGTCACAGCCGATGTTTTCCGTTTCGTTTATCATAAGAGCAAATTCGCCTATGGTAAGACCGCAACGGGTAGGAGTGGGAAATCTGCCGACAAACGAAGAAAACCGCCTGTCAAGCACCGTGCCCTCTGCCTTTAGTCCTCCTACGGGGTTAGGTCTGTCAAGCACAATGAACCTGATGCCGTTTTGAGCACAAAGTCTCATTGCATCGGTCATCGTGTAAGCGTAGGTGTAAAACCTTGCGCCGACATCCTGAATGTCAAATATAACGGTGTCAAGCGAGATAAGCGCTTTTTCACTCTCCGCTGTATCATTGCCGAACAAGCTGTAAACCGGAAGTCCGGTCTTTTTATCGGTATAGCTTGTTACGTTTTCACCTGCCTGAATATCTCCTCTTACGCCGTGTTCAGGGCCGAAAAGCGCAACAAGGTTGCATCTTTCTTTCAGCATATCCACGGTTGAAGAAAGATCTCGCAGTACGCCCGTGTGGTTTGTAATAAGTCCGCATCTGCCTTTGAAATCAAAGCCATCACGGGCAACAACATCCGCACCGCACAATACTTTTTGCTTTTTCGGTTTCATATCTTTGCCTACTTCCGCTATTTTTAAAAATCCTCTATTATTCTGCGAGCGTTTTCAAGGTCGAGAAACAGTTTGTTTTTGCCGCTGTCGACGGTTACGGAATCCGGCTTGCGGCTTGCTTTGCAGAATTTACTGTCGAAACGTGCAAATTCCTTTTCGACAGGTTTGCCGTTAACATTGTATTCTCCGTCATACGAAACAGTAAGCGTACCCGAATCTGTTGTGTATTTAACCTGTCCGTTGTCACTGAAAGTTACGGCATTTTTCTTTATTCTCGCCTTGAATTCCTCAAAGCTTTCCTTATCGGCATCAGAAAGCTCGGTGATATAAATATGATAATCACCGCTGTATCTGCACAAATCAAATTCACCCGTAAGTTTGCAGCCATCAGGAAAAATTCTGCCCTTAAGTACACCCTTTGCAGAATCGGCATTGAATGGTTTGAACGACAGTTCTCCGTTGGAAATCAAAGAAACAAACACACCGTTTTTTCTTGCAAAAACGGTATTGCCGCAAAGCTCAAATTCATCATAAAAACCTTTGGGCATATAGGCGTGAGTCATAGCAGCAACACCCGATTCGCCAAGACGCTTTTTTTCGGGCAGTCTGTAAATTGTGATGTTCACGTTTTCGTTCTGAATGCTCATAGGGCGTCTGCCGTTGCCTATCCAGTATCCCGGGGATGCACCGTATTTGCCGTTGCCGTTTCCTGCAGGGTGAGTCGTGAACAGCGCAAGGTTTTCGCCGATATTTGCCGTCCATACATGGTCCTGCGCACCGCACGCACCAACATTCTTGCAGACATCGGTTGACATTGAATAATGTGCATTGCGCAAGGTATAAACATTGCCTCTGCCGAGCGCTATTCCGTGCGGCATTATGTTGAATTTTGCGGCAAATTTGCTCCAGTTTACCGCTTTAAGCACCGTAAGATTCAGAAACTTAAAGTAACTGACAAATGAATTGCGGTACATTTTATTAGCTTTAAGATATTTGAGCGTATTTTCAATTACTTCGGGGTTGGTAAATGTTTCTGCGCCCATCTGCGCCATAATCTGATGCGGCTGCTGACCGATAAGCCCTTCGTTTATCATATCGGCAGGTGAAAGTCCGCAGCTCATTTTTGAAACGAAGCTTTCTTTTGAAAGCGCTATATCTTTTATTGCCTGCGGAAGAACATAAATCCCCTTTTGAACAATGTCGTTAAAGCAAAGAACAATATAATTCGGTTTCTTTGCAAGCGATAATTCAATCTGTGCCTTCTCTTTTTCAGAAAGGTATGGATTGTTCAGCACTTCCTCGGCGCCGTCTGTACCCCAAAGAAGATTCATCGCCGCCTGGATGCTGTTTCCGATAAGGTTTGCCGCCTTGTTGTTACCGTACATTCTCGAGCTTACCGAAACAAAGCGGTTGTTGACGGAATTCAGCGCAACATCCAGCCACAGAATATCCATCACTATTTTCATTTGCTCAATCGCCT
>JAZSNQ010000096.1:0-1643 GCA_045536515.1 Acutalibacteraceae bacterium | reverse complement strand
TAATTTCCATAGTACCGTTGATTTTATATTCGCCTGCGTTTGCAGGGATGAAAATGCTTTCGCCTTTTGTGAGAGAAAGAGTTTCACCGCAGACATCAAGAGTTCCGTTTCCGTCCATGATAAGGAGAGAAACGAAGGAATTTTCGTCTGCAGCACCGCAGATTTCTCCATTTACATCAAGCTTCCAGACTTTAAAAAGAGGGCAGTCAGCAAGAAGCTTGCGTTCGGGTGTGTCAAGGTCTGTACCTTTACAGAAGTCCGGCTGTGAATATTTTTCAAGCTTCGTAACAGCCGCACCGTCTTCAACATGGAGTTCCCTTGGTTTTCCGTCGTTTCCGACTCTGTTATAGTCATAAATCCGGTAGGTTGTGTTGGAGCTTTCCTGCACCTCGGCAAGTAATATACCTTTACAGATAGCATGGAGTGTTCCCGACTCAATAAAGAAGAAATCACCCTTTTTGACAGGCACTTTGCTGACATAATCCGTCAGAGTGTTGTTTTCGATTGCAGCCTTGAATTCTTCGGGAGTGATTTTATCTTCGAATCCGAGAATGAGGTATGCATCTTCCTCAGCATCAATGATATACCAGCATTCCGTTTTGCTCTGTCCCCTGCCCGTTTTCTCGCAGTATTCCTTTGTGGGATGAACCTGCACGGAGAGGTTATCCATAGCATCAATGAATTTTATAAGAATGGGAAAATCCGAAAAATTTTCTGCATTTTTTCCGCAAAGAGAGGGATTATCTTTCACAACATCTGCAAAAGATTTTCCTGCAAATTCACCGTTTGCAACAACGCTTGAACCTGCTTCGTGGCATGAAAGCATCCAACCCTCTGCCGCATTATTCTTTTCGGTTTTTACGCCGTATTCTTCAATAAGCTTTTTTCCGCCCCAGATTGTTTCCGAAACATAGGGATTAAGTTTTATGGGATATAAGTTCATTTTGATTTCCTCCGAACAATATTTTTATCTTATCTGTATTATTCTATCATATTTGTCCAACAATTTCCATAGGATATTTACGGGAGGAATGAAAATATGGAAAAAATTTTTAAAAATGCGAAGATTTTTTACTATGATGTTATCAGAAAACCTGTTTCACCGTCAAATGACAGCCTTGTTATGCAGATAAGAGAAACCTCACAGAAGCTTGAAAGCGCTTACAACCGTTTTGAAAATGAAATAAATGAGGATCTTCTTGACTCAATAATATATGAAATTCAGTCGCTCAAGGCTCTTTACAGATATCTTCTCAAAAGAGCAAAGGAATGCGGCATCGAATGCGCTGAAATATCCGTTTTCGGCAGGGAGGTCAGCTTATGAATTCCCTTTTTATTTCTGCGGCAATAATCAGCACGGTCATTGTGCTGTGGTGGATGATTAAAAACGAAAAAGGCGGAATGACCTTCATCAAATCTGCATTTCAGGGGCTTGCGGGAATGTGCGCCGTTAATCTTCTCGGAATGGTCACGGGGGTTACAATAGCTGTTAATTGGTACAGTATCGTTTCATTTATAATTCTCGGTCTTCCGGGCGTTATTGGTGCGTTAATGCTTAATCTTATATTCAAATAAAAAGAACCGGTTTTGCTCCGGTTCTTTTTTACTGTTTAATTAATAAATAAATGCTTGCGTTTTCTGAA
>JAZSNQ010000172.1:0-6315 GCA_045536515.1 Acutalibacteraceae bacterium | reverse complement strand
TATTCTCTTTGCCAAGCAATCCGGCAGGTATTTTCAAGCTGTACGGAGACATCAGAGATATCCCTAAAAACCGTTCGTTCAGATATACTGAAGCTGTGAAATGCACATCACCAAGGTTAATCATGCCTTCTTTGCCTGCTTTTTCATCGGGAAGAGCAAATGTTGTTTCATAAATACCGCTTCCCGAGTAAGCATTGCCGAGCAGACAAGACCAATCGCCAAGTTTTATGGGAACGGCTTTATCGGAAAGATTAATAATATCAAATCCGTTTTCATTGCAAACAAGCTCGGTTTCTTTTCGGAACAGAAACTCGTTTGTGATATCATATCTGCATTTGAATTCTTTTATGTTCTCTGCATCATGGTTTTCGTCTGTAAGTAATACAACAGCCGTTTCACCTGTGGCAAGAGAAATATTCAGAACTCCGCTTTCGGTTTGTAAGTGCTGTAATTTACCGCTTTCCAAATTAAGAAGATAACCCTTTGATGATGGGAGATAAATATAGAAATTGTTGTTTTTTTCCGATTCATTAAAAAGGATAAAAATTTCTGAGTTCTCCGCTTTTCTGTGCATTGCACGTAAACCGACGCCGTCAATTTTGATAACAGGTACAAGGTCTGAAATCCCGTAAGAAACTTTTCCGCCGCAACTGATAAATTTATTCAATGATTTTTGTGTGGCATCGGAAATATAAGCATCTTTTGGAATGATAATGTGATTGTATTCCGCTCTGCCGATGTACATACATCCGTTTTTGTTTATTTCAGCAGTCTGAATAACGTCATCGTCAACAATATCAAAATCAACCGTCATATCTTCGAGTTTTCTGCCAAGAGCATCGAATTCTTTCGCAATGGTTTCAGCATTGAGTCTGCCCTGAAAATCGGAAACAGGATAATAAAGTGCGGTTTTGCAAATGCGTTCACCAAGAGAAGAAATATATGACAAGCGTTCCGTATAACGGTTAAACTGACCGAGATAACGGTAATACGGCTGACTCTCCGTGAAAATCGGCAGCTCCTGCGCAAGAAGCTGACCTTTTCGACCGAGGGGGAAATTAAACGGATTGAAAATGTTTATTCCTCTTACCGCCTGATATCCTACGGTATATCGCATCATATCGTAAGTGAGTCCGGGTCCTGCAACACCGAAGACTTCACTCATTGCAAGCTTTGTACCGTTTTGTGCGGCAGCAGATGAAGCATATCTCGGATAGAATCCGTTATAAGCATTCATATCGTTTTTGATTTTAACTTTGTTTTCGGGGTAAATCTGACGCCAAATAACATCTATGCCTGGAATATCAAAGCATCGCAATGCACGCATCAGATTAAAGTTTCCGCCGCCATTCATGCAACCGTCAGGACTGTGGTCTTTATCAAGATGTCCCGTAAAAATAAAACCGTTTTCGTTTGCCCATTTTTTGCATGGAATCAGAAAATTTTTGCAGAACGTATGACTGCATAAATCATACCAACGGCGAAGAATATGAACGTTTTCTTCTGTCGGTTTTTCTTCGTTTTTAATAAGCGGAAGATACGGCAAAACGGATTCGCCGTAGATTTGCTCATATTTATCGGTTAATTCTTTGTTGAACGGATTTAACTGAGCTTTCGGCTCATCGGTAAATACAGCGGTGAAATTCCGGGTAGCCGATGCATATTTATCGTGAGTGATTTCAATAAAATATTCAGTTGCATCTTTGTTGAGCAAATCGGGATAATTGCCGCCTGAAACATATTCGGGATGGTCTTTAACAACCTTTCCGCATGCGCTGCCCGACGGCCAGCCGCCCTCATCATAAATCCAACACTTTATCCCCTGTGAAGTTCCCTTGTCAATTGCGTAAGCACAAAGTTCAAAGTATTCAGAGGAAAGATATTCGGGCGAAAGATTTGTGGGCATACTGTCGGGTCGGAAATCCTTCGGTTCAGGAAGAATATAAAACGCACGTATACCAAGCTTCTGCATTTCAGCAAGCTGTTTATCTATAATTTCACGGGTACAGATATCGTTCCACACCCATATATATACAGGGGCATATGAAACATCGGGAAATATGAAGCTGTTTAAATCAAATTTATCATTATTTTTCATTGTTGACACCTTTGCTGTTTCAGACATTTGCATCGTATTTTCCATGCTTTTTCAAGCTGTTCACAAAACACTTCAACGCAGTAACCATCGCAACATAAAGTACGGCAAGCAGAATAGGATAAATCTTTATTCCGAACATTCCGCTTACAAGGCTCACAATGGGCGGTGCAAGCATAACACCAATGTAAGCGAAAGCTATCTGTGAACCCATAATTGACTGTGATACTTCTTTGCCGAAATTGTGAGGTGTCAGGTGTATCATATTCGGATAGATTGAGCCGTTACCCAAACCTATAAGAAATAAACCGATAACGGAAAACACACCGTGCAGGGGAAGAAGCATAATTGCAACTGCAGGAGCAAGAATGACTGTGCCTATACCGATTCGTTTCCATGTACTGATTTTATCGGCAAGCAAGCCCGAAACAAAGCGCCCGATTGACATACCCACGTAGTAGATTGTCAGTGCAAGCGCACCGTGTTCTGCTTCAAATCCTTTTTCTTCAACGAGATATGTGCTTCCCCATACTCCGCAGGTATATTCGATTGCATTTGTAGCAAGCATGATAATCCACACAAGCCGAACATCTGCCTTTTTTGCCATCTGTAAAAGAGTAAGGTTTACTTCTTTTTCTTCTTCCGTTTCTTCAGTTGAAGAAGTTTTTTTCCAAAGCGGAACGGAGATAATGAGTAATATTGCGATAAACGCCTGAACATAAAATGCATAGCGGTAACCGCCGCGCCAACCTATGTTACTTAAAGCCTGTGACATAAGATAAGGGCTGAGAGATACTCCAACACCGTAAAAGCAATGAAGGAAATTCATATGGCTCGCTTTGAAATGAAGTGCAACATAGTTGTTAAGTCCCGAATCAATCGCGCCTGCGCCGAGACCGAGAACAACAGCAAGCGGAATCATAAACCAAAAAGACGGTGCAAATGAATAACCGAGCAATGCCGCTGCAGTCATAGCCGTGCTGAAAGCCGTAACTTTTGCGGTTCCCGATTTATTGAGTATTCTTGCGCTGAACATGCTCGATAACACGGTACAACCCGAGATTAGAAATGTTATGATGCTTACCGCTTCAACAGGAATATTCAGTTCTGTATGTATTGCAGGCCACGCAGAGCCGATAAGTGAATCGGGAACTCCGAGACCTATAAATGCTATATAGATTATGATGAGAAGTAGAGTTGCCAAAATTAATTACCTCCATTAAAAACAACTCGACAAATTGGAATTTGTTAATCGGCTTTCAATATGCACTCATAACTTTTTGAAGAAAATTTCAGATGCAAGTTCAATTTCTTTTTATTGCTTAACAATTATCGGCATCTCGGTCATTCGCAGTCTTGTGCAGCCGTACGGACAAAGCTTGATTTCCTTCAATTCGGAAATCGGGTTTGTTGATTTCGGAGTTTTTCTTGCGATGCTTCTGTAAGGAAATTTGAGTCCCCAGTCAATGTGCTGCATAGTTGCTTTGATTGATATGGGCGGATTATCCTGCGAAAACGGAATATCACTGATTTTATAATTAACTATTTCAAAATCCAAATCTGCATATCCGTAATTCCAGGGAGTTTTCGGAATGAACTGATAATCGCAATACGGAAACTTTCGCTCTACACCCTTTTTGGTATATTCACGCATTTCTTTTTCGTAAGCAACGGGAACAGAGAAAAGAAGCGAACCCATCTGCAATACATAAAGATTATTCGGTCTTTCTTTGAAATACGGTGTCACCATGAATTCAATTTCAAATTCCGTTTTGCCCTGCTTTATTTTGAATTCAAGGTCTTTTGCATCTGCTTTTTCGCCGTTAACTTTAAGATTTTCGGCAAAAGAGGGAATACGGATAACAAAATCAAAATCTCTGTCTGCCTCAATGAAATAATGCGTTTTGTTTTTGAACGGATAATCCGTTTCAAGTCTGATTGTAACACCGTCATGTTTCAAAACGGAAGGTAACATAATGGAATTGATTATCTTGTTCGCGCTATGCATAAAAGCGGAAAGAGCAAATTTTGGCCAGCCTTGATTGAAGTTGGCGGTGCAGCATCCGAAATTCGGTTCGAGTCCGAAAGTGTGAGCGTAGGGACCGTTAGTACTCCACGGAGCCATAATCATTGTTTTTTGGCAGGCAATCTGATTGACCTGCTGAACATACTGATGAGTCCACATATCCTCGCTGAGCGTTGCGGGAAGAGCGTTGAACGCAAGCATTTCAAGCCTTTCAGCCCATTTGTTGTCGCCTGTGTGAGCAAAAATTTCTTCGTAGGAATACATCTGCTCCACCACTGCACAACATTCAGTTCCTTTAGTAGGGTCAAGACCTGAAAGCACCTCATCTCCTGTAAAACCCTCAAAAGCTGTTCCGTTGTAACGCTCGAGAATTTCACGGAGCTTTTCTGCGTTATCGGTATATTCTTCACCCAACAAATTGTGAGAAACTGCTTCGCTTTTAAGCATCATAGTAAGATTGACGATATGAGTTTTTCTCAGCCAGTTATGGCTCGGTTTTTTCCACGAATCGGTAACGGTGTTGTAGTCAAAGCCCTGCTCCTTAATGATTTTTGCAAGATCTTTTATCCATTCTTCGCCGTATTTTTCATAAATGAAATTGAGCGAAATAAAGGTTTCAAACCATCTGTATTTTGCCCATTTGAAAAGCCTGATTTCTCCGTTTTCAAGGAGCTCATAATAATTTCTGAGAACCTTATAAATAACCTGCGGAATTCTTTCGTCACCCGAGCAATCATAATAAACCTTGAGCGTTTTGCAGATAAGCTGTGTTGCCCAAGTATCATATTTTGCTCTTTTTTCTTTTTTGCATGGACAAATCCAGCCGTCATCCTGCTGTGCGGAAATAATGGCATCAATATATTTTTTTGCTGTAGCAATCATTTCTTCGTTTTCGAGAAGATAAGCAAGAGGAATAAAGCCATCGAGCCAATAGGGCACTCTTTCCCAACCCTCACGGTTTCCGCCAATCCACGCACTGTCACGGATATCGGGCCATATCTTGTGAAGATTACCGCTTAAACCTTCCGCCTGAATTTCAAGCTGACGGCGAAGCCATCCTTCGGGTTTCAGTTCTTTTGCTGTATAGAAATTCCACTTGTTCATGCTGTCACCTCAATGTCATCGGTTTTATTTGTGTCCAATCCTTTTTTGATAAGGAAACACAGAGGAATGAGCGCAAATATGCCGATAATACCTGCCCAGAGGAACATATTTTTTGCAGGCACGATTACTTCCGCACCGACTTCGTTTATGATTGTTCTTGCGGCGTGCTGGCAAGCTTTGTCACCGATAACAGGTCCGATAATCATGGGAAGAAGAACCACAAATATCATTCTTATACCCTGAAACATACCTGCTTTGCCTTCGGGGATGAAGTCTTTGACCACCGCATTGAAAAGAATATTAACAAGAGCATTGCCAAGCACAACGGGAACAATGCTGATGAGAATAACGTAAATTCCAGTGCTCGTTGAAAGAAGGAAGAAACCGAGCGACAAAACAATAACACCCGTAACAAGGCAGATACCCTTTTTAATTGTTGATAACCTGAGAAGCATTGCAATACACGCAAGGGTTATTATTAAAACAATAACGGCAGTGATGATGACAGGGGCTCTGAGGATATTCTCAACTCCGCCGTTATCGGGGATAACAACATACTGCACATAGGTGAGAAGATACGGATAGAAAACCTGAAACGCAATGATTGCAAAGCAGAAAGATGCAAGGGAAAGATAAAGTCTTGCGTTTTCTTTTATCACGGAAGGTCTGAAACCGTAGAAAAGGTCTGACCAATAGTTTGATGAGCTTTCTCTCTGCAGTGTGCGGGGCGGATCCTGAATAAGGAATAAGCCGATAACACCGCAAAGAGTAACAACAAGACCTAGACCTCCGAAGAAAAGCTTATATGTAATCGTTCCTGCCTGAGCAAAGCTGCCGACACCTGTTACTGCCAACGATGATATTGTGCCGACAACAGATAAAACAGTTTCAACAATCGGTCTTTGCTTCGGTACGGTAACATCAGTTACCCAAGCCTGAAATGCTGCATCGTTACTTGTTGAACCCATAAAGGTCATTACGATATCCATGAGGATAATAAACCAGACTGTTGTGCCGAGAATTTTTGCTTCATCTGAAAGATTAAAAAGATTTGCAACATTTTCTTTTGTAATAAAACCGAAAAGAGCTG
>JAZSNQ010000170.1:0-3552 GCA_045536515.1 Acutalibacteraceae bacterium | reverse complement strand
TTGTTTATTACACATTCTTCCGTGCATTTCCATTGCAAAAACATATACCGTAAACTCGGTATAAAAAGCCGTAAACAAATATTGATAAGATATAAAGATTTATAAGGAGGAACCTTTATGGGATTTCTGGAAAGAATTTTGAGAAAAGGAATAAGCGATGGCGTAAGCAAGGCAGTAGGTGATGCAATCAGCAAAGCTATTAAACCTTCTGTAACGGAATTTGCCAATAAAACCGCACAGCAGTTTGACGATGCAGCCCGTAATGCACAGTCATCGCAGACATACGCCTCTGCTCCTTTTGTTCAGAAAACATACAACACCGATGACAGTTATTTTGCGTCTGTTATCACCGAAGCAAGCTTCCCCGGTTATTCAATCTCAACAAATGTTCACGCCAAAAACTTTGATGCAAGTGCGCATCCGAGCTGCTACCCGATTTCATACCTTTTCTCAAACGGTTCTCAGCCTAAGCTTGCAGTTCTTGTTATGAACAAGAATCAGTACCGTTCTATGATTGCAAAAGGAACTTACAAGGTTCTTGACGATAACGGCATTCCTTACATCCGTTTCTTCAAGGGAATGGAAAACGAAAGCGGATATGTCATTAACCGAATAAGAGAAAACCTCAGATAATTTTTGCTTAAAACAGAGAGAAAAGCTTTATGCGCCTGTGAAGAACCCAGCACGGAACTTTATGAGTTTTGCAGGCAGCCGTTTCGTGTACGGTTTCGTATCGCAAAATTGCGATGTTAAATCATTTTCTCTCTGTTTTTTTTTATTTAATGATTTATGTGCGTAATTGATAAACTGTTTGAAAAGGAAATATGGGAAGCCTTTTTTATTCACAAAATTGAGCAGGGAAACATAAGCGAAAAGGATACTGCAGACCTTCGGAGGTTTATTGACGGCAAGGAATATCTTCCCGTTGCAGGCAGAATCAGAATCAATCAAAGCTTTTCAGCTCCGCAAAAAACGCTTATCAGCAAATCAAAAGCAGGCAGAAAAAGAACTGTATATACTTTTGGCAGAGAAGAAAACTATGTTTTAAAGCTGATTTCCTTTCTTCTTCGTGATTATGATTATCTTTTTTCACCGAATCTTTATTCCTTCCGAAAAGAATCGGGAGTTAAAAAAGCCGCAGAGGATGTTATGAAAATCAAGGATTTGGATGACAGATATGTCTACAAAGCCGATATAAGTGACTATTTCAACTCGGTTGATGTTGATATTCTTCTTCCGAATTTAAAAAAAGCTTTAAGTGACGATTCCGAATTATATTTGTTTTTTGAAACACTTCTCCGAAATCCGTATGTGCAGTATAACGGTGAATTGCTTGAAGAACGAAAAGGGATTATGGCAGGTGTTCCCGTATCTGCATTTCTTGCAAATTTTTATCTGCGTGAGCTTGATGAATATTTCTTCAGTCGAAATATTCCCTATATCCGATATTCGGATGACATTCTTGTTTTTGCAAAGGATGAATCCGAGCTTGACGAAAGCATCAAGGCTATAAAAAACTGCCTTTTTTCAAAAAAACTCACCATCAATCCCGATAAGGAAACAATAACAAATCCGGGTGAGAAATGGACTTTCCTCGGCTTTTCTTATCACAACGGAATAATTGACATCAATGATGTTTCTTTTGAAAAGCTCAAAGCAAAAATGCGAAGAAAAGCAAGGTCACTTTCTCGCTGGGCGGGCAAGAAAAATTTACCCGGAGAATATGCGGCAAGAGCTTTTGTAAAACGGTTCAACACAAAGCTTTATGATAATCCCGTTTACAGCGAGCTGACGTGGACACGGTGGTTTTTCCCTGTTATAAACACCGATGAAACTCTGAAAAAGATTGATGAATATATGCAGGAGTGCATCCGTTATCTCGCAACGGGAAAAAGAACAAAATCACGCTATAATTTCAGATACGAGGACATAAAAAATCTCGGCTACAGAAACCTTGTAAATGAATATTACAAATTCAAAAATGTTGATAATGTCTGATTAACAGGGAAAAGAGGATGAAATGGAAAATTTTAAAAAACTGACAATTCTTCATTCAAACGATATGCACGGAGATTTTCTTGCCGAGGAAATTGACAGCGGCCTTGTGGGCGGAGTTTCAATGCTTTCGGGGTATGTCAACAAGGTCAGAGCGGAAGCTGAAAACTGCATTTACTGCGTTGCGGGCGATATGTTCAGAGGCTCTGTTATTGACTCGGAATTTCAGGGAGTATCGACAATCGAAATTATGAATATGCTTGCCCCGGATGTTGTGACCGTCGGCAACCACGAGGCGGATTACGGAATTGCACACCTCCTGTTCATTGAGAAATGTGCCAAATTTCCGATTATCAACGCAAACCTTTATATAAAAACAAACGGTGCAAGGCTTTTCAAGCCTCACCATATAGCTGAAATTGACGGAATGAAAATTCTGTTTATCGGCATTCTGACCGAAGAGGTGCTTGCACTTACAAAAAAAGACGGACTTATCGGCACATTTGTTGACATCAACGAAGCTGCCTGCGAGGTCGGAAGAATATGTAACACCTATAATGCCGTTGATGTTGACCTGACCGTTCTTCTTACACACATCGGCTTTGAGGAAGACAAAGAGCTTGCCGCAAGGCTTGACCCTGCGTGGGGTGTGGATATTATCATCGGAGGTCATTCGCATACTTTCATCACCGAGCCCGAGGTTGTAAACGATATTATTATCGTGCAGGCGGGAACGGGCACCGATCAAATCGGAAGATTTGACATAACCGTCAACACCGACGAAAACCGTGTTGACAGCTATAACTGGCAGAGCATTCCCATATGCAAAGAAACCTGCCCGAGAGATGAAGCACTTGAAAAGATAATTGAATTCTACAAAGGTCAGACTGACAAAAAATACAGCCGCCTTGTTACGAAATTCAAACGCCGGCTTACCCATCCGTCACGCTACCGTGAAACAGAAATCGGCGGACTTTTTGCCGACATACTGTGCGAAAGCCTCGGACTTGATGTTATGCTTCTCGGTTCGGGAAGCCTGCGAAGCACAGAACTCGGTCCGATTGTTCTCTTCTCCGATTTTGTCGAGTGCTTTGCGTATGACGATGCAGCCCATATGCTGTCGGTAACGGGTAAACAGTTCAGGCGGATGATTGAATTTATGCTCCGTGATGAGGTCTGGACAGGCTCGCATTGCGAATTTTATCAGCTTTCAAGGGGAATGAGGGTTGTTTATAACCGCAGCACTCATGAATTCAAGGATTTTTCTCTTAACGGGGAACCGATTGATGACAACAAAATCTATAAAATCGGGCTTCAGCATTATCATTTTATAAACTTTGAAAGCTTTTTCTCGGTTTCATATGATGAAATATGCAAAAACGGCAGACCGAGAATTCTTTCAACCTCCTGCAGAGAGATACTTGACGAATATCTTTCCGCACATCAGAATCTTGACCATAAGATTGACGGAAGACTTGTGGTTGAATAAGCTCATTCCGAGCATTTCATAAAAAACATATTCAAAGAGGAGGAAAATGCAATGAAAAAATTATTGGC
>JAZSNQ010000179.1:0-9435 GCA_045536515.1 Acutalibacteraceae bacterium | reverse complement strand
ATTTGCATACTCTGCAATAATTTCCGCTGTTTTATCCGTTGAACCGTCGTTGACAATAATAATCTGAATGTCTTTCAGCGTTTGCTTTTCAAGACAGTCAAGGGTTTCGGCAAGAAACATCTCGCTGTTGTATGCAGGAATTATAACCGATAATTTCATGTTTATTTTTCCCATTTGATGACTGTTTTTCCGAAGTGACGGCTTATATCCTGAGCGAATGCCGAGTGAATATCGGAAATTGTTCTCACTTCAACAACACCGCCGATTAGATTTTCAAGATAAGCAGGAATCTTTGGATTTTCTGCAAGGATATCCATCGTACGTTGAAAATCCTCGACACCGCTGCGGCTTGAGCCAAAAAGATTAAGACCTTTTTCAAGCACCATTCTTGTGTTGATATCAACAAATCTTTCGCTTACACCCATAAGACCTATTGAACCCTCGGGATTGATGAGGTCAATTATCTGCGCAATGGCAAATCTTGAGCCTTCACCGCCGACGCATTCAAATGCATGGTCAATCTTAAGCCCTTCGGGTACATGGTCAACATGATATGCGCCGTCTGCAAAAGAGAAGTAGGCGAGCTTATCGTAAACCGTACCGAAAACATAAATCTTCATTTCGGGATAAAGCGCTCTGAGAATGAGTGCGGTTATAAAACCTACATTGCCATCACCCCAGATACCGACAGATTCTTTGCGCTTATGTGAAAACTTCTCAAAGCGTGAGATTGCATGAACGGAAACGCTGATAAGCTCTGCGAATGAAGCGATACGAAGGTCAACACCATCGGGCACTCTCACGAGTCTGTCGGGTGCAATATCAATATAATCCCTCAGAAAGCCGTCGTATCCGCTTGAACAGAAACGACTTGTGGGTCTGTAGTTTTCAGCAATTATGTCGTCCTCATCCATGGGAGTATTCGGAACGGGAACAACGATTTCACCCGGTTTGAAATTGCCGGTGGGGTCAAAAATAACCTTGGCAACGCATTCGTGAATGAGTGCCATGGGAAGCTTTGCCTTAAGTGCTTCGCGGCTTCTGTTGCCGAGATAATAACGCTGGTCAGCCTTACAGACCGAGAGATAAAGAGGTCGCAGAAGAACGCTGTTTTTTATATCCGGCTGTGTGCAGGCAATGTCAATCATGCCCGGTGCAATGAGCCTGTAAACTGAATTAATCATCTGAATCCTTGCCTTTCAAAAGCGTATGAGCAACCTTGAGGTCATACGGATAGGTGATCTTGATGTTGAATACTTCGCCCTCAACCATGAAAACATCCTTGTTTTTGATTGAGAAAATTTTGCAGGCATCGGTGAGAATTGCCTTTTCTTCTTCCGTGAGACTCGAAAGAACTCTTGCAAGTTCCTTAAGACGGAAGGACTGGGGAGTCTGACCCTGATACATTTTGGTTCTGTCGGGAATCGAAGAAATGATTTTTCCGTCGGCACTTTCAACAATGGTGTCTGTTGCGGGAATGACGGTGTCGCAAGCGCCGTATTCAAGTGCTGCGGCAACGTTTTCTTCAATAATTCTGTGGGTAAGGAAGGGTCTTACCGCGTCGTGAGTTACGATAACCGTGTTTTCATCGGTTTCGTAATTTTTTTCTATATATTCAATTGCATTTTCAAGTGTACCGTTTCTTGAAGCACCGCCTGCAATAACGGTAACCTTTTTGCCCTCGGGGAGATGCTTTTTGATAAGATCCTGAGTGTGAGCAATCCATGCCTTGGGGCAAAGCACAAGAATTTCGTCAATTTTATCGCTGACAAAGAATTTTTCGATTGTGTGGATAATAACGGGTTTTGTTCCGAGTTCAAGATACTGCTTGGGAGTATCGGAATTGCCCATGCGGCTTCCTATGCCACCTGCGAAAACTGCTGCAAATACCATATTTATCATCCTTTCATGAGGAATAATCCTTATTTACCGCCCTTGACCATGCTGTCATAAAGAGCGCAGATTTCTTTGGCATCACCCTGCGCAATGAGCTTTCCGTGGTCAAGAATAATGGCTTTGTTACATATATTGAGCACCTGCTGTGTGCTGTGCGAAACGAATAAAACGGTTGTGCCCTTGTCAAACATCGAGCGCACCTTTGCTTCGCTCTTTTTTCTGAATTTTGCGTCACCGACGGATAAAACCTCGTCGAGAATAAGAACTTCGGGTTCAACTGCGGTTGCAATTGCAAAGCCGAGTCTTGCACGCATTCCCGATGAATAGTTTTTCACGGGGACTTCGATAAAATCCTGAAGCTCGGAAAATTCAACGATTTCATCATATTTTTCCTCGATGAATTTTCTCGAATAGCCCATGGTTGCACCGTAGAGGAAAATGTTTTCCTTGCCCGAATAGTTGAGGTCGAAGCCTGCGCCGAGCTCGAGCATGGGTGCGATAACACCCGTCACCTTGACACTTCCCTTTGTGGGTTTGAGAACGCCTGCAATAACCTTGAGAAGAGTTGATTTGCCTGCGCCGTTGAAGCCGAGAACGCCCACTCTTTCGCCCTTTTCAACCGTGAAGCTGATATCCTGCAAAGCCCAGAATTCGGTGAAATGAAGTTTTCTCGTGATAAGCTTTATAAAATATTCTTTGATGTTGTCAACCTTTTCTTTGTTGAGGTTGAACATCATACTCATGTTTTCAACAACAATTGCCGGTTTACTCATAAGCTTTTCCTTTCATCAGATGTGAAGAATGAATTTATCCTGCTTTTTATAGAAAGCGACAAGTCCGATAACAACGGTAACGATTCCGAATGCAAGCGAATAGAGCAGGTGGTTAATATTGAACATCTCACCGTAAAGCACGCAGCTGCGGAACATCTGGGTTATCGAATAAAGCGGATTTGCCATGAGTGCCATTTTGAAGATTTCGCTCTTGATATTAAGCTGCTCAACCTGATAGAAAATCGGGGTGAGGTAGAAAAGAAGGGTGCAGAAAACTTCATAGAGATAGTCAACATCCTTGAAGAAAACATCAAGAGTTGAAAGAATGAGACCTACACCGATGCTCACAAGAAGTAGAACAAGAATGGGAATCGGTGAAAGGAAAATATAGGGAGTAATGTGCGGCGGTTCATTTGAGAAGAAATAGAAATAGACCATGAAGCAAACAAGCACCGTCAGCGAGATAAGGAAGGTGACGAAGTTTGCAATGATGTTTGAAAGGGGATAGATGTACTTCGGCACATAAACCTTCTTGATAACCGAAGCGCTGTTTCGTATTGAACGCATTGCCCTTTTGGTGGACTGGGTGAAGAATTCAAATATAAGACGGCCGCAGAGCAGGTAAATGGGATAATTTACCACTCCCGCACGCTTTCCGCCGAATACTCCGCTGAAAACAACAACAAGGATGATTGTTGTGAGAAGAGGCTGCAGGAAAGTCCAGAAAATTCCGAGAACGGAGTTTCTGTATTGCAGCTTTATGTTTTTGCGGACTATTTCGTAAAGCAGATATCTGTATTTATAGAAGTTCTTTAAATATTTCATATTATCTTCCCGTTTCTGCCGTTATTTTAAACCCCATTTTGCAAAGAAGTTGAGCATGGAGTTAATCTGAACAAGCTTGAGCTTGAAATTCTTTTTGGACTCGCGTCCCCATTCGTGATAAACCGTTGCTTCGGGATAATAAACCGTTCTGCAGCGGCGGTTAACTTCGCGGGTGAGGTCGCTGTCTTCAAAATACATAAAGTATCTTTTGTCAAAACCGCCGATTTCCTTGAAAAGCTTTGTTCTGATAAACATGAAGCAGCCGGTGGCATTTTCAATATCGACAGGCTTTGAAAGGTCGCAGTCAAGCATTGCGTATTCACGGAGAATGCTGCCCGGCTCACCGCTTCCTCTGAGTCTGCTTGCAACGAGATATTTAAGGCAGGGTGTTCTTTTACCGAGAATCTGGAGTCTTCCGTCAGGAAAACGGATTTCGGGAGAAGCCATGCCGATATCTTTGTTCTTTTCGAGAAAATCAACAAGTTTTGCGATAACATCATCCTTAACAATGATATCTGGATTGATTATAACATGATAATCCGAATCAAGCTTGTCCATTATGAGGTTGTGACCCTTTCCGAAGCCGATGTTTCCTCCGCTTTTTATAAGAGTAACCTCGGGATAATTTTTCTCTATATGTTCAATTGTTCCGTCGGTTGAACCGTTGTCAACAACAAAAAGACGGAACGGAACCTCGGTGCATCTGAGAAGTGAGCCTACGGCATTGTCAATGGTTGACATATTATTGTAGGTCACAATGCAACCGGTTACGGTTTTATCCATAATTTATTTATTCCTTTCCAAGGCACATATTGGAAACTGCATTTAAATTTTTAATAAAGATAAAAGAATATTTACACGCCATCTTATTTTCTGAAGAAGAGATGTCTTACCGCCCGTTACGGTTGCGGAATGTCTGCGCCACTTTATAAGCGGCTTGTGAAGAAGAACAACATTTCTTTTTTTCTTCAGAGCAACAAGCGCAATCCACCAATCGTGCATGGCAAGTGCCCCGGGGAAAGGCAGTGACTCATGCAAAACCTGCTTTGTGAACGCCATACAGCAGCCAACAAATGAATTCCTTGCCAGATTGCCGATGAATGAAGCGTTTGAGCCGTGAACTGCAAAATATGAAGGCTCGGTTATATTGAGCGAGGAGTCGGTGACGGATGCATCGTGGAGAACAAGGTCTGCGCCGTTTGAAAATTCTTTCATGACGAGCTTAACCTTATCGGGCATCCACACATCATCCTGGTCACAGAGAAAAACAACATCTCCCGTGCAGGCTCTGAGAGCATTTTCAAAATTTTTAACAACGCCCTTGCCGTCGCCTTCAATATAACGCACTCTTTTGTCTTCCGACTGATAACCGAGGACGATTTCACGGGTTTTACCTGCGGGATAATCGTCCGAAACTATCAGTTCATCGTTTTCTCCGAGCTGAGAGAGGATGGAGTCTATCTGCTCGGATATATATTGCTCGCCTTTATATGCGGCAAGCGCAACGGATATTTTCATATCAGTCGATTGATTTCATTGTGGGGAAGAGAAGCACGTCTCTGATAGCCTGAGAGTCGGTGAGAAGCATGCACATTCTGTCGATGCCGAAGCCGATGCCGCCTGTGGGGGGCATACCGTATTCAAGAGCCATCATGAAGTCTTCGTCTGTTGTGTTTGCTTCTTCGTCGCCCTGAGCAAGCTGAGCTTCCTGAGCCTTGAAGCGTTCTCTCTGGTCGATGGGGTCGTTGAGTTCGGAATATGCGTTTGCCATTTCCCAGCCGTTCATGAAGAACTCGAAACGTTCAACAAAGTTGGGATCTTCGGGCTTTTTCTTTGTAAGGGGAGAAATTTCGATGGGATGGTCGATAACGAATGTGGGCTGAATGAGGTGTTCTTCAGCGTATTCCTCGAAGAACATTGCAAGGATATCGCCCTTGCCGTGTCTCTTTTCGTATTCGATATGATGCTTGTCGGCAACAGCTCTTGCATCTTCGAGAGTTTCAATTTCGTTCCAGTCAACGCCTGCATACTTCTTGACGGCATCAACCATTGTAATCTTTTCAAAGGGCTTGCCGAGGTCCATTTCAACGCCGTTGTAGGAAATCTTTGTTGTGCCGAGAACAGCCTGGGCAACGTGACGGTAGAGATTTTCGGTCAGTTCCATCATGCCGTTGTAGTCGGTGTATGCCTGATAGAGTTCCATGAGAGTGAATTCGGGGTTATGACGGGTGTCAACGCCTTCGTTTCTGAAAACTCTGCCGATTTCATAAACTTTTTCCATACCGCCTACGATAAGTCTTTTGAGATAAAGTTCAAGAGAAATGCGGAGCTTAAAATCTTCATTGAGAGCGTTGTGGTGAGTTTCAAAGGGTCTTGCAGCCGCACCGCCTGCGTTTGAAACAAGAACGGGTGTTTCAACCTCGAGGAAGCCTTGTGAATCAAGATAGTTTCTGATTTCACGGAGAATAAGCGAACGCTTTACAAAAGTATCCTTTACATCGGGGTTCATGATGAGGTCAAGATAACGTCTTCTGTAGCGTGTATCGGTGTTTGTGAGACCGTGGAATTTCTCGGGGAGGGGAAGAAGTGACTTTGAAAGAAGACGGATTGCCTTTGCATGAACGGAAACTTCGCCTCTTCTTGTTCTGAAAACAAAGCCCTTGACTTCAACGATATCGCCGATATCCCACTTCTTGAAGTCTGCAAAACTTTCTTCGCCGATTTCGTCAATCTTGACATAAACCTGCATTCTGCCGGTGAGGTCTCTCACATCGATGAAGTTTGCTTTACCCATATCGCGGCGGCTCATCATTCTGCCGCAGATTGAAACATCTGTATTTTCGAGTTCTTCAAAGCGTTCAACTATCTCTGCGTTGTGAATGGTCTGCTCTGCGAGTGTAATCTGAAACGGGTCATTGCCTGCAGCCTGGAGAGCTTCGAGCTTTTCAACCCTTATCTGTCTGAGTTCGTTGGTGTCCTGTTCCTGTTCTTCTTTGGGAACAGCGTTAACAATCTTTTCTTCAGCCATTGTTTGTAATTCCTTTCAAATTTAATACGAAGTATGCTAAAAGCGACAGGAGGAGATTTTCTCCCGAATCCCATCGCCGCTTATTTCGGATTTATTATTTGGAAATTTCGAGAATTTCCATTTTGATAACTTTACCGGAAGGAGTGAGAACTTCGGCAATGTCGCCAACCTTCTTGCCCATAACTGCCGAACCTACGGGTGAAAGGTCAGAAATGATGCCGTTGTTGATGTCGCTCTTACCGAGAATTTTATATTCAACTTCTTCTTCAAAATCCATGTCATAAAGCTTGACTTTTGAACCGATGCGTACAAATTCGGATGTAAGTTCGGTTTCGTCAAGAATTTTTGCGTTGCGAAGGTCAGCCTCAAGCTTTGCAATTTCAGCTTCAAGCTTTGCCTGTTCGTTCATCGCCTCATCATATTCTGCGTTTTCGGAAAGGTCACCGTGTGAACGTGCTTCCTTGATTTTTTCGGCAATATCGTCTCTTCCCTCGGTTTTGAGTTTGTTGAGTTCCTCGCTGAGTTTGTTATAATCCTCACGGGTAAAGACTGTCTTTTTTTCCATTTTGATATATCTCCTTTAATATGATAATATATTCGCGTGCGTAAAATCTTTTATATTATATATTATATATAAAAATATGTCAAGTTTTTCATGCCTCGTGATTGATTACAGTTTGGTTACAAACAAAGCATTCAAGACATTTCGACGGGTTTGCATTTTCGCATTTGTCGCAGGTTATTTTGATTTCGGAAAACGGCGAAAACTTGTATTCGGAGCTTCCGCAAAGTTCTGTTAACGCGCCTGCAAAATCAACAGGGTCAATGTCCCCGGGGATAATGCTTTTGTGAAAATCGGAAAGCTCAATATTGTTTGCGCAAAAACGCAGTTTGCCTGCAGGGTTTCTTTTGAAAGCGAATACGGCAGCATCGTTCATTGCAGAAAGCACGGCACCGTCGCAGCAGATGACGATTTCGGGTGTATGCGGCGGCTCATATATACTGCGTATAACGAGTGATGCACCTTGATTTTTATAGGCATCTTCTGCGGCACGGGCATATCTTTCGGGGCGTGAGGTTATTATTCTGATTGTTGATGCAAACGGGAGAAGTTCACATATTCTTGACGGAAGAATGCCGTTCCTGTCCGTTACGGTGATGCAGAAATTTTCGTGGGGCAAATCTGAATCGGATATTGCTTTCAGGGCGGTATTAAAAAGTAAAAGAGCATTTGTTGACAGCGGAACAAATCTTTTCAGACCCGAATTGTCGGGAAGAGGAAGCGAGTGCGATGCAACAATCCGTGAAGCGTATCTTCCGCATTTTTCTGAAATCATCTGCCAGTCAGGCCCTTTTTTGCCGCTGAAAATATCAAGCACAAAAAACGGCAGACCCATATCCGTTTTATATACGGCAACAGCAGAATTCCTGATTCTTTTGATTTGCTTTTTTCGTTTAATACAGTTTTTTTCGGGCGCAACCGTTTTTAAAACAACAAACACATTATTACTCCTCTCAAGGCAGTTTATTACAAAACTATGCATGAGATGAAATAATAATGTGTTTGTTTTTGTTTATTTTTCATCGAGGAACACAAGTCCGAGTTCTTCTTCGGTCATTTCGCGGCACTCACCTTCGGCAAGAGAGGTGTCAAGTCTGAGTGAACCTATCTGAATTCTTCTCAGATGCTCAACATTGTTGCCGAGTGCGTGAAACATACGCTTGACCTGATGGTATTTACCCTCTCTGATTTTGATTTCAGCGGCAGGCAGACCTCCCGATGTTGTAAAGGCTTTCACCTTTGCAGGCAGACATTCCGTGCCGTCTCCGAGGGTGATTCCGTCCTCTAATTTTCTGATGTCATTTTCATCAATCGGGAAGGAAAGTGTTGCTTCATAGGTTTTGAAAACGTGGTGCGCGGGACTCATTATTTTATGAGCAAAAGCACCGTCATCCGTTATAATCAAAAGACCTACGGTGTCTCTGTCAAGTCTTCCGGCAGGAAAAAGACTGCGCCTTTTAAGCTCCGGAGGGATGATGTCGATAACCGTCTTTTTTGCAGGGTCAGTGGTAGCACTTATAACTCCCTGAGGCTTGTTGAGCATTATGTAAATATGCTCCTTGGCTGTAAAGTTATATCCCTTTACGTATATCTCATCAACCTCGGGGTCAACAAGTTCCTCAGCGCGCAGACAAACCCGTGAATTCACCGAAACGGCTGCATCTTTTATGAGCTTTCTTGCGTCTTTTCGGGACACATTGCAGTTGAGAGCTATTAACTTGTCAAGACGTTTAAGACCCATATAAATTCTCCGTTCACTAATTAAAAGGACCGGCTGAAACAACCGGTCCTTGATTGGGTTTAGCTTAAATTATGCAAGCTCTGCGAAGTACTTGATTGTACGAACCATCTGGCTTGTGTAGCTGTTTTCATTGTCATACCATGAAACAACCTGAACCTGATACATATCGTCAGCAAGCTTTGTAACCATTGTCTGAGTTGCATCGAAGAGTGAACCGTATGTGATACCGATGATATCGCTGGAAACGAGTTCTTCTTCTGTGTAGCCGAAGGAAGCTGATGAAGCAGCCTTCATAGCAGCGTTGATGCCTTCCTTAGTAACGTCAGCACCCTTAACAACTGCAACAAGGATTGTTGTTGAACCTGTGGGAACGGGAACTCTCTGTGCGGAACCGATGAGTTTGCCGTTGAGTTCGGGAATAACAAGGCCGATAGCCTTTGCAGCACCTGTTGAGTTGGGAACGATGTTGGCAGCAGCAGCTCTTGCTCTTCTGAAGTCGCCCTTTCTGTGAGGACCGTCAAGAACCATCTGGTCGCCTGTGTATGCATGAACAGTTGTCATGATACCGCTCTGGATGGGAGCATAATCGTTGAGAGCCTTAGCCATGGGA
>JAZSNQ010000038.1:0-1801 GCA_045536515.1 Acutalibacteraceae bacterium | reverse complement strand
TGACATACAACAGCATCGGGTTTGATGTTTTTATCGATTGCCTGTATTCGATGAACATAAGAATTCCTGTAACAGTCAACAAGAGTTGTACCCGAAACAGCTTCCTTGATTGCGGTTATGCCGTCTGTCTTTTCGAGAAAGTCCGCAAAGCTGACACCGAGTGAACCGTAGCCTGCGGTGACGGAACTGCCGAGAAAAATAATTGTCTTTCCGTTCAGTGGACTGTCGGAATTTGCTTCTGTATTTTTCAGAGAATATTCACCGTAGTTGCCTTCATTAAAAACTCCGAGCATATTACCGACATAACCTCCCGCAGCGATTACAAGTATCAGAAAAATTGAAAGAATGATTTTAAACTTTTTCATTTTTATCACGACTTTTCTTTTTGTTATACTGAAATTATATATCAGATTCACCGTCAATTCAAGTGTTGCAAAAATTGCTGATGAGCATTATAATTAAATTCAGAAATACCGATTTTAAAGGAGTGACAGATATGATACATTGCGGAACGCAAAGGTTAGAAACAGACAGATTAATTTTAAGACGATATGAGATTAAAGATGCTGCCGCGATGTTTAAGAATTGGGCATCCGATCCGGAAGTCACAAAGTTTTTGATGTGGAAAACTCATTCAAATCAGGAAGAAAGCCAAAGGATTATGAATGATTGGGTAAAACAATATTCAGACGAAAAATATTATCATTGGGGTATTGTATTGAAAGAGAACGGCGACGAACCGATTGGTGCTATCGCTGTAGGTTTTATGAACGAAGAGGTTTCATCAATGCAAATCAGCTATTGTCTTGGCAGAGCATGGTGGAATCAAGGAATAATGTCAGAAGCATTGAAGGCGGTTATGGATTTCTTGTTTGATGTAGTAGATGTAAACCGCATTGAAGCAAGACATGACCCGAGAAATCCGAACTCGGGTAAGGTGATGCAAAAATGCGGAATGAAATATGAGGGAACTCTGCGTAGCTCCGATTGGAATAATCAAGGCATTTGTGATGCTTGTTATTATGCATTGTTAAAATCGGAACGCTGATTAATACGAACGATTTTTAAAGGAGGTTTTCATATGACATATTCGGAATTATTAAATTATTGTCTTTCAAAAAACGGAGCATATGTTGACCATCCTTTCGGTCCTGACAGTGATATTATTAAAGTTGAAGGAAAAATCTTTGCTCAGCTGTTTATTCTCAAAGGCAAAGAAACAGTAACTCTGAACTGTGAGCGAATGCAGGGCGATTTTTACAGACGTCTGTTTCCTGATATTGTCGTAAGAGGTTATCATTGTCCGCCGGTTCAACAACCGTATTTCAATACTTTTCCTCTTGATGGTGTTCCCGATGAAATGATTATCGAAATGGCAGACCACAGTTACATAACGGTTGTCGGCAAACTTTCCAAATACAAACAGAAGAAGTTGTTAGGTGATAGTTATGAGAAATTATGATGTAATTGATTTAATCAAAAATAAGTATTTAGATAACAATAAAGCTGATGTGTTAAAGCACGTAGAAGATGTAGCAGACATAGCAGTTAAATTGGCAACGGTATATAATCTTGATGTTGATAAGATAAAAGTTGCAGCTTTGCTTCACGATATCAGCGGAGTGATGACACCGCAAGAAATGTATGAGTTTGCAAAAATGCGTGGTTTGGAAATAGACCCTGCAGAAGAAAAATATCACGCTCTGTTACATCAAAGAGTTTCGAGAATAATTGCACAAGAAGATTTTGATATTACCGATTCAGTTATTCTGAATGCAATTGAATGTCACACAACTTTAAA
>JAZSNQ010000065.1:0-5045 GCA_045536515.1 Acutalibacteraceae bacterium | reverse complement strand
AATAAGAATGCTGATGCAAACTTTATGATGATTCTTGGTGCTGAACTTGCAATTTCAGCCGAATATCCCGAAGATCTTGTTGCAGATCCTGTTGTTATGAATGAATATAACGACGAAGGTTATGCAAGAATGGCATCATTTGCTTATATTCTCGGCGAACTTGCAACAAAGATCACAAACGATGTTGAAATCGCCCCCATTCTTAATATCAGACTTACAGAAGTTTTTGTTCCCGTTTCTAATTCAATTTTCAAGCTTGCTGCACGAGGCGGTCTTCTTACAAATGCTGTTGTTAAGAATGGTGTTAATTATGAAACACCCACAGAAGTCGGTTATCTTGAACTCGGCAGAGATCTTGCAATCGCTTTAATTCCCGGTGAACTTGCACCCGAAATCGCATTCGGCGGAGCAATTGCTCCTCAGGACTCATGGGACGGTACAGATTGGAATTATACTGCTTTTGCAGATGCAACCGAGAGAAAACTTCTTGTGTTCGGTATTACAAACGACCAGATCGGATATCTTCTTACCGAGAATGACTGGCGTTCATATCTTACCGAAAATGAAGAGATTGTTTCAACCGGCCCCAAGGCGGGTGCAATAATCGCTGCAACATATCTTGATTTATTTAATGAAATCAAATAATTTAATTATCTTTAAAAATCGGTGGTGATACTTTGAGCAATAAAAGTTCAATTAAATATGCGCTTAAAGAAACCGATTTTATTCTCTTTCTTCTTTGTTTATTTACAACGGCGTTCGGTGTTCTTATGGTTCACAGCGCTACAAGAAATGATGCCATTGCCGACGGCACTCTTATCGGACGAGACTGTCTTGTTATGATTGCCGCGGCATCGGTTGGCATAATTGCGTGTGTAATTATATCTTTTTTGGATTATGATGCCATTGTTCGTCTTTGGCCATTGGCGGGCGGAGTATGTCTTCTTCTTCTCCTTATCCTTTTTCCGTTGGGCGAAGGCGCTCCCGGCAGAGAAGATGCTAAATGTTGGCTGAGAGTTATTAACTTCGGTGGTGTGGTTGTAAGGTTTCAGCCTTCCGAGTTAGCAAAAATCGGATTTTTGATTACTTTTACCGCCCACATTGAAGCTGTTAAAGACAGCATAAATTCATTGAAGAATGTTTTGCTTCTTTTAGTTCACGCAATTGTTCCGATTGGAATAATCATTCTTACAGATGACCTTGGCTCTGCAATGGTTTTTGCTTTTATTTTTGTCGGAATGATGTTTGTTTCGGGTGTTCAGTTAAGATATTTTGCAGTTGCAATCGGCGGAGCAGTTGCTTTTGTTCCTCTTATTTGGACTAAATTTCTTGCGAGCTTTCATAAATACAGAATACTTGCGATTTATTATCCGTCATCACTCAGCGAAGATGTATATGAAAAGTATATATATCAGCAGCAAAGGGGACTGAACGCAATAGGTTCCGGTCAGTTTTGGGGAGATGGTCTTTTTAAAGGAACTTACACACAGTCTGCAACGGGTGTCCCTGTTAATGAAAGTGATATGGTGTTTACGGTTGTCGGTGAAGAACTCGGTTTTATCGGTGCTGCAGGTTTCCTTGCGGTAATGGTTCTGATAATTGTCAGAATAATATCTGTCGGAAAAAAATCCCGCAATCTTTCAGGCAGTCTTCTTTGTTTCGGAACAGCGTTTATGATTGGTTCTCAGACGATTATCAATATCGGCATGTGCCTTAAACTGTTTCCTTGTATCGGTATTACACTTCCTTTTTTAAGTGCAGGTGGTTCTTCAAATCTTTGTATTTATTTTGCAATTGGAATTGTGATGAGTGTTTACAGATTCAATTGTAACCGTGACCCGATTAATTTCAGACTGACTCATCTCAGCACACCATTTTCAGAAGCATAAAATAAAAAACAATGTTTTAACAGAAGCAATTTCGGTTGCTTCTGTTTTTTTACAATATGTTGATTTATTCTTGTTTAATTCACTTGACAAATCACCAAATATAGTATAAAATCAAATATAATTATGTTTATTGGTTTAAAGGCTTGATTTTTAAGACAATATATTATATATGATTGGAGTGGATTTTAAGTGAGCGAAAATATTATTCAATATGTTATTGCAGCTGCTAACGGTGATACCGATGCGATGGCTAAGCTCTATTCCAGAACTTTAAAAGCATCTTATTTTCTTGCCTCATCATTGAGCAACGATAAAGATGCGGCTTATGAAATAACAAAAAAAGCTTATGCAAAGGCATTTTGCACAATTGATAAGTTAAAGAAACCTGAAGCTTTTGAAATTTGGATGAAGCAGAATGTAGCTTTGGTTTACAAGGAAAGCGTAAAGTTTGTTTTCGGCGATGCCGATGCAGGTGCTGTTGAAAATTCTTCTGAATTTCTTTCTGAAGAAGTATTTAACGATGAAGAAGCAAGCACCAAAGTACTTTCTGCTGTTGCTCAGCTTAAGCCTGAACTTCGTGCCGCTTTAGTTCTTCATTATAATAACGGTATGCCTGTTAATGTTCTTGCCAAGTTTTTCGGTGTGTCCGAAAGTACCGCAAATGCTTTACTCGGCAAAGCAAGAAGTGAACTTCTTAAAAATGCAGAACTTGATTCCTCAAACGCCGAAAACGGCAGTCTTCCTGTTCTGACAAAGATTTTCCAACGTGCTGCTGCAGCTGCTGCTATTGAAAATTCACAGGTTCGTGATATTTTCATTTATGCAATTGATGCATATGAAGCTGCAAAACCTGTTGTTCCTGCTCAGGAAGAATCGACTGCACCTGTTCAGATTGAAGCTGCACATCAGGAAGAATCTGTTGCTGAACCTGAACAGCCTGCCGTTATTACCGAACCCGAAATTCCTGCAACTCCTGTTGTGACAGAAAACAGCAATGTTATTTCTTTCAAGCAGAAGATAAATGAGATTCTTGACAGAGAAAATGTGCCTTCTGCAGAGGTTGCTCCTGAAGAACCTGCAGAATCCAAAGAAGAAATTGATGTCCCTGTTTTTGTTAATGAAGAAAAAACACAGGAAGCAATTGAACATTTCTCAACCCTTGATACCGAACCTGTTGCTCAGCAGACAGAAAATAAGAAGAGTTTTAAGATTAATCCTAAATTGATTGGTATTATTTGTGCTTGCCTTGCGATTGTCGTTGTAATTTGTGTTGCTGTTTCAAAAATCGGCGGTTCCGATACACCTGATAATCCTTCTGTCGGTAACGACACAACAAATGCTGTTGATGCACTTGCATCGGGCTATGATTGGCGCGCAGGCGGCTTTGCCGAGTGTACCGAGATTTCTTATCTTGACGAAAATTGTCTTTCATTCAAGTCGGTTACAACAGGAAAATACGGCTTGCTTGATTTCAAAGGAAATGTTATTCTTCAGCCCAACTACGACGGATTCAGACATTGCCGCACAGGCAGAGATTATTCCGGTCAGGGTATTTATCACAGCCTTGTAATCATGGGCACAAACGAGTATCAGTTCACGGTTACAAACGGAACTGTTAATATTTCTGAAACACCTCATTTGGACCATACTCTCAACAGCGAGACGCTTGGTGAAAAGTCATATGAAGAACGAGACCGTTTCTTCAACGGTTATGCCGCTGCAAGAAAAGACGGTAAGTGGGGTTATATCAATGAGGAAAGAGAAAAGAAGGTTATTCCTTTTGAATATGAAGCGGTTAATGAATATCCTTCAGCTCTTGATTATGCCGGAAGTGATTATTGCAGACCTGTAACCGACGGTCATATTGCAGTTAAAAAGAACGGTATGATGGGTATTATCAATCTTGAGAACGATATAGTTGTTCCTTTTGAGTATTCAAATATCATGCCCGGTGATGACGGCGTTTATATTGCTTGCAAGGGTGGCACATGGGGTGTTATCCTTCTTGGAGATGCAATTTCAACTTTCACAGGTATTAATGTTTCTGTTGATCCTGCTTCTCCCGACAGCAATACTGATGACACAACAGGCTCATCTGTTAATTTTGACAGCTATACCGTTATTTCCGAAAGCGGTGCAAATGTCCGAGACGGAGCAGGAGCCGATTATGAAAAGATCGGTGAACTCGAATACGGTGATACTGTAAGAGCTTATGACACAAAGAGAGCTGATAACGGCAACAAGTGGATTAAAATCAGATATGAAGGCAAATACGGATGGGTTGCAATGAGCAATCTTGAAGAAGAAGGCGCATAATTAAATATTAAAGCGTTGATAAGGAAGAATTTATTATCGGCATCACAGAGAGTCGGACACTTGGCTGAAATGTCCGATGTGCAATCAGATAATAAAAGGCCGCCTTTGAGCATCGTTTCGAAGAGTTACGACGTTTCCTGCGTTAAAGGAATTGAGTGGTGCAGTTGCACAATTTGGGTGGTACCGCGGCGAAAGCCGTCCCATAACCGAATTGTAAAACTGCACCTTTTTTCAGCTTTTATAAATATTAAATCATAAAAATAATGGGATAAATATAATCCCTCAGGAGGATAATTAATTATGAATTGGATGGGACTTAACGAAATCAGAGAGAAATATCTCTCATTCTTTGAAAGCAAGGAGCATATGAGACTTCCCAGCTTCTCACTTGTTCCTCAGGGTGATAAGAGTATACTTCTTATCAATGCAGGTATGACACCTATGAAAAAGTATTTTACGGGTGAGGTAACACCTCCGAGCAAGAGAGTTACAACCTGTCAGAAGTGTATCCGTACCCCTGATATTGAAAATGTTGGTAAAACAGCACGTCACGGCACATATTTTGAAATGCTCGGCAACTTCTCCTTCGGTGACTATTTCAAGAAAGAGGCTACAGCCTGGGCGTGGGAATTCTTTACAAAGGTTCTTGAAATCCCCGCAGAGCTTCTTTATGTCAGCGTTTATCTTGAAGATGATGAGGCTTACGATATCTGGACTAAAGAGGTAGGGGTTGATCCCTCGCATATGGTACGCTTCGGTAAGGAAGATAACTTCTGGGAGCACGGTGCAGGCCCTTGCGGCCCCTGCTCGGAGATTTATTTTGACAGAGGTCCTTCAAAG
>JAZSNQ010000216.1:0-8217 GCA_045536515.1 Acutalibacteraceae bacterium | reverse complement strand
TCTGCGATTTTGGTAATGTTGAATTCTGCGGTTTTGCCGTCTCTTTTGATTACCTGATACATACCGTCTTTTCCTTTCATTTTGTATATGTGAAATAAATTATAACCAAACACTATATATTGTGCCTTTACGGCAGCGAATATGATATTAACAAATAAATGTGGTTCTGTCAATGGTTTTTACAAGATATTGTGTTGATATTTTCAACTTTGTGAATAATGCACTATATGTGTGTTATTATTTGGGCGTTTTTTCACGCTCCGCGTATTTCGCATTCATCTACATATTGAAGCATGATTTTTTTCATCCGTTCCATTTCATCCTTCGGTACAGCCGACATACCGAATCCTATCAGTTCACCCGAATCAATGAACCCTTGCAGAAAATGGCGTTTTGCCCCTTTAATCATTTCTCCGAGATTATTCATGCCGAAAACACTGTGGAATTCACGGACAATTGTTGTTCTGAATTCATAATCAACCTTACCTTCAAGAAGAAAATCAATACTTTCTTTTATTTTGGAAATATCGTATCCGCTTATTCCGACTGTTTCCGCATAGAGTTCGGAGGAATTCTTGATATCCATGGCAACATAGTCAATAAGGCCTTTTTCGACAAGACTGCGGAGCTTTTCGGGAAATGTTCCGTTGGTGTCAAGTTTGACAGAGTAACCGAGCTCTTTTACACGTTTTATAAAATCTTCAATATCATTCTGAAGAAGCGGCTCACCGCCCGTTATTGCTACACCGTCAAGAACACCGACCCTTTTTTTGAGAAATGCAAATATTTCTTCATCGGAATACTCACTCTGTTTTTCGGGATTGATTACCAGACGCGAGTTATGACAGAACGGACACCTCAGGTTACACCCTGCGGTAAATATTGTGCAAGCCATCTTTCCTGGATAGTCGAGAAGCGTCAGTTTTTGTAAGCCTTGAATGTTCATGATAATCACCCTTTCTCAAGTTAGTTAGTTGCGGTTAATCGGCGGTGTATGCCTATAATAACACAAGATGTTGTGTTTTGCAATACCTAAAACCACAAAATTTTGATATTTTTTAAATTTTCCGTAAAAAAAGACGGCAACCCGAAGATTGCCGTCCAATAATATGTACTATTATTTGCTTTCCTTCTTCTTGCGGAAGAGAATTGCCTGAACGGGGAAGAATGCAATAAACTGGAAGAACATGCAGCCGAATGTTGAAACATTGTTTGCAAGGTTAACAGACCAGTTCCAATTGAGGAAGAGAGTATTGAGTGTGGGTGCGAGCCATGCCGAGAAAAGAAGGATGATAACGGTGCAAACAAAATAAATGGGAAGAGTGATTGCGATATTTGCACTTGAGTTGAAAGTCTTTTCTCTGTTGATAAAGAAAGCAACTATCTGAGCAACAACATTTGAAACATTGAATGCGATGCAGTAGCCGAGACCGCCGAGGATAACAGCACCTGTTGCAGGGTCTGTGTTAACAGGATAATTGAAAACAGGAACACCGTTAATAACGAGTTTAACAAATTCCTGATCAAAAAGGTCCTTAACTGCGGGAATTAAAGGAATGAGATTAACCAATGCAAGCTGAACAACGCAAGCACCGAGGCTTACAATGATAAACTTGACGAAAATCCAAAGTTTGGCAAGGAAACCGCCATTGTTATTTGTTTTTTCCATAATATTATCTCCTAACATTATAAATTCAATGTATTATATCATATAAACATAATATTTGGCAAGCCAAAAAATGACATTATTTTTTGTGCATAATTACTCAACGGTATTGAGAACCAAAGGTTTAAACTCAGTTTTTTCATTTCCGAATTTCAAAGATGATAAAAATCGTTGTCCGGCACTTTCAAATAAAGAATCGTTGTTTGCATACAAAACAGCAATTACATCGCCCTTTTCGGCGTAATCTCCTGTTTTTTTACGGAGAACAATTCCGGCAGATGAATCAATAACATCCTCTTTTTTCATTCTGCCTGCGCCGAGTGAAGCACATACCGAACCGATACCTGCGGTATCCATGTGAACGATATAACCATTTTCAGGCATAATTACATTATATATAAACTTTGCAGAAGGGAATAAATCGGTATTTCTTATATATTCCTCATTACCGCCCTGAAGGGAAACCATCTCACAAAGCTTTTCAAACGCAGAACCGTCATTTATTTTTGTCATTGCAATTCCTTTGCATTCTTCAAAAGTTCCTTTGCCTGCGAGCTCAAGCAATTTTGCCGAAAGAGAAACGGAAATCTCGGTTAAATCATGAGGTCCGTTACCTTTAAGGGTTTCAACCGCTTCGATTATTTCAAGCGAATTGCCGATGTTATGTCCGAGAGGAACATCCATATCTGTAATTAAAGCCGCAATTTTTCTGCCCGCACCCTTACCGATTTCAACCATCTTTTCGGCAAGAACGGTTGCAGATTTTTCGTCCTTCATAAATGCCCCGCTTCCGCATTTGACATCAAGAACTATGCATTCGGCACCGCCTGCAAGCTTTTTGCTCATGATACTTGAAGCAATAAGAGAAACATTATCCACAGTAGCCGTAACATCTCGAAGAGCATAGAGCTTTTTATCTGCAGGACAGAGTTTGCCTGACTGACCCGTGACGCAGATTCCGCATTCGTTTACAATTGATATAAATTCATCAGAATCAAGAAAAGTTCTGAATCCGGGTATTGACTCAAGCTTATCGACAGTACCGCCCGTATGACCGAGTCCTCTGCCACTCATTTTTGCAATTTTGATTCCGCACGAAGCAACCACAGGTGCAACAATAAGAGTTGTTTTATCTCCCACACCGCCCGTTGAATGCTTGTCGCCCGTAATTCCGTTTATTGCGGACAAATCAGCCATATCGCCCGAGCGAGCCATTGCATTAGTCAAATCAAGAGTTTCTCTTTCGGTGAGTCCGTTGAAGCAGATTGCCATAAGAAGTGCCGAAAGCTGATAATCGGGAACACTTCCGTCGGCAGCCGAGAAAGCAAAATATTCAATTTCCTCTTTTGAAAGCTCAAATCCGTCGCGTTTTTTGCGGATAATATCAACAAAATTCATGTTATACCTCACGTTTGTCAAATGATAAGGGCAGAATTTCAGACAAAGTCAATATTTTAAAATCATCAGGATTTTTTGCAATAATTATTTCAAAATCAGCCGAACAAAATTCTTTCATAACCTGTCTGCAAACTCCGCAGGGAGGGCAATAATTTGAAGGTGTATCTTCCAATGAAGCACCGCCGACAACCGCTATTTTCTCAAATTCCCTTTTCCCCTCAGAAACAGCCTTAAAAAATGCCGTTCTTTCCGCACAGTTAGTCGGTGAAAAAGCAGAATTCTCAATGTTACACCCCGTATAAACCGAGCCATCTTTGCAAAGAAGCGCCGCACCGACTGAAAAATCCGAATAAGGAGAATACGCCATTTTTCTCGCTTCAAGAGCAAGCTTTATAAGTTCACGGTTTGTCATTCTGCTGCCTCCAGAGCAATTTCAATCATCTTGTTGAAGGTCTGTTCTCTTTCAAGCGCAGTGCATTCTTCTCCGCCCGTAAGCGGACAATCGGAAATTGTGCATATTGCAAGTGCTTTCTTCCCTGCCCTTGCGGCATTCATATAAAGTGCCGCACTTTCCATTTCAACGGCAAGAACACCCATCTTCTGCCAATCTGCAAGGCTGTTTGAATCATCATAAAACGTATCGGAAGAAAGAAGATTGCCGATAAAAGGTTTTACACCGAGCTTTTCAGCCGCTTCAACGGCATTGCATAGAGTTTCAAAATCCGCAACGGGAGCAAAATCACCGGGAAGATTGAACTGCTTTGCATATGAAGAATTTGTGCATGAACCCATACCGATAACAACATCTCGAAGATGCAAATCTGGGCTTATTGCACCTGCAGAACCTACACGAATAATGGTATCAACATCATAAAAATTAAAAAGTTCATAGGAATAAATACCGATTGACGGAATTCCCATTCCCGATGCCATAACGGAAATTTTTTTACCTTTATAATAGCCCGTATATCCCTGAACACCTCTTGTGTTGTTTACAAGAACGGCATTTTCAAGGAAGTTTTCGGCAATATATTTTGCTCTCAAAGGATCGCCGGGCATAAGAACTGTTTTTGCAAATGCCTCTTTTTCCGTTGCCGCAATATGCGGTGTGGGTAATTTACTCATAACTATCCCCTCTCTTAATATCCTGATACCTCTTGATTTTTCACAAGCTTAACAATAGCACTTGTTCCGAGTCTTTCACAGCCGAGATTAAGATAATCCTCCGCATCATCAAATGAACGGATACCGCCAGCCGCTTTCATCTTTACATTTTCGCCGATATTTGCGGCAAAAAGAGCAATATCTTCTCTTGTTGCACCCCCTTTTGAAAATCCGGTTGAAGTTTTGATGAAATCGGCACCCGATTCTGTTACAACACGGCACATTTCTTTTTTCTCATCATCGGTAAGCAGGCAGGTTTCAATGATAACCTTTAATATTTTACCGCTGCAAGCCGATTTTACTTCTTTTATTTCATTTAATATATCCTCAAATCTGCCGTCTTTTGCCCAGCCGACATTGATAACCATATCAATTTCATCCGCACCGTTTTCAACGGCATTCTTTGCTTCAAAAGCTTTGACAGCACTGGTTGAATAGCCGTTTGGGAATCCTATAACAGTGCATATTGCAAGCTTGCCCTCAACATATTCTGCCGCCTGTTTGACATATGAAGCAGGAATGCAGACACTTGCGGTTTTATATTTCAAGCCGTCATCACAAATCTGTTTTATATCATCCCATGTTGCATCAACCGCAAGAAGAGTATGGTCACAATGAGAAAGTATGTTGTTAATATCCATTATATTCACCTCATAAAACGTATTTTTCAATCATCCTGGCTACACCATCGTCGGCATTTGACGGAGCAGAAAAGCGTGCGCTTTTTTTGCAAATTTCATCTCCGTTTTCCATTGCAAACGAATAATATGCATATTCAAGCATAGTTGCATCATTTGAAGCATCGCCGAAAGTCATCGCTTCATCGGAAGATAATCCGAGAATATCGCAAAGACCTTTGAGTGCCGTACCCTTGTCACTCCCCTGCGCCGTTGCGGAAACAACTCCGGCAAGCGCTGATGCAAGAAAAAGTCCTTTTTCTTCAAAGAAATCAAAGATTATTTTCTTGTCATTTTCATTTGAATAAAAAACATCAATAAGTTCTGCACCTTTGCCTGCGGTTTCCTCTGCAAGATTATCGCTTATGATAAGTCTTGAAACAAAATCCTCGAGAAATTCTTTTGGCAAATCAAGATTATTGAAAAAAGAATCTGCACCCTTCTGCGCGTAAATGTTTCCGTCCATATATATATTATAGTATACGGGCAAAGAATTGAGCAAAGCAATTGCATCTGAGGTGATTTCCGGCGAAACAAGATTAGTATATATAAAATTATTGTTTTTTCTGTCGTAGACCGATGCTCCGTTTGAACAGATAACATAATCGGCAAACGGAATCTGCGCCGTCACTCCGCTTGTAAAATTTAGTGCTCTGCCCGTTGCGATTGAAATTTTCACACCCTTATCCTGTGCAGATTTCAATGCACTTTTTGTTCTTTCTGTAACGGTAAGATGGTCGGGCGCCATGAGAGTACCGTCGAGGTCGGTTGCAATTATTTTTATAGGCATATTTTTCTCCTTAAATATAGATGCATACAGTATAACACCCGATAATATCTGATGTCAAGAAACACAAAACCTTTGTCAATTCATAATTTTTTGCATAGTATGTAACAGAGGATAACACCTCATGTTACGAAAGGAATGATAGGAATGACCGAATACAGCGGATACAGATATCCGCAGCGGCAGTATCAGAAACGTGAATACTGCCCTGTTACAGTCACTCCCCTGCCTGCAAATCCCGTTGCCGCAATGCTGTATGTACCCATGCAAGCGGACACGGCAATGTTCGATGAAATGAAGGCTTTTGAATGCGGAACACTCTTCACGGTTCTTAACAAGCCTTTTGCAGGGAAGTGCTGCCGATGAACAACAGAGAAGCAATGCTCAGGAAATTAAGCGCCGCACAGTTCACTCTCTGGGAAATCCACCTTTATCTTGACACCCATCCGTGGGATTTGCAGATGGTGGAGCATTATCACAAATGTCACGCTAAATACAAGCTTTTAAAAGCTGAATTTGAAGAAAAATATTGCCCTCTCACCGCAAAAAAATCACAGGGTGCAGAATGGCTCAAAGGTCCGTGGCCCTGGGAATTTCAGGAGTGTGATTGCTGATGTTTGTCTATGAAAAAAAATTGCAGTATCCGATTAAAATTAAAAACCCCAATCCGAAATATGCACAGATAATCATTTCACAATACGGCGGTCCCGATGGTGAACTCGGTGCATCACTCAGATATCTCAGCCAGCGTTTTGCAATGCCCTATGATGAACTTAAAGGATTGCTGACAGACATCGGTACATCGGTTGTACTATGGTCTCTTTGAGCATTTCCGTCCTCATTCTCGGACGCTTCTTTTGTATATTGTTCAGCTTTAGGATAAAAAGAAGAACCTGCCGCCGTTGCAACGGAAGATAATGCAAATTTCCATTTAAACGGCAGCAGGTTTAATTTTACTGTTATTATATTGTCTTTTGATACGGTCATCGACTCAAGTATCTGTTTTATGAACTCATCATTGTTCTCACCCGAAGTGAGTATTGTTTTTGCAAACGCAACGCACTCAGCGATTATTTCATCCTTCTTCTCTCGGTCAAGTGTGTTGGCAACACAGCTCTGAAGCTCGGTTTTAAGGCTTTCGATTTCACTGTCAAGCTGAACGGACATTTCCTTGAATTCTTCTCTTGTTATACACTTGTCGAGATACAAATCCACAAGTGCTTTTCTGCGTTCGGTTTTCTTGTCAAACTGCTCTTTTTTACGCTCAAAATCGTTGTTGTCGCTTTGCAAAAACACCTCTTCAAGCTGTTTTTTCAGCAACGAAAGGAATCTGCTTTTATCGGCGGTCATCGTTTCGATAACGCTTGTCATAATATTTTTCAGGTCATCTTGAGCAATATGGTCTATCGAACAGCCGACCTCTTTGCCCGTCACGGAATCGATATGCTTTATCTTTCCGTTTTGCCTTCGGTTATAGCATTGCCAGTATTTGAAATAATTACCGCTCCGCAACTTCTTATTGTGAAACACAAAGCTTGAACCGCATTCCTCGCAGGTAATTTTACCCGAGAAACAATAACGGTTGCCGAGCTTTTTCTTTTGTTCATCACTCGGAGAACGGCGTTCAAGCTCCTTTTGAGTCAGCTCAAAAAGCTCACGGCTGATAATCGGTTCGTGGTGGTCACGGATAATAACAAACTCTTCTTCTCCTCGGTTGAGAACCTTTTCGTGGGTTAAATAGTTCGGAGTAAGGGTCTTTTTCTGTACCAGATCACCGCAGTATTTTTCGTTACGAAGCGTGCGGAGAATTACTGTGTTAGTCCAATTTTTGTTGGTGAAGGTTGGTATTCCTTCCTCTTTCAATTCTCTTGCGATGGTGCAAGTGCCTTTGCGTTCGATTGTGTACTTATGAAAAATCTTTCTGACTATCTCCGCACCTTCTGGATTTATGTAAAGCTTGCCGTCACGCACATCATAACCAATCATACTTTTGCCAAAAACAACACCCTGCTCCATTCTTCGTTTCTGACCCCATTTAACACGCTCGGAAGTCTTGCGGCTTTCTTCCTGTGCGATTGAAGCCATAATCGTTAAACGAAGCTCCGCATCGGGATCAAGGGTAAAAAGATTATCATTTGCAAAGATTACTCCTATACCGTATTCCTTGAGCTTTCGGGTGTAATAAATGCTGTCGAGAGTGTTACGGGCAAAACGGCTGATTTCTTTGGTAATGATAAGGTCATATTTCTTAAGCTGGGCATCAACCATCATACGATTGAATGCCTTTCTCTTTTTGGTGCTTGTACCCGTGATTCCCTCGTCAACATAAATATCATAAAGCTCCCACATCGGATTTCTTTCGATATATTCTTTGAAATAGCTCTGCTGGCTTGCAAGGGAGTTTGCTTGGTCATTGCTGTCGGTTGAAACACGGCAATATGCAGCAACTTTCAATATTCTGTCGGTCTGAAATCTCGTCATATCGACACCTCCTTAATAGTAGGTAAATGTATATTTACCGTACA
>JAZSNQ010000063.1:0-4933 GCA_045536515.1 Acutalibacteraceae bacterium | reverse complement strand
GCCTTGATATACTGCATAGTATCCATAATTGCCCATCCAGCCGACACATCCCAACCTGGGCTGTTGATATAGACCGAAATATCTGCATTTGGGTTTTCTGATTCCAAAAATGCCGTTACGAACGAGCTGATTAAAGGTAGGCAAAAACAATCTCTCCTTTCTTTGAATTTATATATCGTGCAGAAACTCTGCTCTGCAATGAGCAGAGTTTCGGACACCACATTTTAGTATTCTATCACATGTTAACACGGTTTGTCAACAGTTTCTACAAAAATCAATCAACATTTTCAGCAGTATTGCCGAATTTTCCTGTTGAGAAAACATTTACGTTGCTGTAACATTTCATACCTGTACCGGAGGGAAGGAGCTTACCGATAATTACGTTCTCCTTAAGACCGATAAGCGGGTCTGTCTTGCCCTTGATGGCAGCATCTGTAAGAACTCTTGTTGTTTCCTGGAAGGATGCAGCGGAAAGGAATGAATCTGTTGCAAGTGAAGACTTGGTGATACCCATGAGAGTGGGTACTGCCTGTGCAAGCTTGGGCTCTTCGCCCTTTTCTGCAGCTTCTCTTGTGATTCTTTCGTTTTCTTCTCTGAATTCAGCCTTTTCAACAACAATACCGGGAAGGAACTTGGAATCTCCGGGTTCGGAAATTCTTACCTTTCTCATCATCTGGCGAACGATAACTTCGATATGCTTATCGTTGATATCAACACCCTGACCGCGGTAAGTTCTCTGAACTTCTCTTATGAGGTAATCATGAACAGCCTCAACGCCGAGAATCGCAAGAATATCGTGGGGACTCTGTGCACCTTCGGTAAGCTGAGCACCCTTTGCAACCTTCTGACCTTCGTTAACCTTAAGACGGAAGCCGTAGGGAATGAGGTAAGTTCTTTCTTCTCCGTCGTCCGCAGTGATAACAACATGCTGGCTCTTTTTGATTTCTCTGAAAGAAACAACACCGTCGATTTCACTCATGATAGCAAGCATCTTGGGTTTGCGAGCTTCAAAAAGTTCTTCGATTCTGGGAAGACCGGTGGTAATATCGGACTGGTCGGCAGCACCGCCGGTATGGAAGGTTCTCATCGTAAGCTGAGTACCGGGTTCACCGATGGACTGAGCAGCAATAATACCAACAGCTTCACCGACTGTTACGGGATCGCCTGTTGCAAGGTTTGCACCGTAGCACTTGATACATACGCCTCTGTCGGAGCAGCATGAAAGAAGTGAGCGAATCTTGATCTGTGCTCTTGCACCTTCGGGAAGCTCGCCTGCGGCAATCTTCCTGTCGTTTTCTCTCTGAACGCTTGCTGCAACCTTTTCGGCAACTGCATCATTGACCATAACATCCTTTGAAGCAAGAAGCTCTCCGGTTGCGGGGTCAACATAATCTTCAAGAAGGAATCTGCCTGTGAGTCTTTCTGCAAGACCAACAATCTTTCTGCCGCCGAACTTGGGATCGCCGTCATAGATATCATATACATTGATACCGTCGGTGCAGTGGCAGTCTTCCCGGTGAATGATAACTTCCTGTGAAACGTCAACGAGACGGCGGGTAAGGTAACCCGAGTCAGCAGTACGAAGAGCTGTATCGGCAAGACCTTTACGGGCACCACGGGAAGAAATGAAATATTCTGAAATGTTAAGGCCTTCACGGTAGTTAGCCTTGATGGGAACTTCGATTGTCTTACCTGCGGTGTTGGCGATAAGACCGCGCATACCTGCAAGCTGACGAAGCTGTGAATCGTTACCACGGGCACCCGAATCAAGCATCATGTTGATGGGATTGAACTTCTTGAAGTTCTTTTTAAGCTCTGCAGCAACTTCCTTTGTGCAATCTTCCCATGCCTTGATAACTTCTTCAGAGCGTTCATCATTTGTGATGAGACCTCTTTCGTAGTTCTTGGTGATTTTGGAAACTTTCTTCTCGGCAACTTCAAGAAGAGCCTTCTTCTGGGGAGGAATTGTTGCATCAACAACAGCAACGGTGATACCGCTTCGTGTTGAATAGTTATAACCCTGTGCCTTGATTTTGTCAAGAACATCGGCTGAAACTGCTGTTCCGTGAACCTTGATGCAGCGATCAATAATCTTGCCGAGCATCTTTTTATTAACAAGCACATCAACCTCGGGAGTGAAGAGGTTGTCGGGATTGCTTCTGTCGATAAATCCGAGATCCTGAGGAACGGGGCCGTTGAAGATAACCTTACCGAGTGTTGTTTTAACAAGGCGGGTAATCTTTTCGCCGTTTACTTCCTTGGTCATACGGATTCTGATGTTGACGTGAAGACCGATGTCGCCTTCGTCATAAGCCATCATTGCTTCGTCAACACTGCCGAAGGTCTTGTAAACAAGGATTCTTTCGCCGTTTTCATCAAGGATAAGATTTCCGTTTTCGTCCTTTGCCTCAACTGCAGCACCGGGTTCATACGGATTATCGGGATTATAGTCGGAATTCTCGGGATTGTTGTCGTTAACCATTGTAAGGTAGTACGAACCGAGGATCATATCCTGTGTGGGAACTGCAACGGGACGTCCGTCTGAGGGCTTGAGGAGGTTGTTTGCAGCAAGCATGAGAAAACGTGCTTCTGCCTGAGCCTCTGCCGAAAGAGGAACGTGAACAGCCATCTGGTCACCGTCGAAGTCAGCGTTGAAGGCTGTACATACAAGGGGATGAAGCTTGATTGCCCTGCCTTCTACAAGCACGGGTTCAAATGCCTGAATACCGAGTCTGTGAAGTGTGGGAGCACGGTTAAGCATAACGGGATGGTCCTTGATAACAACCTCGAGTGCATCCCATACTGCGGGATTTGAGCGTTCAACCATCTTACGTGCAGACTTAACGTTGCCTGCAACTTCTGTTTCGACAAGACGCTTCATAACGAAGGGCTTGAAAAGCTCAAGTGCCATTTCCTTGGGAAGACCGCACTGATAAAGCTTGAGTTCGGGACCGACAACGATAACCGAACGGCCCGAGTAGTCAACTCGCTTACCGAGAAGGTTCTGTCTGAAACGGCCCTGCTTACCCTTAAGCATATCGGAAAGAGATTTGAGAGCTCTGTTGTTGGGACCTGTAACGGGTCTGCCGCGTCTGCCGTTATCGATAAGAGCGTCAACAGCTTCCTGGAGCATTCTCTTTTCGTTTCTGATAATGATTTCGGGAGAGCCGAGTTCTATAAGCTTTGCAAGACGGTTATTTCTGTTGATAACACGTCTGTAGAGATCATTGAGGTCAGAGGTTGCAAATCTGCCGCCTTCGAGCTGAACCATAGGTCTGATTTCAGGAGGAATTACGGGAATTACATCGAGAATCATCCATTCGGGTCTGTTGCCGGACTGTCTGAATGCTTCCACAACTTCAAGACGCTTGAGAGCCTTTGCTCTCTTCTGACCCGAAGCGGATTCCATTTCATCCTTAAGCTTTGCAGAAAGATCTTCAAGGTCAATTTCCGCAAGAAGCTCTTTGATTGCCTCGGCACCCATACCTGCTCTGAAGTCATCCTCATAGCGAAGTCTGTATTCTTCGTAATCCTTCTCATCAAGAGTCTGATATTTTTCAAGAGGTGTGTCACCGGGATCAATAACTATGTGTTTTGCAAAATAGAGAACCTTTTCGAGGTCTCTGGGAGATATATCGAGGATAAGTCCCATTCTTGAAGGAATACCCTTGAAATACCAGATGTGAGAAACGGGTGTTGCGAGTTCGATATGACCCATTCTCTCACGGCGAACCTTTGCTCTTGTGATTTCAACACCGCAGCGTTCGCAGACTTTGCCTTTATAACGGATTCTCTTATATTTTCCGCAGTGGCACTCCCAGTCCTTCTGGGGTCCGAAAATCTTTTCGCAGAAAAGACCGTCCTTTTCGGGCTTGAGAGTTCTGTAGTTTATGGTTTCGGGCTTCTTTACTTCGCCGTACGACCATTCTCTTATCTGGTCGGGCGAAGCAAGGCCGATTTTTATGGATTCAAAAGTAAGATTGCTGTTGGATTCAATGTTTTCCATTAAACGATGCCCCTTCCGTTAGATTTTTGGAGCAGGCGATTATTCATAATCGTCCTCCGAAGTTTCGAAGTCAAAGCCGTAGTCTTCAACTTCCATTTCATCCTGCAAGTCATCAAACATATCATCATCGCCTGTGTCTCTGATGAAGATGTCGTTGTCCTCGCTGTCCTCGTCAATGATGAAATCTTCGCTCTGTTCGGCATCGTTAATATTCTGGAATGCCTTGTCATCCGAAACAAAGCCTGTATCGTCATTGTCAAATGACTGACGAAGGTCAATTTCTTCATTGTTTTCGTCAAGAACCTTGATATCAAGCGCAAGTGCCTGAAGTTCTTTGATGAGAACCTTGAAGGATTCGGGAATACCGGGTGTGGGAACGTTTTTGCCCTTGACAATTGCTTCGTAGGTCTTTACACGGCCGACAACGTCGTCGGACTTAACGGTGAGAATTTCCTGAAGAGTGTAAGCTGCGCCGTAAGCTTCGAGTGCCCAAACTTCCATTTCACCGAAACGCTGACCGCCGAACTGGGCTTTACCGCCGAGGGGCTGCTGGGTAACGAGTGAGTAGGGACCTGTTGAACGGGCGTGAATCTTATCGTCAACAAGATGATGCAGCTTGAGATAATACATGACACCGACTGTTACGGGATTATCGAACTTTCTGCCCGTTCTGCCGTCGGTAAGGATTGATTTGCAGTCAAGACGGAGCTGGGGAACGGTTGAGGGGTCGAATTCGATGCCCTTTGCAGCAGCTTCTTTTTCTGCCTCTTCCATTGCAACTCTGTTTGCTTCTTTGAAAGCCTCGGTGATGTCTTCTTCGTGAGCGCCGTCGAATACGGGAGTCATCATCTTGTATCCGAGGGCTCTTGCGGCAAAGCCGAGGTGAACTTCGAGAACCTGACCGATGTTCATTCGGGAAGGAACGCC
>JAZSNQ010000009.1:0-11679 GCA_045536515.1 Acutalibacteraceae bacterium | reverse complement strand
AAAAGAGCAGTCAGAAGCTTCCCGACTGCTCTTTTATCATTAATACCAGATAAATCCGAGCAGGAATATTCTGATTATCCACTGCCACCATGCATAGCTTACCGTCACTTCAATTTCTGCGGTTTCGCCTGCATATTCTACCGTTACGGTCTGTGTTCCGATTTTTGAGGAATCAAAATTCTTAACGGTAATTTCCGATGTGTCGGTAACCTTTATCACTTCACCGTTATCGTTTATATAAGTCAGTTCAATTCCGTCAAGATTAAGCTTTCCTTTGTATGTTACGTTTGTGTTATGAGGCTTTGCGGAAACGCTCAGGCCTGCGGCAACATAAACCTCAAAGGTGCTGAAATGTCCCGTGTAAAATTCAAGATATCCGTCAACAACAACGGGAGTTATAGGCTCTCTGCCTTTATCCGAATAACGGTGGATTATCTCAAATGTATTGTTTTCGGTATAGTTTTCGGGAATCGGTATACGTATTTTTACCTTCTTGCCGTTTACGGGCTGGATTATTTCTTCGTTTTCGCCTTCAACCGTAACCATTGTAATCTGATATGATGCAACCTGATGATAGTTAACGCCTTCGGTTACATAAACCGCACCCTTATCTGCAGTGCTGCTTGTGTTTTCAACCTTCATAATTACTTCGCCTGTCTTATCACCGAAGCAATCATCATCAAAGCTTGCATGAACATCAAACAAAGGATTGTTTCTTATCGCGTTGAGCTTTGCAACAAAAACAAGGTCTTCTGCGGGCATTGTTTCGGGAATTTCGGCATCGACGCCGTTTTCGTCTGTCCATTTCACGAATTCATAGCCCTCGGGAATTTGTATTTCTGAATTGATTTCTTCGCCATACGCATAATTCTTTTCAACGGTTTCGGAAGCAACGGTATATGTTACGGTGTATTCTTTTGCTTCCCATACGGCTTCAAGAATTATATCAAATCCCGGCATGGCAAAAGCTTCATCCACAAGCTCACCGTTATATGCCCAGCCGATGAAATTATAGCCTAACTTCTCGGGTTCAAAGCTCAGATCAACGGTATCGCCGTATTTAACCTGAGTTTCTCCGACTGTTTCACCGTCATTGACATATGTTACATTATAAGAAGCGTTTTCAAACACAGCTTCAAGATAAACATCTTCATCGGGCATGATTTCGGGAAATTCAACAAAGTTTCCTTCTCTGTCAACCCAACCGACAAACACCGAGTTTTCTTTTTGGGGTTCATATTTGATTTTTATTTCTTCACCGGGGGCATAATCTCTGATCATATCAATTCCGTTACTGCGGATAATCATTATTCTGTTGCCGTAATTAAGATAGAGCCAACCAATCTGGCCACCGCACTCTTCACATAATTGTCGGGCAATGCCGTTTTCTTCCTCGGTAGCGGGGGTGATTGATACTGTCATGGATATATCAGAAGGAAATTCCTTCAATTTCAATGTCGGTGTATAATCACAATCTTCGCATTTAACAGCATCGTACTTTACTGCCTTACAGCAAACATAATTATCAAATTCTTCATATCCGTCTCCGACAGTGTGCAAGTCGGTGTTATCAATTTCCACTGTTATAATCTTGCCGCACGAACAGGTAAGGATTGCCTCGCCGCTGTTTCCGCAGGTTGCTTCGGCTGTTATTTCAATTTCATAATCATGAAAATGATCATCAGGCTTACAATTGTAATGGAATGTTATGGTTTTTCCGTTATTGTTATCTTTAGCTGTTCTTTCAAAAGCTTCTCCGTCACCCATATAATAAACATCTGAAAGGGCTTTGTGGTAACAATATAATTCTTCTCCGTCATCAATCGGGGTCACATACTCACTAAGAGCATCATTATATACTACACTTGCAAGATAGGTGGTGTTTATATTATTAAACCCACTGTATCCATTTGTCCATTCTGCTTCGGTTACATTCTCATTAAACTTGAAACAAGTATCCTTGCTTGCTCCGGGATATCTTTTAAGGACGGTGCCGTCTTTGCTGTATACAACACCGTCAACACTTGTATAATAAGGATTATCAGGACTTACATTGATTTTTTCAAAAAAAGAAAAGCCGTATGAGCTGAGGTCTTCCATACTTGCCGGAATTGTTATTTCTTTGAGATATTTCAAATCTTCAAAAGCTCTGAGAGTAGGTCCGTACCACTCAAAATACTTTTGAGTTACAGAATCAGGAATAACATAACTTTCATAAGGTGCACTTGACGGATATTTATAAATCTTTGTTTTGTTTTTGTCAAAAAGAGCACCGTATTCATCATTCGAATAATAGTCGTTATCTTCATCAACACTTATAAACTCAAGATTTTTGCAATGATAGAATGCACTGTTATGAATCTTGTTTACCGTTGAAGATATTTCAACTTTCTTTATTCCGTAAGAATCGGCAAAAGCGTATTCTGCAATTTCAAGCAGACCTTCATTAAGCACAACTTCTTTCAAAAAGAAACAACATTCAAAAGCTGATTCACTTATATATTTTACTGAATCGGGAACAACATATTTTTCGGCGGTACTTCCCCACGGATAAAAGATCAGGGTTTCCTTGTTTTTGTCAAACAGAACACCATGTTCATCACTCGAATAATAAGGGTTATCTTCATCGACAATGTATTTTTCCGGATTATAAGCAGCAAAAAAAGTTCTGACGGTTGCCGGAATATAAACATTCTTGCATATGAATTCCGATGAACCTTTTACCGATGTTACGGGGTATCCGTCAATGCTTTCGGGAATAATGAAATCACCGATTATCGCAATTTCTCCGATTTCAATTTCACCGTTATTAATCTTATAATTAAATCCGGACACTCCGTCGGTTGTGTAAAAATTCTCGGAAACAGATATTGCCGAAGTGGAAAGCCCTATTACTCCTATGCTAAAAACAAGAGTAATCGCGAGAAATGAGGCTATAATTTTTGTAAAGGTCTTTTTCATTGTGATTCTCCTTTTATCCTGTATTTTTTTATTGCTTTTTGATTTTGGTTTTAATCTTTTTACATACCTTCACTGTAAGAATTGCAAAAATCTGAATGATTATAATGCCCGCAATCAGAAAATGAAGATAAGAAATTGAAGAAAACGGCTTAAAAAAACTTTCATCAAATCCGTCATTCAAAAATGATGTTGTGATACAGGAAATTAAAAATCCCATACTGTCGCCTGCAAACATTTCTGCAATTTTCCCCATAGAGGCATATCCGAAAGATATAACACCGAGAAAAGATGCCGCCGCAATCGCTATCCACGACTGCTCATCGGTCAAATAATAGTCAACCGCAAGAAATATTAAGGGAAACGGAATCCAGAATGGAAGTGTGCTTACAAATGTTAACAGATTCTTTTTCATTGTGATTCTCCTTTTTGTTTTTCTGTTCACCTATAAGACGACCGGTGTTTGCGGTTGGTTTAGAAAAATTTAAATATTTTTTATAATTCTGCTCTGACGTCATAACTTCCGCCCGCTTCGGCAGTGACACCGACATCTCCGAAAACACCGGAACGGGCTTCATAGCCTTTTGAACTGACAAGCTCAACAAGATAATCCCAATCCATCAATGTGCCTGCAGGAACCTCAACTTCAAATTCAGCAACCGGGTTTTCATCATAATCTATGACCGTTACGGTAAGATGTGCATTTTGAGCCTGAGTTGTTGTGGTTGTTGTGGGTTTAGTTGTTGTAGTTGTCGGCTTGGTTGTTGTGGTCGTTGGTTTGGTGGTAGTTGTTGTAGGTTTGGTAGTTGTGGTGGTTTTTTCGGTTGTTGTTTCATCCTTTTTCGTTGTGGTTTTTAAAGTTGTTGCAACAACGGTTGTTGAAGGCAGGGTTGTCGCCTTTGTATAATCAAGAGAATAATCTCTGCGTGTGGTTGTAGGTCTTGTTTTCTTTGTTGACTGTTCCGTTGTTTTTTCCGTCTTTGTCTGTCTGACCATTTCGGAATGAGCAACGGTTGCCGTCGGTTCTTTTTTATCGGTTACGGACACTGAAAGAGTAGGCTTTGATGGCTCAAGCGTTAATGTAATTGTTGTTCCCGTTTCGGTCACAACTGCAAAAACTTCTTTTGCCGTTGCAGGAGATGTTGTAACCTCTTCAACATATGCGGCAGTTGTTGTTTCGCTCTCTCTGTTGTTTTTTATAACAGTTGTAACTCCTACGGCTGAACCCGTCACAACACCTGCAACGGCAACCCCCGCAACAATTTTCTGCGCAACTGTTATTGCCGCAGCCTTTGCCGCAATTCCCGTGCCTGCCGCACCGCCTGCACCTGCCGCCGCAGCAGAACCTGCACTTGCGGCTGTAACACCTGCAAGAACTTCGGAAGAAGCGGCACTTCCCGCAAATGTTTCCGAAACTGCATCCGACAGCCTGCTGAGTGCCCAGATAACGGCACCGATGGGTACGGCACTGTAGACTGAGGTAATTCCTCTTTTTTCAAAGCTGTTCCTGAGGTCTTTTCTTGCGGTAAACAATCTGTTTTTTACGGTGCTGACTGACAAGTCAAGGCTCTGAGCTATTTCGTTAACGCTCATTTCCTCGAAATACATCATGAGCACGCAGGCCCGCTTTTCTTCGGAAAGCTCGTCTATTGCCTCCATAATCGCTTTCTGGAGCTCCGTATGGTCAAGATTTTTTTCGGGCGTGAATGTTTCATCCTCATCGGGAATAACCTCAAACGCCTCATCCTCACCGCCTTCAAAAAGAGAAGGCTTTTTCTTTTTCAATGAATCCTTGCTTTTGTTGGCAACCATCTGATGAAACCAACTCACAAAGCTTTCCGGCTTATCGAGAGAACCTATTTTTTCAAGAGCTTTTATGTAGCTGTCCTGAAGAACATCCTGAGCATCCTCTTCGTTCTTGGTTATCTGCAAAGCTACGAAATAGGCTCTTGAGCTTGTCAATTTATAAAGTTCATTAAAAGCATCGGTTTTACCGTTTTGTATTTCGATTACAAGTTCGGCAATTCTTTGTTTATCGGCATCCATAAACACTGACACTCCTTAAATTTATATAAAATTAATTATAGTATCTTATTTCTAATATGTCAATTATACCGGCAAGAGAAACATTAGTCTCATTAAGAGAATTCCGTAACAAAATCAAAGCACAGTACTCACGTCAATGCAGCCTGTTTTTTGATGGTTTGCACGGTGCTTCCGAACGTTCTCCATTAAGATAAACTATCCCTTTTTTGATTGCCGTTTTCATATAATTGCAGGGTTCATCAAATTTTTCGGCATAAATGAATGTCGGCGGTTCATCGGGCACGACAAGCTCAGCTATAACCGTTTTGTTTTCTTTGTCAACGGATATCTCAAGCGAATGAAGACCATCAAGATTGACAAGAGTTCTTTCAAAAGAATCATCCATAATATCCCTCCCGAAAAATAAAAAACAAACAAGTATAAATATCCCTTCACCTATATGACGGTTGAAAACACAGTTTGGTCTAAATGTTTTTAAAAAATTTAAATAAAAATGCAAACAGTTTGTCTGAATGAACACTTTGCTTTCTTATATACAAACAGGAAGTCTGTATTTGCGGCAATGCCGAAACAACGATCACCGCCAAATTCACATTCAGGTTTGCTTCCGAGGCAAGTCTCATTGTCGTCATTGATTCTCAAAGCCAACAATTGAACGCTTAATTCTTTATAGTATCTTTATTCTATGTCATGACATGATTATCTTTTTGTTCCGTCAATTTTTATGTATTGACAAAACCAGCAAATGAGATTATAATAATGTGCAATTGAATATGAATTGATAAGATACGGTTTGAAACGCTTTGCGGAGTAAATTAAAAGGGAAATCGGGTTAAATTCCCGAGCAACCGCCATTACCGTGTTTGTGCCTCGGCACATCAGTCGGAACACCTGCCGTGTCACTTTTGGTTAAACACAACTTTGGTGAGAAGAGTGCAACCGATTAACTGCTCACAGTAATCGGGGTGCATTTTTTTGTTGCCTTTGTTGAGTTGTTTGTCTGTTGTACTCTTTTAACTTTCGGGTTAAAAGGGTATTTTTTTGTCTTCAAAATCAGTGGCCACTGTTTTGATATAATTTATTCAAAGGAGCTTTCAAAATGAAAAAATTATTTTCGGTTATGCTTGCGTTCCTAATGGTTATGGGATGCATGAGCATAACATCCTTTGCGGATAATGTTTCCGCAACAGTTTATGTTTCAATTGCAAATAAAGGTCAGCTTGTTACCGGGCAAACAAAAGTTACTGTTACCGATATTGACGGAGACAACGCGCTTACTGTTAACGATGCTCTCTATGCAGCTCACGAGGCTGTATATCCGGGCGGAGCAAAAGAAGGCTACAGCTATTACACTCACAAAGATTACGGCCTTTCAATCGGCAAGCTTTGGGGTGATACAAGCGGAAATTTCGGATACTATATTAATAATTCATCTTGTTGGAGTCTTGCAGACAGTGTAAAAAACGGTGACTATCTTAATGCTTTTGTTTATTCCGACAGCAAAAATTATTCGGATAAATATTGTTTCTTTAGCAGCTATACCGTTACTGCAGATGCAAATTCAGATATTGAACTTACTCTCACCGGTACAGGCTATGATTCAAATTGGAATCCTGTAACCCTTCCCGTTGCAAATGCAGAAATAACCGTTGACGGCAAAACAACAGGTGTGAAAACAGGCGAAAACGGTAAGGCAACAATTCAGATAAGCGGTGCGGGCGAACATATCATAAGTGCTGTTTCCGCATCAGAAACTCTTGTTCCTCCCGTATGCACAGCACAGATTAACGGTGGAATTTTTGCATCAGTTCTTTCTGCAATAAACTCATTTTTCTCTGCGATTATCAACTTCATTCTTTCAATTTTTGCATAATATATGAAAAGATTAACTGCCTTTACAGTTGCTTTGATTGTTGCAACGGCGGGATTTGTTCCTGCCGTTGCATACGGTAACAAAACAGAACAATATGAAGAAAGAATAATTGAATATAATCTGCAAATTTCGTCTGCGGATTCCGTTCAGGAATGGATTGACGGTGATTTGACTGATTATGCGGGAGCAGGCTCCGAGTGGTATATTATTGCTTTGAGCAATCACGGCAAATATGATTTTTCGGATTATAACACCGCTTTGAATAATTATCTTTCGGAAAACGAAGTCGGCTCTGCATCATCACGCCTTAAATTTGCGCTCGTATATATTGCAATCGGTGATAAAACAAACCCGTATATTAACAAAGCTCTCAGCAACTCAATCGGAGAACAAGGAATAATGAGCCTTGTTTTTGGTCTGCATTTGCTGAACAACGGCTGTGTGAGTGCTGCTTATTCCGTGAACGGGCTTATCAATGAGCTGCTCTCTTTGCAACTTAAAGACGGAGGTTTTTCGGTTACGGGAGACCACGGAGATGTTGATGTGACCGCAATGACCGTGCAGGCATTGTCTTTTCATTATGACAATTCTTCCGTTAAAGCCTCTGTTAATAAAGCTCTTGATTTTCTTTCCGCACGACAGCTTGAAAACGGCGGATATTCGTCATACGGATTTGAAAATCCCGAAAGCGCGGCGCAGGTTATAACAGCTCTTTCGTCTTTGGATATCAATGTTTGCAATGATGACCGATTTATTAAAAACGGCAACACGGTTTTTGACGGAATAAGCAATTTTATTTTATCAGACGGAAGTTTTTGCCACAGAAAAGGCGGCGCTTCCGATTCAACCGCAACAGCTCAGGTTTTATGCGCTTCAATTGCCTACGAAAATTTCAAAAACGGTAAATCGTCGTTTTATATCTTTAATGAAAACAAAAATGTTTCCAAGGAAAAAACAACCAATGAATTCTCAACCGAAACAACATCGGTTCAAACAACTTCAGCGGACTCTGCCTCAATAACCGAAACATCAAATTCAAATGAGAGTGCTTCAAAAAATATAAGCACAACAATAATTCCCGAATCAGAAACAACAAAAATCTCTGAAAACCAATCCGACACGGTCCGGTTTATAATAGTTTCTGTATGCGTTATTTCAATAATGTTGTGTGCTGTTCTTTTCGCAACAAGAAAAAATAAATATATAGTTATTGTTATAGTTGTAACAGTTGCAATTATTACTCTTATTATGGGAATATCGGGTAATGAAAAACCAAACACGGTTGGTTCAGTTACAATAAGCATTAACTGTGATTTGATAAAGGATAAGGGAAAAAGCCATATACCGAAAAGCGGAATTATACTTAAAGAAACCGAAGTTGAAATTCAAAACGGCGATAGTGTGTATGATGTTTTTGTTGAGGTGTGCAAGGAGAATGAAATTCTGTTTTCAGCAAATATGGGATATATTGAAGGGATAAACAATATTTATGAAACGGATTTCGGCAAATCTTCAGGCTGGATATATTTTGTGAACGGTGAATCGCCGTCTGTCGGTTGCGGAAAATATAAACTTTCGGATGGTGATAAAATCGAATGGCATTATACATGCGATATGGGCAGAGACCTTGACATTGGTTTTTAAAAATAATATAATTGAATCACGGTTTGAAACGCTTTGCGGAGTAGATTAAAAGGGAAATCGGGTTAAATTCCCGAGCAACCGCCATTACCGTGTTTGTGCCTCGGCACATCAGTCGGAACACCTGCCGTGATTTGGTTAATATCTTTGGATGGAAGAGTACAGCCGACTTGAACCTGAAATTCGGGTCAGATCTGCTATGTTTATGTTTTACGCTCTTTCAGCTTATTGGTTGAAAGAGTTTTTTTGTTTGGTGAAAATAATGATTAGTGATAAAAAGATAGAGTGGGCAATCGAGACTCTTCATCAAAAACGTGAAGAACTCGGAAGATTGCCTAAAAAATCCGATTTTGATGTTGTAACAATGTCACGCATCAAAGCTTTTTTGGGTCCGTGGCCCAGAGCGTTAGAAACGGCAGGTCTTAAAGAAGCAAAGAAAAAGCAACGGTAAAAATATGAAACAAGATTCATTCTCAAAACTTCATCCGACGGTGAATCTGCTGTTTTTCATCGGAGCAATAGCTTTCGGTGTTCTTCTGCAGCACCCCGTTTATCTGCTTGCAGGCATATTCGCAAGCGGAGTGTATTACTTTTTGCTTAACGGCAGAAAAGGAATAAAAAACATATCATTGATGATACCGCTTTTCGTATTCATCACACTCTTCAATCCGATTGTGAACACAAGAGGCGTAACAGTTCTTTTTACATATCTTGACAGACCTTATACCCTTGAAGCTCTCGTTTACGGTGTAGCGGTTGCAACAACTTTTGTGCTGATGATTCTGTGGTTCGGATGCTACGGTAAAGTCCTGACGGGAGATAAGTTCACCTGCCTTTTCGGCAATCTTGCACCGTCTTTATCTCTGCTTCTCGTTATGGTATTCCGTATGATACCGAATCTTTTGCAGAAAGCAAAGCAGATTATAGGTGTGAGAAGTTCAATCGGTAAAGGAACGGCAGAAAAATCATCAATAAAAGATAAACTGGGTTCGGGAATGACCGTTATCGGAGTTCTCACCTCGTGGGCACTCGAAGGAAGCATCACAACAAGCGATTCAATGCGTTCAAGAGGCTACGGCACGACAAAACGGACAAGCTTTATGGTTTACCGAATGACAAAAACCGATTGGATTTTAACTGCGGTTATGCTCATTTTACTCGGTATTGTTATCTTTTTTGCCGCAAACGGCGGGATGAATGCGGAATTTCTGCCCGAAAGAAATATCACACCGATAAACGGTTTTAACATTATCGGATTTATCGCATATCTCGGATATCTTATGATACCCGTCGCTTTAAACATCAAGGAGGTTATACAGTGGAACATTTCAAAATCGAAAATTTAACATTTTCGTATCCGACCTCAAAAGATAAAAAGTCACTTGATAACGTATCGCTCAAAATAGAAAAAGGCGAATATATCGTTCTATGCGGCAAATCGGGAAGCGGAAAAACAACTCTTCTCCGACATCTCAAAACCGTTCTCACTCCCCACGGAAAAAGAAGCGGAGAAATATATTTCAACGGCATCACTTTGAAAGATGTTGACAACCATGAGCAATCATCAAAAATCGGCTATGTAATGCAGAATCCCGATGACCAGATTGTGACGGATAAAGTGTGGCACGAGCTTGCTTTCGGTCTTGAAAGTCTGGGTTGTGACCAAAAAACAATGCGTTCAAGAGTTGCGGAAATGGCTTGTTACTTCGGTATTCAGGATTGGTTTCACAGATATGTTGCAGTTCTTTCGGGCGGTCAGAAGCAGCTTCTCAACCTTGCTTCGATTATGGCAATGCAGCCCGAAGTTCTGATTCTCGATGAACCTACAAGTCAGCTTGACCCCATCGCGGCATCGGATTTTCTCAATACAGTCAGAAAAATCAACACCGAACTCGGCACAACCGTTATCATAACCGAGCACCGTCTTGAAGATATTTTCCCTTATGCAGACAGAGCAATTGTTATTGATAGCGGAAAAATCATCGCCGATGATACACCGAGAAATATCGGCAGGCTTCTTTTTGAACAGAACAATCCCATGTTTACGGCAATGCCGACTCCCGTTCGTGTTTTCTACAATGCAAACGGAAACGGTGCCTGCCCTCTGACCGTCAGAGAAGGCAGAGCGTGGCTCAATAAAGAATTTGAAATCAAACCTCAAATCGCCGAAATTCCCTGCAAAAACATTGATAATAAAATCGAAAATTCTGCATTGTCGCTCAAAGAATTATGGTTCAGATATGAAAAAGACACCCCCGATATTCTCAGAGGTGTCAGTCTTGAAATTCCTGAAAGCAGCATATCTGCCATAGTCGGCGGCAACGGTGCAGGCAAGTCCACAACATTGAAAGCAATCTGCGGAATCTGTAAACCCTACCGAGGCAAAATCAAGGTGTTCGGAAAAGCCGTCAATAAATTCAAATCGGGTGAACTTTTCAGAAACTGCATTTCAATGCTTCCGCAGGACCCGAAAAGTCTGTTTGTGAAAAACAAAGTGATTGACGATCTTGCGGAAATGACAAAGAAAAAAAACAAGATAACCGAAATTGCAGAAACTTGCCAAATTACAGAGCTTCTTGAAAATCATCCCTATGATTTATCGGGCGGTGAACAACAGAGAGCAGCTCTTGCAAAAATTCTTTTGACTGAGCCGAAAATCCTTCTTCTTGATGAGCCGACAAAGGGAATGGACAGCTTCTTCAAAGAAACATTTGCAGGTATTCTGAACACGTTAAAGAGTCAAGGTATAACAATTCTTATGGTGTCGCACGATGTTGAGTTCTGCGCAAAATATGCCGACAGAGTGAGTATGTTCTTCGACGGTCAGGTGCTTACAACCGAAACTCCGCAGAAGTTCTTCGGTGGTAACAGTTTCTACACAACAGCGGCAAACCGAATGAGTAAGCACATATTTAAAAATGCCGTTACGGCAGAAAATGTTGTTGAGTTATGCAGAATAAACAAGGGAGGAACAGTATGAAAAAATCAAACGTTGCAATGCTCATAGTGTTTTTTGCTCTTATTCCCTTAACCTTGTTTTTGGGCGACAAACTCCCCGGAAAAGGCTACTACATAACAGGTGTTCTTATCATAATTGAACTTTCGGTTCCGTTTTTTATGGCATTTGAAAGAAGAAAACCGCAGGCAAGAGAGCTTGTTGT
>JAZSNQ010000121.1:0-3719 GCA_045536515.1 Acutalibacteraceae bacterium | reverse complement strand
TGATGACCGGCTTGGTGGTGACCTTCTTGACCTCGCGGGTGACAAGAGCGGCCATTTCCGGCTCGGTGCCAAAGCTCATTCCGCCGCCGTGAACATTGGGACAGCTTATATTGACTTCAAGCCAGCCGACCTGTTCTTCTTTATCAATTTTTTCGCAGGTATAGGCATATTCTTCGAGCGAAAAACCGCTTACATTTGCCATAACGGGCTTTGAAAAGCATTTTTTAAGCTTCGGAAGCTCCTCGCTGATAACCTTTTCAACGCCGGGATTCTGAAGTCCCACGGCGTTAATCATGCCGCTGTCACATTCGGCAATTCTGGGAGTGGGATTTCCGAAACGGGGGTCTTTTGTTGTTCCTTTAAAAGAAAATGTACCGAGACAGTTGATATCATAAAGTTCTGCGAATTCATAGCCGAATCCGAATGTACCCGAAGCGGGGATAACCGGATTATCAATCTCAATTCCGCAAAGATTGACTTTTGTGTTTACCATATTATTTCCTCCCTTTCAAGCACGGGGCCGTCCCTGCAGATTCTCTTATATCCGTATTTTGTTTTGCATGAACAGCCCATGCAGGCACCGAAGCCGCAGCCCATTCTTTCTTCAAAGCTGTACTGTCCGCTTGTTGCAGCAATTTTTTCAACAGCTCTGAACATGGGCATAGGTCCGCAGGTGAAGAAATAATCATATTCAAGGTCTTTGAGTATATCGGTTACAAAACCCTTTGTGCCGTAAGAACCGTCAACGGTTGAAACGCATACTTTTGCACCGAGTGCCTTGAATTCTTCCTCATAGAAAATTTCATCTTTTGTGTTAAAACCGAGGATGACTGTTACATCCTTGCCCTCGGAAAGAAGCTTTTTGCAGAGATTATACATCGGAGGTACGCCGACACCGCCACCGATAAGCACCGGTTTTTTTCCGCTTTTTGAGGTATCAAAACCGTTGCCGAGACCGCAGAGAATATCAAGCTTTTCACCAATGTTAAGCTTTACCATAGCCTCTGTACCGTGACCGACAACCTTATAAATAATGGTTATTGTTTCATCATCATAATTACAGATTGAAATGGGTCTGCGGAGATAAAAGCCGTCAAGAAGAATATTGAGGAACTGTCCGGGCGCGGTAATATGAGAAGTTTCGCCTTCAAGTTTCATTTCATATATGTCCTTGGTCAAAGGCTTGTTGCTGAGGATTTTATATACACCTCTGTTCATTATTTATCCTCCTTTTTCCATGCGATTTTTCCGTTACATACAGTCATAAGGCATTCGCCGTATACTTCATATCCTTCAAACGGAGTTGCTCTGCCTTTTGAAAGAAAATCATCGGGATTAATTATATATTTTTTGTCCAAATCAAACACGGTAAAATCAGCGGGCATACCGTTTTCGAGTGAGCTGTTAAAGCTGAATCTTTTTGCAGGATTTATGCTCATAAGCTCAATTAATTTATCTAATGTTATGATGTTTTCCTTAACGAGATATGTATATAGCAGCGGAAATGCGGTTTCTATTCCGACAATACCCATTGCGCTCTTTTCAAGACCTCTGCCCTTTTCTTCTGCAGAATGAGGTGCATGGTCTGTTGCAATCATATCTATTGTGCCGTCACAGATGCCTTCAATAAGTGCAAGTCTGTCGCTTTCGTCACGAAGCGGAGGATTCATTTTGAATCTGCCATGCTCCTGCAAATTCTTATCGCTGAGAATAAGATAATGCGGTGCGGTTTCGCAAGTTACATCAACACCATCTGCCTTTGCTTTTCTGATAAGCTCAACGCTTTCTTTTGTTGAGATATGGCAGACATGGTATGCACAGCCCGTTTCCTTTGCAAGCTTCAAATCGCGCTCAATGGGTTTCCATTCGCTTTCGGAGCAGATTCCTCTGTGTCCGTGTTCTTCAGCATACTTGCCCTTGTGGATATATCCGCCTTCAAGAAGAGAGTTATCCTCGCAATGAGCAACTATCATTCTACCAAGCGACTTTGCCTTAAGCATTGCCTGTCTCATCATTTCTTCACTCTGAACACCCTTTCCGTCATCGGAAAAAGCACAAACATTTTCAAGCATCGCATCCATATCGGAAAGAGCCTGTCCGTTCTGACCGACGGTTATTGAACCGTAGGGTTTAACGTTAATTACGGCATTGTTATTTATAAGCTCAAGCTGAGCATCAAGATTCCCTTTGTTGTCGGGAACGGGATTGAGATTAGGCATTGAGCAAACGGTTGTGTAACCGCCTCTTGCACACGCTTTTGTTCCCGTTGAAACCGTTTCTTTATAAGAAAATCCCGGCTCTCTGAGATGAACATGAACATCAATAAAGCCGGGAAAAACAGCACAATTATCAAATTGAAAAACAGTACCCGAAGCACCGCCGAAAACGCCGCCTGAAACAGAAATATCTACGGGCATATCCTTACCGTATTTTTTGCATCCTTTAACAGTAAAACTCATAGTCTTTTCCTTTCATCAATACTCTAATAAGTATAACAATATCAATAAAAAAAGTCAACATCTATAACAAAAAATAAAGTATAGTTTTTACTTGACAAACGGCGATTGTTGACATAAAATTATATATTATTGTTTTTAATAAACAGGAGGATGGATTATGGGAATGACAATAGGTCAGAAGCTGATTAAGAGCCATCTTGTCAGCGGCGAAATGATACCCGGCACCGAAATCGGTCTCAAGATTGACCAGACACTAACTCAGGATGCTACGGGTACAATGGCATATCTTGAATTTGAAGCAATGGGCGTTGAAAGGGTACGCACAGAGCTTTCCGTTTCATACATCGACCACAACACTCTTCAGAACGGCTTTGAAAACGCAGATGACCACAGATTTATTCAGAGCGTTGCAAAGAAAAGAGGTCTTCTCTTCTCAAAGCCCGGCAACGGTATCTGCCACCAGCTTCATCTTGAACGCTTCGGCAAGCCCGGCAAAACGCTTATCGGCTCGGACAGCCACACACCCACAGGCGGCGGTATCGGTATGCTTGCTATCGGTGCAGGCGGTCTTGACGTTGCAGTTGCAATGGGCGGCGGTACATACTACACAACAATGCCGAAAATGACACTTGTACGCCTTTCGGGCAAGCTTTCACCCTGGGTTGGTGCAAAGGACATCATCCTTGAAGTTCTCCGCATCATGAGCGTTAAGGGCGGCGTAGGTAAAATCATCGAATACGGCGGCGAGGGTGTAAAGACTCTTTCTGTTCCCGAAAGAGCAACTATCACAAATATGGGCGCAGAGCTCGGCGCAACAACCTCTGTTTTTCCTTCAGACGAAATCACAAAGGCATTCCTCAAGGCTCAGGGCAGAGAAGAAGACTGGACAGAGCTTCTCCCCGACGCTGATGCGGAATACGACGAAATCATAGATATCGACCTTTGCAAGCTTGCACCCATGGCAGCTATGCCTCATATGCCCGACAACGTAAAAACCGTTGAGGAAATCGGCAACATTGAAATCAGCCAGGTATGCATCGGTTCATGCACAAACTCATCTCTGCTTGACCTTCTCAAGGTTGCGGCTATACTCAAGGGCAAGAAGGTTGCTCCAAACGTAAGCCTCACCATTTCACCGGGTTCAATGCAGGTTCTCAATATGCTTTCACTCAACGGTGCGCTTTCCGATATCCTCTGCGCAGGCGCAAGACTTCTTGAATGCTCATGCGGTCCCTGCATCGGTATGGGTCAGTCACCCCA
>JAZSNQ010000088.1:0-13153 GCA_045536515.1 Acutalibacteraceae bacterium | reverse complement strand
GGCGTTGACATGATTCAGACCGACTGGACAATGATGCTTGTCGATTATCTGAAACGTTCGGATAAATACTACCGCAAATAAGATAACCCCGTTTGGTTAATTCCAAACGGGGCATTTTTATCCGTGCTGTTTTATATATTCTTCAATCGGCATTCCGTTGACAAGGATTCCGTGCATTCTTATTTCGCCTTTATAAACGGTTGCCCTGATTGTGAATTCCAGATTATCTGCCGTGACCACGTATTCACCGCCGAAATAGGAAAACATTTCAAAATACAATTTCTTCGGAAATTCACCATTATATGTTTCGATTTTTTCGGTAAAGAAATCATGTTTTGCTTTAAGATAAGGGGCGTCTTTCGGCTTTTTATGATAGAAACCCGTAACTGCGGAAAGCCCGTTTTCATTTGTTTCTATTATGGCATATTTACTGTTATCACGGTAAGGCGGGGTTGTGCCTTTTATCGGCGCATAGATATAAGCCGTGCCTGCCCACCCGTCATAATGTGCCGAAATACCGTCAACCTCAAAAACGAATTCCTTGCCTTTGTTGGAAATCAGCCATTCCGTGACGGGTCTTATCGCGGTAAGTGACAGTGCAAACGCAAGCTGAATTGCAACCAGAATGATTATCGGAAGCTTTTTACGCATTGGTCTCATCCTCCCTTGCTTTAAAAGTCTTTGAGAGCTTTCTGTTGATGAGAAGCAGGGCAATGCCCATAACCACGCAGGCGATTCCGCTGTAAACCAAATCCCAGTTGCCCATGATAAGTGTCACATAAAAGATGTAGCAAATCATTAGCAGTCCGAGATTCACTGTCAGCATTTTTGCGTTTTTAATGCCGCTGATGACGAGCAAGATACTTGATGCGAGAGAAAGCAGAGAAATAACTGTCTGCATTTCTTCGCCGTATGAAAACTGTTCGAGTACCGAACTTCCGCCGAGAACGAAAGAGGTTAATTCCGTTACAGAAAGAAAGGCGGTTTTAACGGGATTCTTTCCGAGGTCTTTTCTGCCGATAAAAAACGCAAGTGCAATAATAATTATTGAAACAATAAAGGGGAACACCGCGTATCCGTCCTGCTTGTATTCATCAAGCAGCATTTCCGTGATAACGCAGAGAACGGCATTAATAACGGTAATACACGGAACGGCAAAATATCTGAACGGATAGGATGAATCACTGTTTTTATCTGCCGCATAGAGAAGAGCGAAAACGGAAAGGAGCAGATAAAACAGAATGGTGAGTGGCTGCTGACCTGTTATGCAGAGCGAAGAAACAACTAAAAATGCGGCTGAAATAACAGAAACCCAGACCGAGTATTTATGTTTCATATCAGAGTCTTTTGATTTGAAAACAAATAAAAGTCCTGCCGCATAGAGGGGAATGAGCGCCGCCGCATATTCTGCTGCGGTAAAAATATTCCATGTGCAGATGCAGGCAAAATATGCCGTAAGCGGAAAAACGGAGTTGAGAACAAACGCCATGGGCAGAATCAGAAGAGAATCAATTATCAGGAGTTTTTCAAATCCGAGGTCTGCACCGAAATTGGCATTGACAAGAGCATTTGTGATTGCAAGCCCTGCAGACCATGCAACGCAGGCTCCCTCACACCATGATATGCTGTCTTTTTTCTTTGAATAAGCATAAAATGCAGCAGCACACCCTGCAATAAGAGGGAGAAACATCAATGCCGCAAGAAGTGCTTCGGGAATTTCGTCCCAGAAGCAAGCAAAGACAATCACGATTCCGGTCACGGTCAGAAGCGTGCCGAGCGTTGCAAAAACAATGTTCATTGCTTTTCGGTTATCTTTTTTAGTTGCTTCAAGTCCAACGTTGCGTTTTTCGCCGTAAATGATTTCTTCAAGACTCACCCTGAAAACATCGGCAAGCACACCGAGCATTTCAATATCCGGCTGAGTTCTGTCATTTTCCCAGCTTGAAACGGTCTGCCTTGTGACGTTGATTTTTTCGGCGAGGGAGTCTTGAGTCAGCTTTCTTTCGTTTCTTAACTTTTTAATATTTTTTGAAACCTTTGCCATTTTTTCACCTCCCGTGAAATAAACGGAGTATTTCCGTGACTTAATTTAATCATAAACCACTAAAAAAGTCACGCAACAAAGTGTTGCACAGCTGTTTTGGAGCAAAAAAACAGGAAATGCGCATGGCATTCCCTGTCAAAAGTGTCATCTTCCGTGTTTGTACTCTTTTATGATATATCCAATGGGATACGGTTCAACCTCGGGCGAGTCGATGAAAGTTCTCAGAACGTGATAAAAAACCAATTCCTCATCCTTACAGCTTCTTGTGCCGGTTGCTCTCAAAGAAATCTTTGCTTTCAGATAGGTGATAACATCGTCGTTGTCATCGATGAACGAATCAACATGAACATAATCAAAATCGGGAAGCCTGTACTGAAGAACATAGTCATCGAGATCATAGCCTTCCATTCTGAAGAAGGTGCGGTCATATTTTAAAAGCCATTTAACAATTTCTTTCTTGAAATCCCATTCAGAGAGAAGATTGAACTCGCTCATTTTGAGATTCCGAGTTCCCGGCAGCAGTCACAAACAATTTTCTGCATTTCTTCCATTTTCTTTTCGATATCCGCAACAAGCGCAAACTGCGTGCGGCATCTGACGAGATTGTGTTCGGGATATTCGGTCTTGAAGTATGTATCGCCGTTGATGAAATCGCCGAGGAAACGCATACCGCATTCAAGAGTCATAAGCTTTGATGAGAATGCAAGCTGTTCAATTTCGTTTTTGGTAAGGCTTTCGCCTGCGGTGGTGAGATATCCGAGAGTGTATGCCTTAAAGTTTTCAAGGCTGAGTGAAACCTTTGAAATATCCTTTTCATCCTCTGCGGCGGTGTTTGCACCGAAACGGATGCTGTCACCGAAATCATAGAGTGAAAGTCCGGGCATAACGGTATCAAGGTCAACAACGCAGATTCCTTCGTTTGTTTCGTCGTCAAACATAACATTGTTGAGCTTTGTGTCGTTATGAGTAACTCTTAAGGGAAGCTCGCCTGCATCCAGCATATCAAGAAGCACGGAGCAGTCTCTTTCTCTGTCGAGAACAAACTTGATTTCTTCTTCCGCCTGAGAAGCTCTGCCTGAAAGATTGTCCGCAACAGCTTTTTTGAAATCGGCAAATCTTGAAACGGTGTTGTGGAAATTGGGGATTGTTTCGCTCAGAGAATCGATGGGATAATCGGCAAGTATGCACTGGAATTTACCGAAAGCCTTTGCTGCATTGAAGAAAACTTCTGCATTTTCAACGCTCTGGCATGAATGTGCACCGTAAATGAAATTATAGCATCTCCAGAAACGGTTTTTGCCGTCAATATAATAAGGCTTTCCGTTTTTTGCGGGAATAACGTGCAGACATTCTCTGTCAATGTTGCCGCCGTTTTTCTTCACATAGTCACGCATATAGTTTGTAACGCCCATAACGTTTTCCATGAGAGCTTCGGGCTGCCTGAAAACATATGTGTTGAGTTCCTGAACGAGATATTTGTTGAGCTTTCCGTTTTCTTCACGGAAATCAAAAACATAGGTGTTGTTTATATGTCCGTCATAGAGCTGAGAACTGTTTTCAAATCCGCCGTGAAATTCAAACGCATTGAGAAGCTCTGTAACAATAGCATTATCCATAATTATCAAGCCTTTCTGAATTCTATACTGCCGAAAAATTCGGGTCTGTGGAAGTCGGGTTTTTCTGTTTTTACGGGAAAGAACGAGCCGAAATGCGGATTATCCGATAATTCAGCGCACTTATAAAAATTGCCCTTTACCGTTGTTTCTTTTATGTGATAATCCGTGCCGTAAAGTGAGGATATAAGCTTTTCGGGAATGATTATCTCATAACCCCATGCTGTTTTGTCGTCTTCGGTTATCTCCATTGTGCCGATAACGGGTTCGATATCGGTGAGCGATTTTATGAAAACTCTGTCGTGACGGCAAGTGCCGATTTGCGAGAGATAAACACCGTTTTTGTTAACTTCAAAATTAATATAGCGGTTATCGCCTTCAACGGGCATAAGGAAAAATTCGAGACAGCTGTCGGTATAAACGGGGTCGTCACGATTTGTGCAGTTGCACAGGGGATTTTCTTCAAACGACCATAAAAGAGCGTGGATTCCTTCCCCCTCAACGGCAAAAATTGCCGCAAAGCTTTCGGGATGGAAAGCGCCGTCTTTTTCCCACGGGAAATTTGCTATTTCACCGACGGAAAAATCTTTTATATCTTCTTTGCTTTTGAAAATCGGAGCAATCAAACAAATCATCTCCGTGTTTTAATATAATAAAACATTATACAATATATGTAATAAATAGTCAACAAAAAAGCTTTTCAAAAAAGCAGGATACATTTCACACAAAAAACTTTTTTATTGCATTCGGGAAAAAATGGTGATATCATATATATGAAAATTACTGAAATGGGGAGAAGCACCATGAAACGAAATTTTGTTAAAATTATATCTGCCGTTCTTGCGGCAATAATGCTTGTCTGTTCTGCACCGCTTGCAGGGCTTGCGGGTATTGATTTGTCTGATATCGGCTTTTTCAGTCAGAAAGCCGGTGCGTTGGACTACACAGACGGCCCGTACACTTATACGGACGATGTTCTTTATGACGGAGTAAAGATTACATATGTGGACAAGGATCTCAGCGGCGATGTTGTGATACCTGAAACTCTTGGCGGTCGGCCTGTAACGACAATTAATTACCAAGCCTTTGAATTTTGCATCGAAATGACAAGTATAAGGATAAACGAAGGTCTGAAATCCATCGGTTATGCCGCTTTTTCCGGCTGCAATTCACTTAAAAGTGTTTATATCCCCGACTCTGTAACAAAAATTATGGAGGACGTTTTTAACGGCTGCAGCAGTCTTGAAACGATCAATCTTCCTTCGGGCATAACAATAATCGAAGAAAGAACCTTCGCCAGATGTTCAAAGCTTAAAAGCATTGTGATTCCCGACGGAGTCGAAACAATAGATTTCTCTGCTTTTTCGGGATGTTCTTCTCTTAAAACTGTAACAATTCCCAAAAGCGTAACCGATATTGAAAGAGAAGCTTTCAATTTCTGTACTTCGCTTACGGATGTATATTATACCGGTTCCGCTTCTGATTGGAACAATATAATGTTCTGGGGAACAGGTCATGAATATATAAAAAACGCAACAAAACATTATAATTATACGCCTCCCGTTCATCAGCATTCCTACACATCGAGAATAACAACTCCCGCAACCTGTACAACAAACGGTGTTAAAACCTACACTTGTACGGGCTGCGGCTACAGCTATACGCAGTCTGTTTCCGCAACGGGACACAATGATTCCGATTGGATAAGGGATTCGTATTCAACCTGTACCGTAAAAGGCAAGGCGCATAAAAAATGCACCGTATGCGGAGTAACAACCCGATACGGAGAATACGATCTGATTGACCACACTGCAGGCGATTGGGTTGTTACGCAGGCGGCAACCTGTAATGCAAAGGGTACAAAAGTAAAAAAATGTACTATGTGCGGAACTGTCATGCAGACAGCTGAAATTTCAAAAACATCTCATTCCGCCGGTTCATGGACCGTTGTTACTCCCGCAACCTGTACAACCGACGGCAAGAAGACAAAAAAATGTATCTATTGCTCTGCAACTGTCGAAACGGCAACAATTCCTGCAACGGGACACACAGAGTCTGACTGGATTCCCGACTCATATCCTACCTGTACGGAACGCGGCTATGCTCATAAGGAATGCACGGTATGCGGAGCAGAAGTGAGAACAGGCTATTATGAGGCACTCGGTCACAGCTGCAGCGTTATATCTCAGACACCGCCCACCTGTACTGTTGCAGGCTCCAAAAAATATAAATGTTCAAATTGCTCCTATACATATTCGGAGGTAATTCCCGCAACGGGTCATGCCGAAGGTGAATGGGAAATTATCAAAAGAGCTACCTGTACCGAAGACGGTATCAAAAAAGGAAAGTGCAATGTCTGCGGTGAAGTTCTTGATTCTGCCGTGATTCCCGCAACGGGTCACAACGAATCCGATTGGATAAGAGACTCCTATTCTACCTGCACGGTAAAAGGTAAAGCACATAAAGAATGTACGGTATGCGGAGAAGTAACCCAAAACGGAGAATATGATTTGACAGACCATGTCAAAGGCGAATGGGAAACAGTTACTCCCGCAACCTGCACAACCGACGGTGTGAAGGCGAGAAAATGTATTTACTGTTCCGTGAATCTTGAAACAGCAACAATTTCCGCAACAGGTCATGTTGAGTCCAATTGGATAAGAGATTCTTATTCTACCTGTACGGAAAAAGGAAGAGCACATAAGGAATGTACGGTATGCGGAGAAATAACCGTTACGGGTCATTATGAAGTGCTTGGCCACAGCTATACGCTTACTTCTCATGAAGAAGCTACCTGTACTGCTGCAGGCTCAAAAACATACAAGTGTTCAAGATGTTCCGATACATATTCCGAAACAATCCCCGCTGAAGGCCATACCGACGGCGAATGGGAAATCATTAAAGAAGCTACCTGTACCGAAGACGGTCAGAAAAAAGGCAAGTGCAATATCTGCGGCGAAGTTCTTGAATCCGCCGTTATTCCCGCAAAGGGACACACAAAGGGCGAGTGGGAAACTGTGGTTGCGCCCACAACCGAAACAGAAGGAAAGAAAATTGCAAAATGTATTTATTGCGGAATCACTCTTGAGGAGTCTGTGATTGCAAAGCTTCCAAAGGAAGCGGTAAAAGACGATGCTTTCATAAAAACGCCTTCACAGAACTATGTTGACTACGGCGACACACTTGTTCTTCATCTTGATACCGCCAAAATACCCGAAGGCGGTTATGTTGAATGGAAGTTTTCAAACAGCAATTTTGATGCATATTATGTCGATGAATCGAAAACCTGCATCAGAATTGAACCTGACAGTGACGGCTCAACGACATTCACCGCAACGGTATTCGATGCAGACGGAAATCCCATCCTTTTTGACGAAGTGACGGTTCGGTCGTATGCAAGCTTCTTCTTTAAATTTATTGCATTCTTCAAAATGCTGTTCGGTCTCACCGAGGATATTCCTCAGGCGGCAAAGATATTTTAAATGAATAAGGGGATGTAAAAAACGGAAGTTTTTTACATCCCCTTAAAATATTGCAATTACATAGCTTCAACGATAGCTTTTGTATCTCTTGCGATAACAAGCTCTTCGTTTGTGGGAAGAACATAAACCTTAACCTTTGAATTTGCGGTTGAGATTTCGCCTTCCTTGCCTCTGCGCATGATTTCGTTTGCTTCCGCATCAAGCTCAACGCCGAGATATGCAAGGTTGTTGCAAACATCTGCACGAAGGTCGATTGTGTTTTCGCCGATACCACCTGTGAATACTATGGCATCAACACCGTTCATGGCTGCAACGTAGCTGCCGATAAGCTTGCGAACCTGGTATTTCTGGATGCTTCTTGCAAGGTGTGCTCTTTCGTTGCCTTCTGCTTCTGCAGCGGAAACGTCTCTGTCGTCACTGCCTACGCCCGAAATGCCGAGAACGCCCGATTTCTTGTTGAGGATTGTGTCTGTTTCGGCGGGAGTCCAGCCTTCCTTCTGCTGAAGGTAGGTGATAACCGAGGGGTCAACTGCGCCGCAGCGTGTACCCATGATGAAACCGTCGAGGGGAGTGAGACCCATGCTTGTGTCGATGCACTTGCCGCCCTTGACAGCGGTGATTGATGAACCGTTGCCGAGGTGACAGGTAACAATCTTGAGGTCTTCGATGTTCTTGCCCATAACCTCTGCGCATCTTGCGCTTACGAAACGGTGAGATGTGCCGTGGAAGCCGTAACGGCGAACCTGATACTTCTCATAATATTCATAGGGAATGGGGAAAATATATGCTTCGGGGGGCATTGTTGAGTGGAATGCGTTATCGAAAACAACAACCTGAGGAAGGTCTTTTCCGAAAACGTCAATGCATGCTCTGATGCCCTGAATGTGTGCGGGATTGTGAAGGGGAGCAAGGTCGCAGAGACTTTCGATGCCTGCGATAACTTCTTCTGTAACAAGGGTGCTTTCCTTGAAGAGAGCGCCGCCCTGAACTATTCTGTGACCGATAGCCGAAATTTCGCTCAGGTCATCAATAACTTTTGATGCGCCTTCGGTAAGAGCCTTCTTAACCTGAAGGAATGCTTCTGTGTGGTTAGCCATAAATACGGGAGTTTCAAACTTCTCGCCGTTTGCGCTGCCGCCTATAAAGCTTGTTTCCTGACCGATTTTTTCGCAGTTACCCTTTGCAAGCACGCTTTCGTTTTCCATATCGAAAAGCTGATACTTAAGCGATGAGCTACCGCAGTTGATTACAAGAATTTTCAATTTTAACACTCCTAATAGTGAATATTTGCTTGATTTAAGCTCATAACTGTTATATTATATACTTATATTTCCATTTTTTCAAGTATTTATTACATTTATTTATCATGAAAGGCTGCAGAAATGAAGGTTGCGGGAATAATTGCGGAGTTCAATCCGTTTCATAACGGTCATGCGCTTCTTGTGCAAAAAGCACGGGAGGCAGGGTATACCCATGTCATTGCGGTTATGAGCGGCAATTTTGTGCAGAGGGGCGAGCCCGCGATTTTTCATCATTCCGTAAGAACAAAGGCGGCTCTTAAAAACGGAGTTGACCTTGTTTTGCAGCTTCCGAGTGTGTATGCGATGTCGGGTGCACAGAGCTTTGCAAGATCAGGTGCGGAAATTCTCAACAGCTTCGGATGCGTTGATGCCCTTGTTTTCGGAAGTGAATGCGGAGATGCGGATTTGCTTTCAAAAACGGCAGATGCGATTTACGGTCAGAAAATAAAACCGTTTCTTTCCGAAGAACTGAGCAAAGGCATTTCGTTTGCATCGGCAAGAGAAAATGCGCTCAGAGCGATAAACCCGATTTATGCCGATATTATAAAAAGTCCCAACAATATTCTCGGAGTTGAATATATTGCCGCATTGAAAAGGCTGAAAAGCAAGATAACTCCGGTAACGGTTGTAAGAGTCGGTGCGGCGCATGATTCCGACGAATTAACCGGAAACATTGCAGGCGCTTCTCTGATAAGAGAGTTTATAAAAAACGGCGGAGAATGGGAAAGACTTGTTCCGAAAAATGCAAAAGAGATATATTCGGATGCTGATATTGCGGATATAAAGCAGATTGAGAATGCGGTCCTCTATAAAATCCGCACGGTTTCGGCGGCTGAACTTTCGGCGGTTCCTGATGTGAGCGAAGGAATTGAAAACAGAATTCTCTCTGCCGCAAAGCTGTCGAGAAGCCTTGATGAGCTTTATTCTATTGCAAAAACCAAGAGATATTCACACGCAAGAATCAGAAGAATTGTCTGGAATTGTGTTCTCGGAGTAACCGCAGATGACCTCGAATTGCCCGTTCCTTATATAAGAATATCAGGCTTTAATAAGAAGGGTGCAGAGCTTATAAAAGAGTCAAGAGAAACGGCAAATCTTCCTGTCATTTCCAAGCCTGCAGAGTTATCAATGCTCGGAGAAACAGCTCAGAGAGTGTTTTCGCTCGAATGCACGGCAGGGGATATCTATGCTCTTTGCACGAAAGAAACAGAGGTATGCGGAACAGAAAAAAGTCTGAGACCTGTAATTTCCGATTGATATATATTTAGTAATTAATTATATAATTTTAATATTTCAACCAAACGGTAAAACTTTTATCGTTTGGTTTTTTGCATGTCAAAATCAACAAAAGGCACAAAAATATAGACAAAAATATATTTTTAAAAATTGAAAATTTCGTATGAATGCACAAACATTATTTTTACAAAATATTTTTTATAATAAAAGCTTGACTTTGAAACGATATTGACATATAATGCTAAACTGCATATTATACTGGAATTTAATACCCTATATTTTACTCCTATTTTGCGTTTTAATATTATAATATAGGGAGAATTCCTAAACAAATTTTCGGCTTTCCACCAAATGGAAATTTCAAAGAAACGGAGTGAATTTAGCCTAATGCTGAAAGTTAATCCCGTTAAACGAGGAAGCTGCACACGCATGAGCTTCGGCAAAATCAATGAGGTTATGGATATGCCTAACCTGATTGAAATCCAGAAGTCCTCCTACCAGTGGTTCATCGAAACCGGTCTTAAGGAGGTTTTCCGTGATATGGCGGACATCACGGACTACACAGGAAACTGGGTTCTCAGCTTCATTGATTACCGCATGGACGATAAGCCCAAGTATACGGTTCGCGAATGCAAAGAGCGCGATGCCACATACGCGGCACCCATGAGAGTAACAGTGCGTCTGCAAAACAAAGAAACAGGAATTATCAAAGAATCAGAAGTCTTCATGGGTGATTTCCCCATAATGACCGAGAGCGGTACTTTTGTTATCAACGGTGCTGAACGTGTTATCGTTTCCCAGCTCGTTCGTTCTCCCGGCGTTTATTACGGAATGACTCATGACAAGACCGGTATCGAGCTTTACACAAGTACCATCAACCCCAACAGAGGTGCATGGCTTGAATACGAAACCGATATCAACGATATTTTCTATGTCCGTATCGACAAAAACAGAAAGATTTACATTACTGCGTTTATCCGTGCACTCGGTCTGAGCTCAAACGATGACATCCGTCAGTTCTTCGGCGAGGATGCAAAGCTTGAGGCTACCATGGAAAAGGATGAAACGAGAAACACCGAAGAAGCACTCATGGAAGTGTTCAAGAAGCTTCGTCCCGGTGAACCCGTAACCCTTGAATCCGCACAGCAGCACATTGATAATCTTTTCTTCGATCCGCACAGATATGACATTTCCAGAGTGGGCCGCTATAAATATAACAAAAAGCTTTCTCTGCTCAACCGTCTTCCCGGCTGCAAGGTTGCACAGCCCGTTATTTCCGAATATACAGGCGAACTTCTTGCTGAACCCGGTGAGATTCTCACAAAGCAGAAGGCTCTTGAAATAGAGCAGGCAGGTGTTATGAAGGTTGTTGTTGCCTGTGAAGACGGCAGTGAACTGTTCGTTATCTCAAACGGCATGACCGACCCTGCAGCACTTCTTCCCGCAGACATCACAAAAGACGAGCTTGATGCAATCGGCATCAACGAAAAGGTACGCTTCTCCGTTCTTCACGAAATCGTTGAAAAGTGCGGCGAAGACAAAGCGGTTCTTCTTGCCGAAATGGCAGAACGCTGCGATGACCTTATTCCCAAACACATCATTGTTGACGATATCTTTGCATCTGTCAACTACGTTAACTGTCTGACCAAGCGTGTAGGTAATGTTGACGATATAGACCATCTCGGCAACAGACGTATCCGTTCCGTAGGCGAACTTCTGCAAAATCAGTTCAGAATCGGTCTTGCAAGAATGGAAAGAGTTGTCCGTGAAAGAATGGCAATCCAGGCTCAGGAAGATGAAGATAAGATAACTCCGCAGACTCTTATCAACATCCGCCCCGTTATGGTGGCAATCAAGGAGTTCTTCGGTTCATCACCTCTTTCGCAGTTCATGGACCAGTCAAACCCCCTTGCAGAACTTACTCACAAGCGCCGTCTTTCGGCTCTCGGTCCCGGCGGTCTTTCACGAGACAGAGCAGGTTTCGAGGTTCGAGACGTTCACTATACACACTACGGCAGAATGTGTCCCATTGAGACCCCCGAAGGTCCCAACATCGGTCTTATCTCCTACCTTGCAACCTTCGCAAGAATCAATGAATACGGTTTCATTGAAGCCCCCTTCAGAAAGATTGACAAAGAAACAGGCAAGGTTCTTGATGAGGTTATCTATATGACAGCCGACGAAGAAGACGAGTTTGTTGTTGCTCAGGCGAACGCACCGCTTGACAGCGAAAACCGCTTCGCAAAGGACAAGATTACCGCAAGATACAGAGACGAATTCATGGAAGTAGACAACACCGCCGTTGACTACATGGACGTTTCTCCCAAGATGGTTGTTTCGGTAGCAACCGCAATGATTCCCTTCCTTGAGAACGACGACGCAAACCGTGCTCTCATGGGTTCAAACATGCAGAAGCAGGCTGTTCCTCTTCTCAAGACCGATGCTCCCATTGTCGGTACAGGTATGGAATACAAAGCCGCTGTTGACTCGGGTGTAACAATCCTTGCTGCAGAAGGCGGTACAGTAACCAAAGTTTGTGCAGACGGCATAACCGTTATGGGTGACAGCGGCACAAGCAGATATTATGAACTTACCAAGTTCCTGCGTTCAAACCAGGGCACTTGTATCAATCAGCGTCCCATCGTTGATGTAGGTCAGAGAGTTGAAAAGAACGAGGTTATTGCAGACGGTCCTGCAACGGATCACGGCGAAATCAGCCTTGGCAAAAATGCTCTTGTAGGCTTCATGACATGGGAAGGCTATAACTACGAAGACGCCGTTCTTGTTAACGAAAAAATCGTTCGCGACGACGTTTATACTTCAATCCACATCGAAGAATACGAGACCGAAGCAAGAGATACAAAGCTCGGTCCCGAAGAAATCACAAGAGATATTCCCAATGTCGGCGAGGATGCACTCGGCAACCTTGACGAACGCGGCATTATCAGAATAGGTGCAGAGGTTCAGTCGGGCGATATCCTTGTAGGTAAGGTTACTCCCAAGGGTGAAACCGAGCTTACCGCAGAAGAGAGACTTCTCCGTGCAATCTTCGGCGAAAAGGCAAAGGAAGTCAGAGATACTTCCCTCAAGGTTCCTCACGGTGAATACGGTATCGTTGTTAATGTTGAAGTTTTCACAAGAGAAAACAGCGATGAGCTTTCACCCGGCGTAAACAAAGTTGTTCGCTGCTACATCGCTCAGAAGCGTAAGCTTTCTGTCGGTGACAAAATGGCGGGCCGTCACGGTAACAAGGGTGTTGTTTCGAGAATTCTTCCCCAGGAAGATATGCCCTTCCTTCCCGACGGTACTCCTCTTGATATCGTTCTTAACCCCCTCGGCGTTCCTTCCCGAATGAACATCGGTCAGGTTCTCGAAGTTCACCTCGGCTTTGCCGCAAGAGCCCTCGGATACAAGATGATGACTCCCGTATTCGACGGCGCTCACGAAGAAGACATCACCGAGGCTTTCAAAGAAGCA
>JAZSNQ010000192.1:0-4630 GCA_045536515.1 Acutalibacteraceae bacterium | reverse complement strand
CACCGTTTTCGATGTTGTTGATGTAGCCTGCACTTTGTCCGATTGATAAGCTCATATCACGGGCAGACACACCTTTATTCATTCTTAATTCAACCAATCTTTTGCTGAATTGTTCTTTCTCCATGGAACTCACCCACCTTTGCATATAATTATACTAAACACCTACCGTATAAATATCTAATCTATTCATCAATGTGCATTGACATATCTATTTAAATTAGATATAATCAACATAGACCTCTACTTTGTTTAGTATAAGCAAAAACACATTACTTAAATCTTAGATGACCGCTATACACATACAATGAAATTATATGGGCTGCGCGTTTGAATTAACGCCCCGCTCGGATGCTCCTTAAGTGGAGATGCTGCAGATAGCGAGGTCATTAAGATAGCCCGACGAACATTAAAGTCCGTCGGGCATTTTTGTTAGGGTGATATTATGAAAGAACAAACCATAACCTTCTTTGGTCACAGAGATACCCCAAAAGAAACAGAGCCAGCCTTGCGACTGACTCTGATAGACTTGATTGAAAATAAAAATGCAACTGTGTTTTACGTCGGCAACCATGGTAACTTTGATGCTATGGTGCGCCGTCAGCTTGAGGATTTGTCAAAGACTTATCCGATAAAATATTACGTTGTCCTTGCCTATATGCCAAGCAAGAATGATTCTCCCGACGAGCACTCAATTCTCCCCGAAGGAATAGAAAACGTTCCCCGCCGCTTCGCCATTAACTATCGCAACAAATGGATGCTCAATAAATCCGATATCGTCGTAACCTACGTCACCCGCAATATTGGCGGTGCGTGGGAGTTTAAACAGATGGCATATAATTTGGGGAAAGTAGTTATAATACAAACTCAGTGTTTATAACTAATGGAGAATCTCATTAGAAACATTATCTTTAATTTTGTGTATTGACACTGTTTCACATACTTATAAATCAGTTATTTCCCCATCGTGTTGACTTGAATCACATTTTATTTTAAAGCCAGCCAATGAATTTATGCTTTTCTGTATTTCTTCTTTCATTTCATTTGAAAGCCAAGGGTTAAAAGTAATATGAAAATCTTTGATTAGTTCATCATTAATTCCAGCAAAGATATATTTTGGAGTATTGTCAACATGCTGATTTTGATTATACAAACCATTATGTATTTTAACTCGCAATCTTGTTTCTCTTTCAAATTCCCAAACATCGTATTTAACAAATCCAGTCATTTCATCAATCACATAGTTTTCTGCAGTGATATTCTTAAAACCATTTTCATTATGACGTAATTCTTTTGATTTTTTATCAAAATAAACAATGTCGGAAACAAGATAATCTTTTTTGGTAAACATTTCAGGTGTGTTTGAAGAATACAAATTTATTTTTTGAGTTTTTGCGGGATCTAAAAAGAAATTATTATTAATCGCTTTAACTAGTAGTTTTTGATTAAAATCCAATCGGATTTTTATTCCACTTGGTCGACCATACATAGCCCACATTGAAACATATTCTTTATCTCGAGTAAAACTCATTATGTAATTTTGGTTTTGTTTATTTGATCTTCCAAGTTTTTGCTCTGCCCTATCATTTAACAAATCCATCCTACTTAACCTTAATGATTTGTTCTTCAAAATACAAATAAGACTTTCATAGGTAGTGTAATGATATAAACGTTCAGATGACGAAGCTTTTTCTTGCAAGTATATTTGGAGGTCATGAACAGATTGTACATCACCTTTTTTGAACATAATTATACCTCCCCAATATTATAAACCTTAACTGTGTCGAATTCATATATATCCGTTTTTACTTTCAATTCTCCACCGCAATTTTAATCACCCCGTCAAGTTTATTCTCAAAGATTTCGTATGCTTTTTCGATGTCTTTGAGTGCGAAACGGTGGGTAATCAGCGGAGTTGTGTCAATCTTGTCCTGCTCGATGAGTGAAAGGATTTCGTCGCAGTCACAGCCGTCAACACCGCCCGTTTTGAAAATCAGATTCTTGCCGTACATATCGGGCAGAGGAAGGCTCTGCGGTTTATCGTAAAGAGCAACAACCGTGACAACCGCATTCGGTCTTGCACACTCCCACGCAAGGCGGAAAGTGTCTTCTGCGCCTGCAACCTCAAGCACAACGTCCGCACCGCCGTGGTCGGAATTTGCAAGAACAAAATCCTTGCAGTTTTCAGGCTCGCAAACGAGCACATCGGGATAATGCGATTTCACAAAATCAATGCGGTTTTTGTCCTTTTCGCAGACGATGATTCTCTTCGGCTTTTTTAGCATAACGCAAAGCAGAGTGCAGATACCCGTCGGACCTGCGCCGATAATCAGCACAGTATCATCGGGAGTTATTTCAGAAATGCGAGTTGCCCAGAATCCCGTTGCAAGCACGTCGCCGACAAACAAAGCCTGCTCATCGGTAACGGTATCGGGAATTTTGTTAAGCCCCATATCGGCATAAGGCACACGGACAAACTCAGTCTGTCCGCCGTCAATTCGGCATCCGAGCGCCCAACCGCCGTTTTTGTCGGTACAGTTATTTACAAAACCCTTTTTGCAGAAAAAACATTCACCGCAGAAGGTTTCAACGTTAACCGTAACTCTGTCGCCGACATTGACATTCTTAACATCCGAGCCGACAGATTCAACAACACCAACCATCTCGTGTCCGACTGTAATACCGGGCACGGCACGGGTTACAGAGCCGTGTTTGATGTGCAAATCGCTTGAACAAATACTGCTCAGCGTAACACGCACAACCGCATCACGGCTGTCAATTATTTCAGGCTTCAGCTTGTCCGTCAGCTCAAACTTTCCATGTTCTTTGTATGTATAAGCAAGCATATTAATTCTCCGAAGTTTTTTCTCGCTTTGCAGCCATTTTCATTCTTAACGGAATATAAATCGCTGCAATCAACGCCGACGCAACAAGCATAATCGGTACGGTGATATCCTCTTTGATGTAGCGGATTCCCACATTGTCAAAGAAAAAGTATACGGTAAAGCACATACCGAGATATGACGGAAGTGCAATTTTAGCAAATCTGACGGGAGAAATATCAAAGGCATTTGAATCTTTTCTGAGCATATTTTTGCTCATTATTTTTATCATAAACAAACCGAATATTATTGATAATACTACAGTCAGAATTGTGCCGAGAGGCTCATCATCCGTAAGCACCCCTGTATGAACGAGCAATCGTGCGAATCTGATGCCTATTGCTCTTGCAGGTGTCACACCGAGAATGAATACCGTCAGAACAAAGTTGAAACCGAAATTGATTTTTTGATTTGAGATAAGCGGTGACATATCGCATTCTTCGTTTTCTCTATTCTTTCCTACAGTAAGGGCAAGAAATGCCATAACAAACAGACCAATGAAAAAGCCCGTAACGAATTCCCATGTGCCCCATGTTGCAAAGCGTCTGAAGGTTTCAGAAAATTCAACGCCCTTGAAGAAGCCTGAGTCAAAGTGGCTTGAAACGAGAGGAGTGAATACGGTTGTTGTAACTGCCGTGAGCAGATTAAGAATAAGCGAGCCGAAGCCGGTATATTTGTCCTTGCGGAAAATAATGGCATATGCCGAAAGAACAATAACTGCAAGAGCATCGGAAATATGCTCAATGCTCATATAGTAGTTTTCAAAAAACGGAATGTCCTGAGTCCAGCCTCTGTCGAGAAAATGACTCATATATGCCGCCATAGGGCTTGCATAGTTATGTCCGTATTCCTTAAGACCAAGTGCAGCATAAGCGACCTGATCGGGGTTGATGAGCTGAATAATAAAGTGTGAAACCGTTGCTTTGAAAATCAATTGAGATACCATATATACAGCTACGGCTATTATGTAGTGCTTGATTTTATATTCCTTGCCCGAAAAAAGAGATGTAACAAAGAATGCAAAAAGAGGAATCAGGGTGAATGCCATAAGGAAGATTATCACTGCACCGCTGATATGGTCAATGGGTGCATAAACATCACCGTTCGGACCTGTGAATACGGGTTCAAGACCGTTCAGCAGTTCACCCGAATAAGGCAGATCGCTCCATACAACGCCTGCAAGCTGTTCAAGAACAGTAGCGTAGCCCGTAACACTCAAGCCAAGCATAAGTCCGCCCAAAGGTATCATTTCATATTTCATACCTTTGCGGTTGCCGTAGAAATGATAAATAAGGAGCATAAGCACAAGACCAACGCTGTAAAGACCCCACGATGAGCCGAAGCCGCCGTCACCTCTGCATCTCCACATAAATCCTCCGATGATCGCTCCGAGTATAACCGAGATTATCTTCGAGCCGGCACTGGAATTGTTCTTCATAAACCAAAAACTCCTTTCATGTTCTGTTATGCACTTTCTTTTTAAACGCGGTCATATCAAAATCCCGTCACAATGGTCAATTTCGTGCTGGATTATCTGTGCAGGGAAACCTGTGAAGGTTTTGATGCGTGTCTGGAATTCAGCCGTCTGCCACTGCACTTTTATAGTTTTATAACGTTTGCACTTTCGGGGACCTCCGAGCAGAGAAAGACAGCCCTCTTCTGCATCGTAGGGGCCCGATTTTTTTATTATTTCGGGGTTGAACATAACCATATACGTGCCATCATTATCAAAAGCAATAATGCGTTTTTGC
>JAZSNQ010000194.1:0-2681 GCA_045536515.1 Acutalibacteraceae bacterium | reverse complement strand
GGCTGAGTTTCTCTTACGATTTTGTCGCAATCGACACCCTTTGCAAGAGTGATTTCCTTGCATTCTTCGATTGAAGAAATGCCGTATTCTTTAAGACATGCATTGATCTGGTCAATACGTCTTTCGTAGCTTTCAAATAATGCCATTATATTTTCCTCCTCCTGCAATTATTCTTTTCTGGGGTCAATGTACTTTGCGGCATCTGCAAATCTGCCGTAAGTACCGATTGCCTTATTGTATGCGTCGTTGGGTGTGTCGCCCTTCTTGATGAAGTCAGTCATCTTGCCGAGTGAAACGAATTCATAGCCGATAACCTGATTGTCTTCGTCAAGAGCAAGTCTTGTAACATAGCCTTCAGCCATTTCAAGATAACGAACGCCCTTAACCTTTGTGCCGTACATTGTACCAACCTGTGAGCGGAGACCCTTACCGAGGTCTTCAAGGCCTGCACCTACTGAAAGACCGTCATCCGAGAAAGCGGACTGTGAACGTCCGTAAACGATCTGGAGGAAGAGTTCTCTCATAGCTGTGTTGATAGCATCGCAAACGAGGTCTGTGTTGAGAGCTTCAAGGATTGTTTTGCCGGGGAGAATTTCAGCAGCCATAGCAGCTGAATGAGTCATACCGGAGCAACCGATTGTTTCAACAAGAGCTTCTTCGATGATACCGTTTTTAACATTGAGTGAAAGCTTGCAAGCACCCTGCTGAGGAGCACACCAGCCAACACCGTGTGTGAAAGCGGAAATATCCTTGATTTCGTAAGCCTTAACCCATTTGCCTTCTTCGGGGATGGGTGCGGGACCGTGGTTGGGACCCTTGGCTACGCAGCACATTTCCTGTACTTCGCGTGAATAGTTAATCATTTTGAATTTCTCCTTTCAGAAGAGATGATAATTTTAAACCTATAATATATTATACCAAAACTTGTCCGATATCAATTGTAAATTTGCACAACAAATTGCAAAATACCTGAATTTTTATAAACAAAATTTGGTATTATAATTTTTTTGCTTTATAAAGACCGAATGCACCTGCAACAGCTGCAACGATTGTTACAAACATGAGAGTGCCGACGCCCATTGTGGGTGAGAAGATAAGAACGATAACGCCCACGATAACGGGAAGGGGAACAAGCTTCCAATGCTTTGCAAAGTAGCTTGCACCGAGTGCACCGAAAAGTGCGGGAAGAACCCACTCAAATGCGGGCTTGAATGCCGAGCCTTCCGCTGTGATAAGAGGAAGAACGGGTGAGAATGCAAGAACGCCGACGGCAATAATAACCGTTGTTGTGATTGAAGAAACGCCGATTGCGATTGTTGAAATAACTTCGCCTTCTTCTGTGTTTGCACGAACCTTTGCATTTTCCATTGCTGCAAGACCAACGGGAAGCTTGAGGTTTGTGATGTTACCTGTAACGAAGCTGAGATAAGTACCGCCTGCGCCGAGCATGGGAACATAGGTGATAACCTCGATAACAGCTGTTACCCAATAGAGAAGCATGAGCTTGCTGAGAACCGAACCGAGAACCTTTAGCTCGGGCCATACGCCGAGATACATTGAAATCGCAACGGGGATAGCAAGGAGCATGAGCAATGCGCCGATATTCCAGAGGATACCCCATCTGTGAACTCTGTCAAAATAATTCTTCTGCATAATTCATTCTCTCCTTTCTGTTATCTCCAAACGAAATTAACGATGTCTGCAGGAAGAACTGCCCCAAAGAGCATTGCCGCACCCATGCCGACGAACATTGCGATAGGCATTGTGAACGGACGGAGCTTTTCGAGATTCCACTTCTTACAGATTGCTTCAAGAATAACCATTGCCACCATAGCAACAATAAGAACTGCTATTGACATGAAGCCTGCATTGCCGACACCGTCAGATGTTGTACCTGCAATAGCTCTTGCAATGAAAGCAGAGATAATACCGATGAATGCTGCTGCTGAAATAGCGTCGCCGAGCTTTGCTGCGTTTTCATTCTTGTTTACTGCGCTGCCGATTTTGGTCTGGAGCTTTTTGCAAACAAAGGGGAGCATAAGAAGCGGAGCAATGCTGCCGATAGTCATTGCCCATGCGATGGTTGAAAACTGCTGCGGGTCGGTAATTGAGCTTGTGAGAGTTCCGCCCATTGCTTCAACTGCAGTCTGAGCAGCGGTTGTTTCGTAGGCAAGGTTACCGATAACGGTAAGTCTTATCCAGGGAAGAACAATGCCGAGAGCGTTTGCCAGAACTATAACCGTTGCAAGAATTGAAATTGCAGGAGCAACGGTGAAGAGAATGCTGGAAACGACTGTGTTTTTAAGCTTTTCTTTTTCGATTCCGAGTTCTTTTGCGTGTTTCCATGATTTCACGATGAAGAAAACGGACTGAAGTGTTACGAATGCAACTACGCATAACGCAATACCGTACATAAAGGTACTTTCTTTGAAATCCAAGGTTTCTCACTCCTAAATTCATAATGTAGTAATGATATCATACAATTATATATTAAGTCAAGATTTTCATATAATAAAAAGGACTGTTTCTCCTGCGAAAAACAATCCTTTTTTTCATTATTCTGCCGCTTCAAGATATGCGGTATTTACCCAGCCCGTAACACTGTTATACTGAACCTTTGCCCAGCCTTCAATGCAGTCAACAACGGTAATCGGTGTGCCGTTGGGAACCTTTGCAAGCGA
>JAZSNQ010000282.1:0-15182 GCA_045536515.1 Acutalibacteraceae bacterium | reverse complement strand
GTGTTTTCATCGTTTTCGGCAGAAACGGTTGTTTCGGCAGGACGCGGAGTTTGAGAGTTGGTTATTGCAGGCGCATTTGTGGCAAGAGTGTTGTCCGAGCCGTAATCTTTGCTCAGGTTATCATATGCAATATATGCACCTGCAATGATAAGCGCAAAAATAAGAATGCCGATTATGAGTTTGATTTTATTGTTCATAATTCACCTCAGCTTAGTATGGTTAAAAATCTTCCGAGAAGCCCTGTCATCATAAAAATGCCGACGGCAATCAGAAGTATTCCGCAGATTATGTTTATGATTTTATAATTCTTCTTTATAAAAATAAAAGCGTTTTTCAGCTTATCGATGAGGATTGCGCTTGCAACAAACGGAATGCCAAGACCGAGTGAATAGCAAAGCAGCATAAGCAGCCCGGTGAGCGATTGTCCCTGCTGTGATGCAAGCATAAGTGCGGAACCGAGGAATGTTCCCACGCAAGGAGTCCAGCCGATTGAGAAAATTGCTCCGAAAAGTATGGATGAGAAAAATCCGAGCTGTTTTCCGACAAGCGGATTTTTGGATGCGCCTTTAAAAATATTCAGTTTAAACAGTCCGAGATAGTTAAGACCGAAGAAAACGACGATAAGACCGGATATAATGTTGACTGCGGTCTGATATTCTTTCAGAAAGCTTCCCACAGTACCCGCAAGTGCTCCCATGAGCATAAAAACAACGGTAAACCCTGCCACAAATCCAAGTGCGTTTGTAAGAGTTTTGCCTTTTTTGTTTTCTTTTTCGCCACCTGCAAAATATGAAACGTAAACAGGCAGCATGGGAAGAAGACACGGAGAAATGAATGTTATGATTCCTTCAAGAAACAAAATAAGATACTGCATTATCCACCTCATATAAAATGTTAATTGAATTTTATCATGTATTTTGAAACAAAACAATAATATATTGCAAAATAATTTTAAAACTGTATAATTATAAATGGTGATACTATGTCAGACAGATATATCATAGACAGACTTTTTGAGATGCAGGATTTGAAATACCGTGATTTTCATTCAAAGCTTATGCCGACTGTTGAAAAATCAAGGGTTATCGGTGTTCGCACACCCGAACTTCGGAAATTTGCAAAAGAAATCTCCGGAATGCCTCTCGCGGATGAATTTATGAAAAATCTGCCGCACGATTATTACGAGGAAAACAATCTTCATGCATTTCTCATTGAAAAAATATCCGATTATGACAGGTGCATTGAAGAATTAAACCGTTTTCTGCCTTATGTTGATAATTGGGCAACCTGCGATATGATGCGTCCTAAGATTATAAAAAAGCATCTTCCCGAATTGCTCGCGGAAATTGAAAAATGGTTCAAGTCCGATGATACATATACCTTGCGTTTTGCAATTGAGTGCCTTACGTGTTATTATTTGGATGAACATTTCAAATCGGAATATCCCGTTGTTGTTTCACAAATCCGTTCTGATGAGTATTACATAAAAATGATGCAGGCATGGTATTTTGCAACCGCACTTTCAAAAAGATATGATGAAACTCTGCCGTTTATCGAACAAAACAGGCTTGATGCGGATGTTCATAACAAAACGATACAAAAAGCCGTTGAAAGCTCCCGCATAACAAAAGAACAGAAAGCTTATCTGAAAACGCTGAAAAGGAGAATGTGAATGAAAAAGGCTGTTGCGATTATTCTTGCTGTGATAACTGCATTATCGTTCGTGAATTTTGCTTTTGCATCGGAGGAATACCCCGTGAAACGAGAGGGTGTCAATGTAAGAGACCCATATATTCTTGTTTATGACGGTAAGTATTATATGTACGGAACTTGTCTTGCATACGGTAACGGCTATGGCTGCTGCGTCAGTGAGGACATGGAGAATTGGTCGGAGAGAATTCAGATTTTCACTCCCGATGAGAATTCTGATATGGAAGCTGATTTCTGGGCACCCGAATGCCATTATTACAACGGAAGCTTCTATCTTTTTGCAACCTACCGTTCAAGGGCAAGCGGTAAAAGAGGAACTGCAATATTCAAATCGGAGTCGCCGACGGGACCTTTTGAACTCTGGAGCGACGGCCACATAACTCCGAAGTCGATTGACTGCATTGACGGTACATTATATATCGACCAAAACGGTCAGCCGTGGATGGTTTATGTTAATGAATGGACGTCAAGCCCGGATGAGGTCGGCGAAATGGCGGCGGCAAAGCTGAGCGAAGATTTCAAGACCTTTGTCAGCGAACCGATAATGCTTTTCAGAGCAAGAAAACATATCTGGACAACGGGCAGCGTTACCGACGGACCTGCGTTTTACCGTACGGAAAACGGAAGGCTTATCATGCTGTGGTCAAACCTTTCAAAGTCGGGCGGTTATGCAGTCGGAATGGCGGTTTCCGATAACGGAGAAATCGATGGCAACTGGATTCACTATCCCGAGGCGTTTTATGAAAAGGGAGGTTCATTTGAGCTTGACGGCGGACATCCGATGGTTTTCAATACCTTTGACGGTAAGCTTATGATGTCAATTCATTCTCCCAACGGAAGAACGGGAGACTTATTTGAAACGGCAAAATTCCTTGAGCTTGAAGATACGGGGAGTATGCTTAAAATCAAGGATAAATATACCTTCGGCGATGTGTTTTACAGAGTGTTTTTTGAGCTTTATTACAGTATAATATCTGTTTTTTACAAATTATTTTAAGGAGTGTTTTTATGTTTTTTAAAATTGAAAATGAATTTCTGACCTGCGAAATTGACGATATGGGTGCGCAGCTTCATTCGCTCATTTCAAAAGAAAACGGAAAGGAATATATCTGGCAGGGCAACCCCGATATCTGGTATGGTCAGGCACCTGTTCTGTTTCCCGTTATCGGTCAGCTTATCAACGACAAATATTTTTACAACGGCATTGAATACACAATGCCCAAACACGGTCTTGCAAGAAAGCTTCTTTTCAAAGTAAAGGAATGCGAGGGCGCAAAGGCGGTTTTCAGCCTTGAAAGCGATGAAAACACCCTCAAGGCATATCCTTTTGAGTTTGAATATCTTGTAACATTTGAGCTTAAGGGCAAATCGCTCGTCAATACAATGGCGGTCATAAATAAAACAAAGGGCGAGATGTATTTCTCCGTAGGTGCACATCCCGGTTTCAACTGCAATGTGGGCGATGTTATTGAATTTGAACAGACCGAAACCCTTGCAACCGAGAGAATTGACAAAGAAAATCTTATCATTCCCGAAAAATTCCCGTTCATGGAAAATGAAAAGAGCTTTGTTATTACCAAAGAAATCTTTGAACCCGATGCGCTTATTCTTTCCGATATAAAATCCGAAAAGCTCCGAATTAAGGGCGAAAATGAGATTGAATTCACCTTTGGCAAATGCCCCTTCCTCGGCATCTGGGCAAAGCCGGGTGCGCCTTATGTCTGCATTGAACCCTGGTACGGTGTCAATGACGGCAGAGATGTTAAGAGCGATATTTCCGAAAAGAGGGGAATTGAACGCCTTGATGAGGGCGAAACCTTTGAGTTTTCATGGACTGCTGAAATCATCTAAAAAGGATAGATTGTTATGTATAAAAAACTTGTTGCAATTTTACTTGTGTTATGTATGATTATGGTATTTGTACCTTCTGCTTTTGCCGACGGAACAACCGCAAAACTTTACACATTCTTCGGTGACGGTATGCTTTTTAAACAGAACGAAGAAGCTGTTATAACGGGTACTGCCGAAGCGGGAAGCAAAATAACTGCAGAGCTTTACAATGCCGAAAATGCTCTCGTTGCAAGCGGTGAAACGGATGCACTGCATGACGGCACTTTTGCGGTTTCGTTCATGTCACCTGCAGGCGGTTATGACGAATACACCGTTGTGCTGAAATGCAATAATGCAGAGTTTGAAAAGCTTGAAAATATTGTTTTCGGCGAGCTGTGGATAGCTAACGGTCAGAGCAATATGCAGTATCCTCTTGCTCAGGCAAAGAGAGGCAGAGAAATGTTTGCAAGGCAGGAAAAGCTGAGCGAATGGCTCCGTGTTCTGCTTGTACCTGCAATTCCCGAATATAAAGGCTCAACAGAACTTGCACCTGCAGACCCGCAGAAGGATATTCCGGGTGCACAATGGGTAACGGGTGAAAATCCCGCTGTTTATTCCATGAGCGCCGTTGCATATTTCTTTGCGGAAGAACTGCTCGAGGAGCTTGATATGCCCGTTGGTGTTCTCAACGTTTCCCTGGGCGGTACTTCCATTGCTTCATGGATTTCAAGAGGGGCGATTGACGGAGATACTCAGGTTAAGAATGATTTTGTTTCAAGCGGAGACTATATTGAGAAATCCGACTGGGATGAAAAAAATTACAACATCTCTGTGGATATGACAATCAACTATAATCTCAAAATGGAAGCTCTTAAGAATTTCAGAGTTTCGGGCATGATTTGGTATCAGGGAGAATCGGATATAATGATGGGGTGGAGTGGTGAAAGATATGCAAGAGCCTTTGACCTCATGCAGCGTTCATACACAGAGCTTTATGAGTATAAAGACGGGATTATGCCGATAATTTATACCCAGCTTGCACCTTATTATTATTCGGATGAGGGCTATAACCTCACCGATATGAATATTGCATTCACCGATATTCAGAAGCAAAGACCCGAATCAAGAGCTGTTGTTTCCGTTAATGATATTCCCGTAACCTTTATTCCCGAGGCAGGTCTTATTCATCCCGAAAGCAAAGAAGAAATTTCGGACAGAATGGCTTATGCCGCAATGGGTCTTGTTTACGGAGAATATGAAACATATACCGCACCAACCTTGAAAAATGCCGAAATCAAAGAAGGCAGTATTTACGTTTCGTTCAATAACATCGGTAACGGTGTAAAATCAAAAGGTGATACCGTTTACGGATTTGCTCTTTGCGGAAAAGACGGCGTATATGTTCAGGCAAATGCCGAGATAATTGCAGAAAACTCCGTGAGAATATGGAGCGAAAATGTTGCAGAACCTTGTTCGGCAAGCTATGCTTATTGTGTCAGCAATCAGCGCGCAAATCTTTATGCGACCGATGAAAACGGTTTTGCAATGCCCGTAAGCCCCTTTGTTACGGATAAGAATTATAATACTCATTTTTATAAGGATAAAATCTGGGTTGACTGCGAGGATGAGTTTATCTGGCATACCGAAACCGATGCACTTTCAAATTTCTATTCCTCATGGACAGGTGAAAATGTTGTTCTTTCCGCTGCGGAAAATGATGCCTTTAGCGGTACAAAGGGCATGAACATAAAAGCAACAGATAAGAGCTTTTCGGTAAGTCCCATAGTGACATATCAGGACGGTAATAATGTTGAGCCGTTCTTTGATACGGATACCGACTATTCCGATTACTCCGAAATGAGTTTTTATGTGAAAAACAACGGCGAAAACGAAGCTGTTTTTGAAGGAGTTAAATTCACAAAGGATTCCGTTTTTTGGTATACAGCTTTTTCGGGTGAGGTTATTCCTGCAGACGGTGCATGGCACAAGATAACCGTTAATCTCAACCGGGTTCATCTTTTCGGCAACGAGTGCGGCTTCGGTTACACAAATGAAAGACTTGATAATGTTGTGAATATTGAGTTTATGTTTACTTCGTTGTCAGATAATTCGGATATCGGATTTGACTGTGTCCGTTTCACTCCGTCAACGGAAAAGGTAAGTGCAGGCTTTGATGCGGATGTTGCCGATGCGGATAATGCATTTGAATTTGTTTCTGCTCTTTTTGTCAGATTTATAGGTTTGTTTGCAAATTTGTTCAGTTAATAAGAAAGAGGTTGTTTCGTTTGTGAAACAACCTCTTTGCTGTTATAATAATTTTTCTGCAAATCTTACTGCCGACATGGCATCCGTGCCGTAGCTGTCCGCACCAATCATGGCGGCATATTCCTCCGTCATAACCGCACCGCCGACCATGACTTTACAATCGGGTGCTTCTTTATGAAGAAGCTTGATCGTTTCCTCCATTGCGGGAACGGTTGTTGTCATCAGTGCACTCAGACCGACAAGCTTTGCACCGCTTGATTTGACTGTGTCAACGATTTTTTCGGGAGAAACGTCTTTTCCGAGGTCAATGACCTCATAGCCGTAGTTTTCGAGAAGAACCCTGACTATATTTTTGCCGATATCGTGGATATCGCCTTTTACGGTTGCGATAACAACCTTTCCTTTTTTGTTTTCGCCCGAGGGGATAGCGGTTTTTATTGCTTCAAAGGCTTCTTTTGCCGCCTGCGCACTCATAAGGAGCTGGGGCAGATAAACTTTCTTTTCTTCAAAGCCCTTGCCCACCGTATTGAGTGCGGGAATAATTATTGAGTTAATAATTTCCATGGGCGGAGTTGTTTTGATAAGCTCTGTCGCAACTGCGCCTGCCTGCTCCTTCAGACCGCTGATGATACATCCGTCAAGACTTGTCGGGGATTTGGTTTCAGTCTTTTTCTCCGAAGGCTCAAGTGACTGTGCAAATTCAATATAATCCGTGCAGTTTTCATCTTTGCCCGTAAGTGCATTGAAGCAATGCCATGCTTTCATCATTTCGGTTGAAAACGGATTGATGATAGCGCAGTCAAGTCCGTTGTGCATCGCCATTGTGTAAAAAACAGCGTTGACATCTGCTCTTGACGGCAGACCGAACGAAATATTTGAAACACCGAGGCTTGTTTTTATGCCCATGCCGTGAAGATTCTTAACCGCTTCAAGAGTAACGATTGCACTTTTTGAATCGCTTGAAACCGCCATGGCAAGGGGGTCAACAATAATATCGTTTTTGCCTATGCCGTATTCCGAGGCACGGGCAATTATTTTTTTTGCAATCTCAACTCTTCCCTCTGCGGTTTCGGGAATGCCGTTTTCGTCAAGAGTGACCGCAATAACAGCACCGCCGTATTTTTTTACAAGCGGAAATACAGCTTTCATGCTTTCTTCTTTGCCGCTTACGGAATTCATGAGAGCCTTGCCGTTATAAATGCGGAGTGCTTTTTCCATTGCAACGGGGTCAACCGTATCAATCTGCAAGGGAAGGTCGATAACGCTCTGCAAAGCGCGGATAACGTTTACCATCATTTCCGCTTCGTCAATTTCGGGCAGACCTACGTTGACATCAAGAATTGAAACGCCTTTTTTGTTCTGTGCAATACCTTCATTGAGGATATAATTTATATCGTTTTCACGGAGAGCTTCCTTGAAACGCTTTTTGCCCGTGGGATTGATTCTTTCGCCGATGATAACGGGTTTATTTCCGATTTCAACCGCATGAGTGTATGATGAAACAACGGTCAGATTTTTCTTTTCAGGGAGCTTGAAGGGCAGTTTTTTTGTTTTCTCAACTGTTTTTCTGATGTGTTCGGGAGTTGTGCCGCAGCATCCGCCGATTATTGTTGCACCTGACTTTACGATTTCGCACATAATATCCGAAAATTCCTCTGCATCAATATCATAAACGGTTTTGCCGTTTTCGCTTCGGGGCAGACCTGCATTGGGATTTACTATAATGGGAGTGCTCGAATGCTTTGTAAATTCGGGAACGATATCAAGCATCTGCTTCGGACCGAGTGAACAGTTCATGCCTATGGCATCTGCGCCGAGACCCTCAAGCATTGCAATCATTGCGGCAGGATTTGCTCCCGTCATCAGCTTCTTTGTTTCGTCATAAACGCAGGTGACGAAAACGGGGAGATTGCAGCTTTCTTTTGCAGCAAGAACAGCCGCTTTTGCTTCAAGACTGTCGTTCATTGTTTCAATCAGAACAAGGTCTGCGCCTGCACCTGCACCGATTTTTATGCTTTCGGAGAAAACCTCAACCGCAGTTTCAAACGGCAGGTCTCCGAGAGGCTCAAGCATCTTTCCGAGAGGACCGATATCGAGAGCAACATATGCATCATAGCCTTCGCAGGCTTTTTTGGCGTTGTTTATTGCTGCGGTTATGATTTCTTCAAGGTTATCAAATTTGAAACGGTTTGCACCGAATGTGCAGGAAGTTATTATATCTGCACCTGCTTCAAGATAAAGACGGTGCATTTCAATAATCTTATCGGGCTTTGTAATATTCCAGCTTTCGGGATATTCGCCTGCCTCAAGACCCCATGACTGAAGAAGCGTGCCTGCACCTCCGTCACAGTAAGTTATTCCGTTTCTGATTTTTTCAAGAATGTTCATAATATCACCTATAAGGGCAGTTTTCGGATTTGCAGGTCATACAGCCGCTGCCCTTGCATTTATTCTTTTCTTTGCCGATACCGATTATCGCAGTAACGGATTTTTTGGGTATCATCATAAGACTTTCGGTAAGACTTAATCCTATATTTTTGTTTGCACACAGAAACTCAACAATTTTTATTTGGCAGTCAATGCACAAATCTCCGTAACCCGGACTGAATCTCGGGCGAAGAAAATCAGGGTTATCCGAGAGTGACAGATTGATTTTGTCGCAGAAAGCTTCAATTGCCGCAGAACCCACGCAATCCGTGACGATTCCTTTTATCGGGGAAATAACGGAGTTTTTCTCAATCAGTCTTTGCGAGCTTATCCCCGTTGTTGCCGCGAGAATGTAAGCCTCATCGCATCCGTCAAGATTTTTGCAAAGCGATTTGCTTTCAACCTGCATGAATCCGAGGTCTGCCGAATCTCCGGTTATTGTGACGGGTACTTTCGCAAAGCAAACCCTGTAGTCTGCATTGCTTTCAAATTCCGAAATCGCTTCGTTTATTGTTTTATCTTCAATTCCGTTTGCGGAATAATAGCCGAGATAAACGGTAACCTCCTTCGGGTCAATTGTTATCTCGGCTGCCGCTGATTTTATTGTTTCAATCATCCGATTATATCCTTGAGATTTGTCTGTATTTTTTCTGCCACGTCGGGTTTGTTCATTGAATAAACATGAACCGCCTTGATGCCGTTTGCATAAAGGTCAACAATCTGCTCGGTTGCATAAGCGATACCTGCCTGCTTCATTGCGGCGGGATTATTGCCGAAACGGTCAACCATTCTTATGAATTTGCGGGGAAGAATTGTTCCCGAAAGAGAGCAGATTCTTTTTATCTGCACTGCATTTGTGACAGGCATTATACCGGGAATAACGGGAACTGTTATTCCTGCTTCTCTGATTTTGTAAAGATAGTTGAAGAGTATATGATTATCAAAAAACATCTGTGTTGTGAGAAATTCGCATCCCGAATCAACCTTCTTCTTCAGATTGAGGATATCCTGCTTTGAATTTTCGCTTTCGGGATGAGTTTCGGGGTAGCAAGCGCCGCCGATGCAGAATCCGCCGAAGCTCTTTATTTCTTCAACAAGGTCACTTGCGTGAGTAAAATCAAGGCTTTTCTCCGTCATACCCTGAGGCAGGTCACCTCTGAGTGCAAGGATGTTTTCAACGCCTTTTTCTTTGAAAGAGGTGAGGGTTTCTCTGATTTTGTTTTTGTCGGAACAAACGCAGGTGAGGTGCGCAATGGGAGTGACACCCGTTTTAACAATGCTTTCGCAAACGTCAAGAGTGTATGAACCCGTTGTGCCGCCTGCACCGTATGTAACGCTCATGAAATCAGGGGAGAGCTTTGCAATTTCAAGCGCGGATTTTTTTATGCTTTCGTAAGTTTCGCTCGTTTTGGGAGGAAATACCTCAAACGAAAGCGAAATTCTGTCGTTCTTGAGTATATCCGAAATTTTCATGTTTGCACCTTATTTCTTTTTGAATATCAGAAGTTTGCTGAAAATATAGTTAAGAATAATAACAATAACGCCGACAATCAGCTTTGCAACAAGCTCGTTCCATGTGAGGAGAGTTACCATAACAAACATTCCGAGCATTTCCACAACAAGAGAAAAAACTCTCGCACCTACAAATCCCGTGAATTCTTTACCTGCAACCGACGGTTTCCAGCTTTTTGACTCAAAAACAAAAAGCTTGTTTGTTACAAATGCAAATATAACTCCTGCAATCCACGCAATGAGGTTCGCATCAAGATATTCGCTTCCGCCGCTGAACAGCTCAACAATTTTTGAATCCTCGGGAACGATTGTATTGAAAACACCGTTCCAGCCTATTAAAACGAAAAGCTGCTTTGTCAAATAAAAAACTGCCAGATTAACTATTGTTGTCAGCACGCCGAAAAACACATATGATACTATTTCCTTCGTAAAGAATTTATCAATCAGTTTGCCGATAAAGCTTTCTTTCTTAAAAAGTTTAAATAAAAGTTCTCTTATTTTTTCTATCATTTTTATCTCCAAAGAATAATTATTGCCGCAAATAATAAATATATTTTAAAACAAAACCATAATAAAGTCAATAAACGCTTGCATTTTTAATTTGTTATGATAAAATAATATGAGGTGAATTTATGAAAAGCATCTCAAAGGCAAAAAACAGAATACATCTTCTTGATGAAATAAGAGGTTTTGCGGTTTTCTGCATGATATTCTATCATGCGTTTTATATTCTCGGTTCTTCTTTCGGTATAAACGGTGCAACAAAGCTTTTCAATTTCTTTTTGCCTGTTCAACCGATTTTTGCGGGAATATTCATTTTTATCTGCGGAATTTCCTGCACGCTTTCAGGGAGCAACCTCAAAAGGGGGCTTATTCTTTTGGGAATTGCCGTCGGAATGACTTTTGTAACAGCGTTTGTCATGCCGAAAATGGGGTTTGTTGAATGTGAAATTTATTTCGGAATTCTTCACTTTCTTTCGGTTTGTGTTCTGATATATGTGCTGTTATCGAAATTTGTTTCAAAAACTTCTCTTTTTACGGGAATACTTGTTTGTGCGGTGCTTTATGCGTTCACAAGCGGAATAGGTAAAGGTGTGCTTGAATACGGCAGTCTTTTTTCTTTTAAACTGCCCGAAAAGCTTTACGAAACAAATTTCCTTGTGCCTCTCGGAATATATAATTCCGACTTTTTCTCGGCGGATTATTTTCCTTTATTCCCCGATATATTCATTTTTTTTGCAGGCGTTTTTGCAGGAAAACACTTCATTGCAAACGGATATCCCGAATGGTGTTACGAAAACAAACTGTCTTTTTTCTCGTTTCTCGGGAGGAATGCACTTGTTATATATATTGCCCATATGCCGCTGATTTTCGGCGTTGCATATGCAATTGATTTGATTATTAATTTATAGGAGAGATAAATATGAGTGAATGCAGCGGAAATTGCGCAAGCTGTGCAAGTAATTGCGATTCAAGAAAAGAAGCGCAGGATATGAGAATACCCTGCGGACCTTTCAGCAATATCGGAAAGGTTATCGGTGTTGTAAGCGGTAAGGGCGGCGTTGGAAAATCGCTTGTCACCTCGCTTCTTGCAACAGCTATGCAGAAAAGAGGAAACGCCTGTGCGGTTCTTGATGCGGATATAACAGGACCTTCAATCCCCAAATCATTCGGTATCAGCGCAAGAGCAAAGGCTGACGAAAGCGGTCTTCTTCCCGAAGAAAGCAAAAACGGAACAAAAATCATGTCCGTAAACCTCCTTCTTGAAAACGAAGAGTCTCCCGTAGTGTGGAGAGGCCCCGTTATCTCGGGCGTTATCCAGCAGTTCTGGAAGGATGTTGCATGGGGCGATGTTGACTATATGTTTGTGGATATGCCTCCCGGAACAGGCGACGTATCACTCACCGTTTTCCAGAATCTTCCCGTTGACGGTATTGTTATCGTTACAACGCCTCAGGACCTCGTAACTATGATTGTTAAAAAAGCCTATAACATGGCAAAGCTTATGAATATCCCCGTTATCGGTCTTGTTGAAAACATGAGTGGCTTCGTATGCCCCGATTGCGGTAAGGAATATAAGATTTTCGGCGAAAGCAAGATTGACGAAATCGCAAAGGAACTCGGAGTTCCCGTTCTTGCAAGAATTCCCATTGACCCCAAAACAGCGGCGCTTGTCGATAAGGGCGCAATTGAACTTGCGGACGACAAATGCGTAGCCGATGCAGTCGAAATCATTTCAAAGATGTAATAAATTTAGGAGTTGAAAATATGCTTGATATCAGATTTCTCAGAGAAAACCCCGATATCGTAAAGGAAAATATTAAAAAGAAGTTCCAGGATAATAAACTTGCTCTCGTTGACGAAGTAATCGAGCTTGATGCGCAGTCAAGAGCAATCAAGTCCGAAGCGGACAGCCTCCGAGCAAACCGTAACAAGGTGTCAAAGGAAATCGGCGCACTCATGGCACAGGGCAAAAAAGAGGAAGCCATGGCTGCAAAGTCAAAGGTAACCGAATTCTCCGAAAGACTTGCGGAATGCGAAAAGCTTGAAGCTGAATATGCCGAAAAGGCAACAAAGATAATGATGGTTATTCCCAATATCATCGACCCCAGTGTACCCATCGGTAAGGATGACAGCGAAAATGTTGAGGTTACAAAATACGGCGAACCCGTTGTTCCCGAATTCGAAATTCCTTATCATACCGAAATTATGGAACGCTTCAACGGTATCGACCTCGATGCCGCAAGAAACGTTGCAGGTAACGGATTCTACTATCTTCAGGGCGACATCGCAAGACTTCACTCCGCTTGCATCTCATACGCAAGAGATTTCATGATTGACAGAGGATTTACCTACTGCGTTCCTCCTTTCATGATAAGAAGCAATGTTGTAACGGGCGTTATGAGCTTTGCCGAAATGGATGCCATGATGTATAAAATTGAGGGTGAAGACCTCTATCTCATTGGCACAAGCGAACATTCAATGATCGGTAAATATATTGATACTATCGTAAACGAAGATACTCTTCCCCACACCCTCACCAGCTATTCACCTTGTTTCCGCAAGGAAAAGGGTGCTCACGGCATCGAAGAAAGGGGCGTTTACAGAATCCATCAGTTTGAAAAGCAGGAAATGATTGTTGTTTGTAAGCCCGAGGACAGCATGATGTGGTTTGAAAAGCTTTGGCAGAATACGGTTGACCTTTTCCGTTCACTTGATATTCCCGTCAGAACACTCGAATGCTGTTCAGGCGACCTTGCAGACCTTAAAGTCAAGTCATTTGACGTTGAGGCATGGTCACCAAGACAGAAGAAATATTTTGAAGTCGGTTCATGTTCAAATCTCGGTGATGCACAGGCTCGCAGACTCAAAATCAGAGTCAACGGCAAAGATGGCAAGTATTTTGCACATACCCTCAACAATACCGTTGTTGCACCTCCCAGAATGCTCATCGCATTCCTTGAGAATAACCTCAACGAAGACGGCAGCGTAAATGTTCCCGTTGCACTTCGTCCCTACATGGGCGGGAAGGAAAAGCTTGTTCCCGTTAAATAAATAAAAAACAAAGCTTATATTTGGTGTAAACCCGATATAAGCTTTTTGTATTAGTGTTGCTTGCTTTTGGGGCTTCCTCTGACGAGGAAGCTGTCCGTAGAACTGAAGGAGAGAAAAACTTTATATCATATGTAAACCTGACTTTACACTTCGGTTTTATGAAATTTCTGTAAATGTAAAGCGGATTTGATTGTAAACATTTCTCGGATATGTTAAAATCAAGGATATAATAAAACGAAAGGGCGGATGAACTTATGGGTTCGGTAACGATATTTTTTATAGCACCGATTATGATGCTGCTTATGCTTTTCGGTTCGATTGCAGGTGCGATAAGCGGTGACAACGTAACAAAGGTTGAACTTCCCTATAATCCATCCGAGGGTATTGTTTGGGAATATGATGGGGTTGACGACCCTCTTTTCAATCTTGTTGATACGGAAACCAAAGGCGACAAGCAGATTTTTACATTCAAAGGTGTTTCCATGTTTAACGGCATTTTTGAAGAAGAACATGAAGATGTTGATTCCGATATGGTTATGGATGTTGTTTTTGAGAATGAAAACGGTGAAAAATTGCTCTATTACGCCCGTGTTGACCACAACTATTTTGCGCTTGAATTTAAAATAAAATTCTGGTCGCCGGATGAATATGCAATCTTTGACTATACCCCCGCGGAAGAAACAACCGTTGAGGGTGCGGAATGGGTGTCGGCAGGGCCTTATAAAATCGGTGAAACCGAAAATGACGGAGCAAAAACATTCACATATCTGTTTCTTCCGGATGAAATAAGCGGTTCGGTATTTGAGATTGACTGTATGTATCGTGCGGCGATGAATGACGGATCCGGAAGATATACCCCTTATGAAAAAATGGAGCTTGAAATCAGAGTTGACGGAAACAAGTGTGAAATCAAAGACGAACACAGATTCTATCATGACGGCAGCCGCTGGCTCGGATATAATCCCGCTTTGCGTGAAGAATAAGGAGATAAAATATGACTCTGACAAAAATAATTGCCGCATTTACGGCGATAATAACCCTTCTTTTTAATTTTTTTCCCAATTCGGAAACAATTGCAGAAATTTATTATACTATTCAGTCGAGTAAATTCGCATGGGTGGAAACAACCGATACAATTGAAGAAGCCGTTGAAGAAAAAGATGCGCAGGCTCTTGCTTCTCTTGCATCAAACAAGCTGAAAGAAAAACATCCGACTGTTGAGCAGGACATCCAAAAGCTTTTTGATTCGATAAAAGGCGATATACTCTATGTTGAGGATGCCACCGAGTTCGGAGGCGGAATCCATTGTGATTTTCGTTTTCATATAACTACCTCTACCGATGACTACCAGATGTTTATTTTCTTTACTGCGGTCGGACCCGATGAATCCGTTTGCGGTCTGCGCCGTATAATGATGTGGGTGAAAACCGACGAATATCATTCATGGTGGACAGATACCGAAAATTATATTACCGAAGGTGTTATTGAAGAAGCAGATAGAAAATTAACAAGAAGCTGGAATTGCGGAAAAGGAAACACCGCGGATGAATATGTGTTCATGGTCAACGAGGATTGTTCACGCCTTAAGGGTGAGAAAAACATTGAGATTATGACAAGCAGAAACGGTGGAGATGATGCTGCGCCGGAATCGGGTTATGCATTCCAGGAAGATGATGTACTTAAAGTTTATCTGATTCCCGAGGGCGAAGAACCTCCCGAACCCGGCACAAGAGAACCCGATGCGGTAATAACCAAAGACAACCGACATCCCGAATGTTATGTTGAACCCGGCAGATATTATCTCTACGTTGAACCGAGTGATAACTATATTATTTACAGTGTTTCGGTTATAACAAAGCTTTGATACCGTTGGCATTGGGTAG
>JAZSNQ010000191.1:0-2090 GCA_045536515.1 Acutalibacteraceae bacterium | reverse complement strand
CCGCTTGGCCTCCGACTTACAACACAGGGTCGGTTCATGATGTTTTATATTTCTTCTGATACCTGACTTTTTTCAAAAAGATACTCACAGACCGGATTTTGCGGATTTTCCTCGTCAAAAACATATATTCCTCCGCCGATTCCAAGCATCAGACTGCACCTTTCTTCATTCAGAAAGGTTTCTATTGTCTGTAAACAAGAGGTTTTTTCGTCTTTCGGAACATTATTGCATATAACCAGGGTGTTTTTTATGCCGCAATTCCGCAAGATTTTATTAAACAGAATAAATAATCTTACCGAATCAAGGCTCTTTTTACTGTTTATTCTGACCGTCATGACAGGATATTCTCCTGTTATATTGATTTCTTCTGTTATTATCATGTCTTCTTTTGCTTCATAATTTATCAGCAAAGGCAGATATTTTTCTGACATCGCCCGCACAAATGAATCGACAGAAAACGGATTTTTGGCTTTCCTTCGGATGCTTTTTTCCGTTTTCATCGTTTCAAACAAGTCGGAGGCATCATCTTCGGATATTTCCGTTGCGTAAACAAAAAGCGTTTCTTTGCTCTTTCCCGCCCGTATTCCGATTTCCGCTTCAAGCAAATCTCCGTTTCTTTTTGCTTCAGCTTCAACAAATCCGCATGAAACATAACAGCCGTTTTTATTCTCAACATTCCTCACTTTTATTCTTCCGATTACCGCATTGTTTTTGTCTTTGTTTTCAATCATATATTTAACAGCAACACAGTTACGGTTTTCGGGCATATAAATCTGAGTGTTCAGACAGATTTTTTCATAGTCTGTTCTGAATTCTGCAACAATATCCGACATTCTCATTTCAGAGTCTTTGCCGAAAAAATCATATTTTTCATTTCCGCTTTCAAAAAATCCCGATAGCCCGATGCTCCATGCTTCCTCACCGTCTAGCATTACCGTCATCTTTCCGCGATTATTTATAAACAGCGTCATCCGTCCGTTTGAAAATACGGAATATTTTTCGGAGCTTTCACTTGCTTTAACCCACGCACCGTTTCTGACACGAAGCCTTTCTCTTGAGGTTGGTACGGCATTATCGCTGACAACATCCCTGAAAATTTCTTCACCTGAAATCGGTTTTTCATCAAGGATGGTTTTTGCTCCCCTCATGAATTTATCATTCATGAACCGTTTCTGCATACAGTTCCCGTTGATTAGATTATCAACCGACAGCAGACTCATTCCGACATGATGAACCATGAACGAATTTATAACCGAAAACTGTTTTTGCGAGGTGTAATCAAGCGCTTCGTAAAATCCGTATTTACCCAGCATTCCGAGTTTTTCGAGCTTTTTAAGGTTTTTCAGCGATAACCGGGGCGCAATATTCAGAGTCAGAAAAGATGAATACGGTGAAATAACATTTTCTTTATCGGGATAGCGCCTGAAGGCGAGCTTCCGGACACCGTGGGCTTTATATTGATAATTCAGTTCGCCGTCAAAAGCATAAAATGCACTTTCCGACATCCCGAACGGATTTTTGCCCGCTTTTTTTCTCTGACTCTGCAAACAAAACCGAAGTGCTTCATCGGTCATACTTCCGCAGGTTGCAGGGATAAAAATATCTGCCATAAAATATTCAAACATCGTTCCCGTCCATGAAGCAAGCCCCGAATATCTGCCGTTTCTGACAATCGGTCGGTCAAGTGCAGTCCAATGATTTTTGGGAACGAGTTTCCTTGCAACCGCAAAATAAGAAGTCATCCTCATTTCACTCATATAAAGGTCATAACAGCTTTCGGTTTTTTCATTGCTGTCGGGATTTATCCCTATGCAGAACAATTTTCTCCGACTGTTGAACATAATACCCAAATCGGTCGAATTTATAATCTTTTCAAGCCTTTTTACCGTGTTTTCAAGCTCTTTACATTCATTTATATATTCTCCTATCCCCTCTTTTACTGCGGTCAGGCAGCAAAGAAAATTTCCGCTGTCAACAGATGAAACAAATCGAGGCGGAAGGGCTTCGAGGGTTGATGTGCTGTACCAATTCAGGAGATTTCCTTTATATTTTTCAAGCTTTTCAATGCTTGACAGACTACGGTTTATTCG
>JAZSNQ010000082.1:0-8134 GCA_045536515.1 Acutalibacteraceae bacterium | reverse complement strand
CGGATAGGGTTTGTAACCCTTACTCTGACATATTTGCCGAGCATTTAACCACACCTTTCAGAAGGTCAATCTGACCCAAGATAAATACTCATGTATTATACTAAATTTATTTCTCTAAAACAATACTTTTCTGAAAATTTGTATATTTTCCAAATTAATCAATCATTTGTTGAGAAAATTATTGCAAAATTACAAATACGGCAGCGTGAAATTTTGCTATTGATTTATATATATAAAGTATGTTAATATATTATATATATTTTCAGAAAGCGGTGAAGCGCATGAAACGCATTCTCGTTGCCGATGACGAAGCCCGTATCAGAAGGCTCGTCTGTGACTTTTTAAAAAACGCAGGATATGAAACAGTTGAAGCCGTTGACGGCAGAGAAGCTATAGATAAATTCTTTTCGGTCGGAAGCATCGACCTTGTTATCTGCGATATAATGATGCCGGAAGCCGACGGCTGGGAAGTTACAAGAAAAATAAGAGAGTCAAGCTCAGTTCCCATTCTTGTTCTTACCGCAAGAAGCCAGGAATTCGATGAACTCATGTCGTTTGAAAGCGGTGCTGATGATTATGTTACAAAGCCGTTCAGTCCCGGTGTTCTTGTGAAAAGAGTTGAGGCAATTCTCAAACGTTCAAACATTACGGTTTCCGAACAGAGCGAAATAATATCCGTTGACGGTCTTGTTATCGACATTCCCGCACATACAGTTACAAACGGAGCTGTTCCCGTTGAACTGACCATAAAAGAACACAACATTCTTGTTAAGCTTGCACAGAATCAAGGAAGAATCTTCTCGAGAGAGCAGCTTCTCGACAGCATATGGGGCATTGATTTTGTGGGAGACCCGAGAACCGTTGATTCCCATGTTGCACGACTGAGAACAAAACTCGGAACATGGGGCGACACTCACCTGAAAACAGTTTACGGTGTCGGATACAAAATTGAGGTGGACAAATCTTGAAAAGGAAATTCTCACTGTTCAGACTCAGCCGAATAAGAATAAAGCTGTTCGCAATGATAACGGCTGTTCTGGTTCTGTTCATGGCGCTTATTGCCATATTCAGTGTTCCTCTGCTTTTCAGAGTTTTTTCTTTTCATACCTACAACACGATGAACTCCGCTGCAGAGGAAATAAATGCCTGTGACCCCGGTTCAGCAACCTATTTTTTTGACCTTTATTCAATCGCAGGAAACTATAATATCGATATAGAACTCATTTATCCCGACGGTTCCGTTTCCTACACTTCCGAAAACGGTTCAACGGTTTACGGAAGCGAACATTTTTCATCAGGGGGAGCAAATTCGCTTTTTTCGTCTCTTAAACCCGTTGATGACCGCAAATACGCTATAAAAAGCAACAATTTCGGCATAATGAAACAGGCTATTTCAAACACGGAATATTTTGTTTACAACTGTCCAGCTGTCACGGGTGAAACTCTCTATGTTTATTCCGAAGTGGCAGACGTAGAAAACATCGTTGAAGTTTCGGGCAATGTTTATTCGTTCTTAAGCTTTCTGATGATACTTGTCATGTCACTGTTTTTCTATCTTCTTGTTGCAAAATTCACCAGACCGCTTGTTGAGATGAATGATATCACAAAAGATATGGCAGCACTGAATTTTGAACGCAAATGCGACAACTACGGCAAAGACGAAATCGGCGAACTCGGTTCAAGCATCAACACACTGTCAACAACGCTTGATGCAACACTCATGGACCTCAAGGATAAAAACAGCCGTCTTGAAAAAGATATTGAAAAACGGCATCAGCTTGACAATGCAAGAAAATCCTTCATAAACAATGTTTCTCACGAACTCAAAACTCCCATAGCAATCATTTCGGGATATGCAGAGGGACTTTGCGAGGGAATAAGCGACGATCCCGAAGTTATCAAGGAATACTGTCAGATAATCAATGATGAAAGCCGGAAAATGAATTCTCTCGTTGTTGAACTTCTTGAGCTTTCAAAACTTGAAAGCGGTGCACAGCCGTTTACGCCCGACTATTTCAATCTCGGCGCAAAAATCCAATCCCTTCTCAGTCACCTCTCTATTCTTTTTGAGCAAAATAACATCTCGGTTTGTAACGAAGTGCCCGAAAAACTTATGTGCTATGCTCAGGAGGATAAAATCGAAATCGTTTTAAAGAATTATATCACAAACGCCGTTTCTCATTGCTCGGGTAATAAAGTAATCACCGTAAGCGCAAGAGAGTATGACGGATTTATCGAAATCAGCATTTTCAACACGGGAGAAAACATTGCGGAGAACGATCTTCCCGAACTTTGGGACAGCTTCTACAGAGCAGACAAAGCACACGGAAGAAGCGAAAACCGTTTTGGTCTCGGTTTGTCAATCGTAAAGAGCATAATGACAAATCATGCCTGCAAATACGGTGTTAAAAATGTTTCAAACGGCGTAATTTTCACTTTTGAAGTTTCAAAGGATTCCGGATATTATGATAAAAAACAGTAATTCAAAAATTATAATAAAACTTGTTTCGCTCATCATGTGTATCTGTCTGGTTGCAGGCTGCTTTTCTTCATGTTCCAATCAAAAAGAAAGCGGCATAAAAACGGTCAAAACCGGTGCAACAAACACCATAACCAACCTTTCAGATGATGCTTCGGTTCACTATTCAAAAAGCGAAGAAAGCTTCTCGGTAAAGGCTGCCGAATCGGGGTTCATAGAACTTCTGGTTGACCCCGAAAGCAATTCCTTTGCGGTTAAAGAAACAACGCAGAATCATCTATTCAGCACCCTTCCCCTTCTGAACAAAACCGCTGACGGCGAAACACTTTCAACCGATGCAAGCATGGTTTCGCTGAAAATAATAGGCGGTTCAGACATCTATTATCTTAATTCTCAGGATAACTCCGTTGCTTACGGCAAAGCATCATACATTCCCGTTGATAACGGCATAACATTTTTGTTTGATATATTTGCCGATGCGGAAACCGCCGCAAAATCCTCCTATGAGAAAACCGACATAGGATTCAACATTGCCGTGACCGCTGTTCTGAAAGACGGCAGCATGACCGTTACCTGTTCACATTCAAACATTACCGGAAATCCCGATGCCTGTATCAAAGACATTGAGCTTCTCAATTACTTCGGAGCATATGACGATACCCGTGACGGCGATTTTCTTCTTGTTCCCGATGGCTGCGGTGCAATAATAAAAACTTCCATTTATGATGAATCCTTTGAATCGCTTTCATTTGACGTTTACGGAAGCGATGCATCTGCGCTGACGGAAGAAATCAGACATGGTGCAACTGTTCCCGCATTCGGAATGAAGCACGGCGATACTGCGTTTGTTTCCCTTATTCAAAGCGGAGATGCAGTTGCATCAATCAATGCAAAAAAAGCAACCAAAATCAACGAATACAATACCGTTTATCCTTCATTCAACATCACACCTGTAAGCTTTGGTGATGATACGATTTATATTTCCAAATCAGCAACAGTCAATGAAATTTCACTTTGCTACCGTTTTCTTGCAGGAAGCAATGCAACCTATGCGGGTCTTGCATCTGCCTGCCGCGAACAGCTTATCAGAAACTCCGTGCTTTCAACGAGAACCGTTGATGTTAGCGAGTATATGCCTTTCTATCTGACTCTTACGGGCAGTGCAAAAAAATCTTTCGGTCCTGTTGATTACCTTTCAAATCTCACCACATTCGAGCAGGCCAAAGATATGCTCACAAGAATGAAAAACAAAGGTATCAACAACATAAGTATAAGATATGCCGGTGTTTTTGACGGCGGTCTTGATTCAAAAGACATCGTTTCTTCGGATGTAATGCTCCGTCTCGGAGGAACAGACAAGCTTGCCGAGCTTTATGAATATGTTTCATCACAGAAAATGAGTCTTTTCCTTGATATGAATCTTCTTTCATCTTCAAGCGGATTTTCCGGTTCTGCCGCAACCAATCTGCAGAAACTGACCACTTCTTACACTCCTGAAAATGCTCTTGTTGATTTCATGGAAGAAAGCGTAAGCGAAAGACAGCTCAGAGGTCTTAAAAAGCTGAAAAACATTATAAGTTCCGTTCTCAGCGACACAAGATACTACTCCTTCTCGGGATACTGCCTCAACGATGCAGGTTCAATTCTGTATTCCGACTTTTCATCCGACGGTATGCTCCGTGACGAAGCAGCAGATGCCATAAACTCTGCAATCGCTCCCCTTTCAACGGGACATTCGGTTATGGCTGTCAAGGGTAATTTCTATATGCTGAAAAACGTTGACTCTGTTATTAACATTCCCATAGGAACAAGCATCGCTCAAAGCGGTGCATATCAGGCAGTTCCGTTTGTTCAGCTTATTCTCCACGGAATAACAGACTATGCAGGAGAACCCATCAACACAGAAATCAATCTTCGTGAGACACTTCTTAAAAATATAGAATACGGTGCTTGTCCCCATTTTGAATGGAACTACGAACCCGTTATCAACAAAACGGAAGACGACCGTTTCTACTATGACAACACCATCAACGCCGCCGCCGAATTCTATACCGAGGCAAACGAAGCTCTCAACGACCTTCGCGATGCAAGAATCACCGACCACTATGAGGTTGAAGACGGCATTTTCTGCACGGAATATGACACAGGTGCAAGAATATACGTAAACTATACCAACACCGATTTCTCGGTGCTCGGCGTTGTTGTTGAAGCAAGAAACTTCTTAAGAGTTAACTAATTAAATCGGAGGAATAATCATGCCTTATATCAGAACTACAGTCAGCAAGCCACTCACAGACGAAAACAAAGAAAACCTCAAATCAAAGCTCGGACAGGCTATTGCACTCATTCCCGGTAAAACCGAAGCATGGCTCATGCTTGCATTTGAGGATAACATTGATATGTATTTCAAAGGTGATTGCAGCGAAGAATATGCTTATCTTGAAGTGAGCCTTTTCGGAAGCACATCCGATGCAGCATATGAAAGACTCACGGTTGCACTTTCAGAAATAATAAACGAAGAGCTCGGAATTGACAGAGCAAACATCTATATCAAATATGAAGAAACCTCTCATTGGGGATGGAACGGAACCAACTTCTGATATGAGCGATAAAAAGCACGAATTGCTGCTGATTGCCGCCGCACTTGTAATTGCCTCATGCGCATTGCTTTATTCCGTATTCGACTCACCGAAATACAACAAACTTGAAGCTGTGCCGATTCCGGTTAAGACAACCGTTTACACAACCGTAAACAATACCGGAAAAGTCAACATCAACACCGCCGGTATAGAAGAGCTTTCTTCTCTTGAACTCGTGGGCGAAAAGAAGGCTCAGGCAATTATTGATTACAGAGAAAAGAACGGTGCATTCAGAAAAATCGAAGAAATAACAAATGTTGACGGAATCAGTACCGTTATACTCAACAAAAATATTGACAGACTCACAGTATAATCAAGGAGATACCATGGAAAGACTTGAAATCAAAAAGCTTTTTGAGTCGCCTGAAATCTATGCGGATAAAACCATTACGGTTTACGGCTGGATAAGAACTCTGCGTGATTCAAAGGCGATAGGATTCATCGAACTCAACGACGGAAGCTGCTTCAAAAGCGTTCAGATTGTTTTTGAAGCATCAAAACTTGAAAACTACAAGGATATTGCAAAGCTCAATGTAGGTGCGGCAGTTAAGGTTACGGGCACTCTTCTTCTCACTCCGCAGGCAAATCAGCCTTTTGAAATCAATGCCGAAGAAATTACAATCGAAGCAACCTCAACTCCCGATTACCCCCTTCAGAAAAAAAGGCATTCGGTTGAGTTCCTGAGAACAATTGCACATCTCAGACCGCGAACCAATCTTTTCAGCGCGGCTTTCAGAATACGCTCCGTTGCGGCATATGCAATTCATAAATTCTTTATTGACCAAGGCTTTGTTTATGCACACACTCCCCTTATCTCATGCAGCGACTGCGAAGGTGCAGGCGAGATGTTCAGAGTAACAACTCTTGACATGGAGAATCTCCCCAAAACCGAAAACGGAGAAATTGATTACAACGAAGATTTCTTCCAGAAGCCTGCATATCTTACCGTTTCGGGTCAGCTTCAGGCAGAAACAATGGCTCTTGCGTTCGGCAAGGTTTATACCTTCGGACCGACTTTCAGAGCCGAAAAATCCTATACACAGCGCCATGCGGCGGAATTCTGGATGATTGAACCCGAAATGGCTTTTGCAGAGCTTTCCGATGACATGGATGTTGCGGAAGCAATGATTAAATATGTTATAAAATATGTACTTGAGAACTGTCCGCAGGAAATTGAATTCCTCAACAAATTCGTTGACAAAGAGCTTGTTGAAAGACTTACTGCGGTTGCAAATTCCGATTTCGGCAGAGTAACCTATACGGAAGCTATAAAGCTTCTCGAAGAACGCAACGATGAGTTTGAATATAAAGTAAAATGGGGCTGCGATTTGCAGACCGAACACGAACGCTGTCTTACCGAAAAGATATTCAAAAAGCCTGTTTTTGTTACGGACTATCCCAAAGAAATCAAGGCATTCTATATGCGCCTCAACGACGACGGAAAAACCGTTGCTGCCTGTGACTGCCTTGTTATGGGCATCGGCGAAATCATCGGCGGCAGTCAGAGAGAAGAACGCCTTGACCTTCTTGAAGCAAGAATCAAAGAACTCGGTCTTGACCCCAAGGACTATGACTGGTATCTCGACCTTCGCCGTTACGGCGGTGTGAAGCACAGCGGCTTCGGTCTCGGATTTGAAAGACTTGTTATGTATTTAACGGGCATTTCAAATATCCGCGACGTTCTCCCCTTCCCCAGAACAACAGGTTCAGCAGATTTTTAATTGATTGCCTTGTTGCCTCCCTCTGACGAGGGAGGTGGATTTTGCGAAGCAAAAGACGGAGGGAGAGAAAAGCACAAAGCATGTAATTAATCAAACAAACGCAAAATCATCTCTCCTTCAGTCGCCATGCGACAGCTTCCTCATCAGAGGAAGCCCAAAAAGTCGCTTTCATCAATTTTAAAAAGCCTAAGAAAAAACATCCCGACAGCTTTTACCGCTGTCGGGATTTCTGCACTATCATCTTTCCCCTTGATGTTTTATGCATTGTTTTCAAGAATGCTTGTTTTTCCCGAAAGAATGCATACTGCAACTGTCATTGCAAGAAGTGCTGTAATTGCCGTAAATTTGAGAATAATCATTGTTTTGTCCCCCTGTTTTTCTGTTTCTTAATTACAACCATATTATACCAAAATAATTTCTAATAAAAAAGCAGGTAAATCTTTAAGATTTTATTAAGAAAAAAAGAAAAATATTAAGTTGATAATGCAAAAGGATATGTTATAATTAATTACAATAATATATAGGAGAAAACAAATGAAAAACATAAGATTTGCAACAGAAAAAGATACAGACTTGATTCTTGAATTTATCAAAGGTCTTGCAACATATGAAAAAATGGAAAACGAGGTTGTTGCAACCCCCGAATTATTAAAAGAATGGATATTTGAAAAGAAAAAAGCAGAGGTAATTTTTGCACTTGATAACGGCAAAGAAGTCGGATTCGCTCTTTTCTTTCATAATTTTTCAACCTTTCTCGGAAGGTCCGGAATCTATCTTGAAGATTTGTTTGTTATTCCCGAATACAGAGGCAAAGGTCACGGCAAAGCGCTTTTGAAAGAGCTTGCAAAAATTACCGTTGAGAGAGGCTGCGGCAGACTCGAATGGTGCTGTCTTGACTGGAACAGACCAAGCATTGATTTTTATTTATCACTCGGCGCAAAACCTCTTGATGACTGGACAATCTACCGTATGACGGGCAATGAACTTATGAATTTTGCAGAATAAATTAACGGACTGTATCAAATGATGCAGTCCGTTTCTGTTATTTCAGCGTTGCATTAAGTTTCTTTCCTGTTGCTTTTGCGACAAAATATACCGTAAACCAAATAACGAAATATGTCACAACAAATATTGCTGTGAATATTCCTATAACGCCCCATTCAAAGGGTATCCATGAATTAAGAATGTAGCAGATTACATAGACTGCATAAAGCATTCCGAAATGGCAAAGCAGCGATTTTGGCAGCGACCAATGCTCAATCTGATTGAACACACTTACACCCGCCTGAACAAAT
>JAZSNQ010000186.1:0-9600 GCA_045536515.1 Acutalibacteraceae bacterium | reverse complement strand
TTGAAATATGAATTTCAACTTCAGGCGCAAATTTTTTTGCCATTCCCATAACGCCGATGTCCGTTATAATAAATGCATCAACACCGCTGTCAGAGGCATATCTGAAAAAATCGGGAAGCATTGAAAGCTCGTTGTTTCTCGGTACGGTATTGCATGTAAGATAAACCTTAACACCTTTGGAATGTGCATATTCACAAGCTTTTTTTAGGTTTTCACCGCCGAAACTCGCAGCTGCAGTACGCATTCCGAAACAATCAGAACCGAGATAAACTGCATCTGCACCATATTCGACCGCAGCTTCAAGTCTTTCAAAATCACCTGCAGGAGCAAGTAATTCAGGTTTTAGAATTTTGATCATAAATATAAGTCTACTCCTATCGGCTGTTAACTCTCAAAACTTCAATGCCGTTTCTGTCATGTTCAGTCTGTGTTTTAGCCATATAAATTTCGCCGTATTTATCATGGCGGAAATAGAAATAGTTAGTATCTTCAGGGAATAAAGCAGCTTTTATCGCATCATCACCGGGGTTGCAAACAGGTCCGGGAGGGAGTCCCTGACTAATGTATGTGTCATAATAGTTTTCATAAATTGCAGCTTTGTCGGGAGATACATTGGGTTTAACATAACTTGTAATATAATTTTTGGTGGAGTCACAGCCGAGAAGAGGCCACGAAACTGAATGACTGAGTCTGTTATGAATAACCGAAGAAACAAGCCCCATCTGTGTTTTGTTTGCCGCCTCACGCTGTATTATTGAAGCGATAATCATAATTTCATCACGGGTCATACCGAGTTTCTGACATTGTTCTTCGTATTCATCTGTCCATTTGCTGTCCGAAGTGTCGAGGAATTTTCTGATTACGCTGTTTGCGTTGCTTTTTTCATAAAATTCATAGGTATCGGGATAAATATATCCTTCAAGAGTAAACGTTCTGTTGGGAACATCTCCTATTTCCTTAATAAAATCATAATCAAACTGTGCACCGCTGACTGATGCAAGAAGTTCACTTTTGCTGCACACACCAAACTCATCGATTTTATCGAAAATCTGATAAATCGACCATCCTTCGGGGAAGAATAATGTTACTGTATCAGCAGTCTGAGCCTCCTGTTTGAATTCGGTAAGATAACCTTCAAGACCGAGATTTTTCTGAACATAGTAAATGTCACCGTAGTAAACCGGTTCGGAAGGTTTTTTCTTTTTGTTAATATTTTTTATATAATTGAAACCTTTATAGAATACTTTACAGAATGTTTTTTGTTTAACAAGATCATTTTCACTGAGAATATCAATAATTTCATCTGTAGTTGCATCGTTCGGAATGTTAACCTGAACTTTTTCATTGCTTCTGCCGAATGCAAGAATATCGTTGATACACGAAATTGCAAACGCTGAAAAAGCCGTTGAAAAAATCACAACAACAACAAAAAAAACAGCTGTAACGGCACTTGCGGAACGTTTACGTTTTGCATTTTTGGATGATGAGGATTTTTTTTGAACAGATGTTGCCTGAGGCTGAGGTTTTGCGGGCTTTCTGTTTGAAAAATAAATTTCACCGTTATACCTCGGCTGCTGGTCATCAAAGTCCAAAGAAGATGTTTCGCTGTCATCAATATGAACTTCAAACTTCTTTTTTGCAGGAGTGACGGGAGGAGGCATTAAATTATCAAGGTCTGCAGGGTTAAGAAATCCGTCATCCTCAATATTAACTTTAAATTTATTTTTGTTTTCATTATCCATATGTAGAAACCTCCTTGTCTTTATGGTTCCTTATACATTTTTCTGTTAAAATAAAGTCCATTTTTATATCATAGATATCTGTCGGAAGCAAATCAGATAAGCATCTTTCGTAGCAAAGACCAAGTGTGCAGTTCTTGTTTTCGGAAAGGAATCTGTCATAATACCCTCCGCCGTATCCGAGTCTGTTGCCGTAATTATCAAATGACACACCAGGAACAATACATAATGCATCGGAATAAAAATTACATTTTTGAGACTTGTTAATATCAACACTCGGTATGTCAAATTTACCGTTAATCAGTTCAGCAAGTGAATTTATATAATAGAAATTCATTTCTTTGCCGATGCAATACGGAACAGCCACTTTTTTATTATTATAAAGAAGATAATTGATTATGTCGGTTGTTGCAACTTCATTATTAACCGAAACATATATCAAAAATGTATCGAATTCATTAAATAATGATGAATTTATAAATTGCGTGAATATCAAACGGTCAAATTCATTTTTTTCTTTGGAGCTGATATTTTTTCTGATTTTAATATAAAAATCTCGTGTTTCTTTTTTATCCATTATGAATATTGAAGTGTTGCCATAAGTTTATCGGCAGTATTTTTATCGGTTAATTCTGCAACAATTTCAAGTCCGAATTTTATCGCACTGCCCATTCCTTTGGCAGTAATTATTTTATCGGAATTACAAATATATTTTTCGGATATAACAGCACCTTTGAGCTCATCTTCAAATCCGGGGAAACAAACTGCTTCTTTTCCGTGAAGAAGACCTTTTCTGCCGAGAATCATAGGTGCTGCACAGATTGCACAGATAAGCTTTTTGTTTTCATAGCATAAATCAATGAACTTGTTAACAATATCATTATTCATCAGATTTGTTGTACCGGGCATCCCGCCGGGAAGAATAATACCTGCAACAGTTTCATCAAAACTTATTTTGTCAGCTGTTGTATCACAAATGACAGGGATATTGTGAGAGCCTTTAACTGTATCGGAATTTACACCAACGGTTTTAATTTCCAGACCTGCTCTTCTGATAACATCAAGGGCAGCAATTGCTTCGACTTCTTCGAATCCATCAGCCAAAAACATATAAAGCATTTTATTATTCCTCCCAATCAATCAAGGGTAAGTGCGAGATAAGCATTATTTAAAGTTGTAATTATTTTTTCGGCTTCTTCACATACAGGAAGAAGCATACCCGAATTTATAATTTCAGAGTTCAAAGAACCGTAATTAAAATCACAAGGTGATTCAATTATTATTTTTTGTTCCGATCGGTTATTGCATATATGATTTAACGAATCAATCAGATCCGAAAAAGATATGAAGGTTGATTCCTTTATATGAATTGATGAATCATCAAAGATATAGAGAGAGTAACCTTTATGTGAACAAAATACTTTTCCGCCATAATATTTATGATGTTCAGAAGCGAACTCTATGGATTTTTTGTTCCATTTAAAATAGTTGATGTTATCAAACGCACTGTTTCTTATATCCGATAAATTCAAATCAATGTTTTTATCATACGAGGAAAATATATCAGATTTCTTTTCAAAAGTAATTTTTGTAATTTTTTTTGTGAACAAAGGTTTATATCCGAATTTTGAATAGTAATCGTATAATGAATCTTCCCCCGGTTTTAGTGCAATAAAGAATTTTCTACGTTCAAGAGAAATCTTTTGTGCAAAATCAAGCAGCTCTTGCATTAATCCCCTGCCTCTGTATTTTTTTAATGTGCATGCCGCATACAGATAATATGAAGAATAGTCAATTCCGTTAATGTGCATTTCACCGTCAATTAAAAACAAAACAGAAACTGCAATACCGTCACACTCATACACAAGAGTATTTTCAGGAATAAAGTGTGCATCAAGAAATAATTTTATGTCTTTTTCGCTGTCACCGAACGATTCATTCCAAACGGAAATAATATTATCAATATCTTCGGGTTTTGATAATCTTAACATAATTAAATTCCTATTGAATCCGAAACAGCTTTGAAAACTGCATCTGAAATAACTTCTACAGATAAAGGTTCTCCGTTTTCACTGCAGTTTATTCGTATCCAACCAAGTTTTTCACAGGCATATTCGGCGGCAATACGGCAATTATTGAGATATTCTACATCTTTTTCATGAATATCTTTTTTTGATTCATCACCTTTATACCGACCTGTCATCAGTTTTTGTGAAACTTCAATGGGCATATCGAGATATATTACGGCGTTGGGCTTGGGAATGCCCATTTTGTTATATTCAAAATCTTCAAGCCATTCAAGATATGAATCCCATTCCGTGCGATCGGTTTTGGTCAGTTGATGGTATGCATTGGAGGTTGTGTATCTGTCAGCAAGAAAAATCTCATTGTTCAGATATTTTTCTTTCCAATAGCAGTTATAACTTACATATCTGTCAACAGCAAAGAAGGCTGATGCTGCGTATGCATTAACATCGCCGGGTTTTTTGCCGAATCTTCCTGCAAGATACATTTTTACAAGTTCACATGCAGGGTCATCATAGTTGGGAAGCTTTATAAAATTAACATTAAGACCGATATCTGAAAGTCTTTTTTTGAGTAATTCTTCCTGGGTGGATTTTCCGCTTCCGTCAAGTCCTTCAATAACGATAAGTTTTCCTGCCATACTTCCTCCATTTTATTTTATAATTATATCTATTATAGCAATGATATGTATAATTTTCAAGTATAAAATTACAGCACCCCCGAAGTTTTATCCGAGAGCACTGTGAAAATCTTAAAAAAGTTTTGATTCATAGAAAACACGGAATATATCATACCAAAAATCTTCAAGTCTGATGATTAATGAAATATACTTTGAATGTATGTATTTCATGTCATTGTTACGGATTTCCTCTGAAAATGCATTGATTTTTCCGATAAGACTGTCCCCTTTTTCATATGAAGGATGACAGAATCCGACTATCTGAGCTTTAGGTCCGTCGGCAGGTCTGTATTTTTCCATAACATACTGATTACCGTGGTAATCCTGATTTGACGTGTTTCCGCCAATGGATTTTACACACATGGTGTCATTATGAAGTATATAGCCGTCTTCTGTGATTATTTCAACATGATGAATATTATCTGTGCCGTCAACATCTATATTATAAAAAACAATATCACCTTTCTGAGGTATATAATAACTTTCAATAGGATAGTATTGATTGCGAAGTTTAAACCATGTTCTCATTGATTCGCATGAGGATCTTTGAGGTATTGCCGAATCTATTACTCCGACCTGAGCTGCGCACCATGATACAAAAATACAGCACCAGGATGCATCAGTTGGTCTTCCGTAATACCAATCAGTATATTTGTTTGTTGTACATTCATAAAAACCTATTTCTGATTTTGCCGTTTCGACAATTTTATCACAAAATTCAATTCTTGTTTCTTCTGTTGCTTCTTTTGAATATTTCCCTGCTGTTGCATAAGACATTACGGGCGAATTAAATAAAATCAAAAAAGCTAAAAACAAGGAAAATATCCGTATGTTAACTTTATGTATCATTTGTTATACCTCCATTATTAATTTATCAGGATATGAAATCTGTCTGCCTGTAACACTTCTTGAAAATCCGTGATAAATACAAGTAAAAGCTTTTTGGAAAAATCCTTTGAATGCTTTTTCAAGAACGGTTTTAAATCCGAAAAATGTATATTCCCCGATAAAAAGGAATACAAACAGTATTACTGCAATAAATTTCAGGAAAGTAAAACTCTTTATAACCAATTCATCCGAAATTCATACTTTTTATTTATTTTACCACATTATTCCTCTTTCATCAAGAGATTTAATTTTTTTAATATTGTCAATATAAAATATCTCTGTTATAATACCGATAGAAAGATGGTGGTTTAATGTTTAATTTTTTTATTGAAGAAGGTAACAGACATAATAACAGCTATATTATAAGCGGTGCTGATTATAATCATATTAAAAATGTCCTCAGAATGAGAATCGGCGATGAAATACTTGTCAGCGAAAATAATGTAAGCAATTTGTGCCGAATTGAGAATTTTGATTGCGAGAGTGTTATTGTCGAAATAATTGAAGAAAGTTTCCGTGATACAAATCTTCCTGTAAAGATTTATCTTTTTCAGGGATTACCCAAAAGTGATAAACTTGAGCTTATAATTCAAAAATCGGTTGAACTCGGCGTTGAAGGCATAATACCTGTTGAAATGAACCGATGTGTTGTGAAACTTGATGATAAGAAAAAGAAAACCAAAGCCGAAAGATGGCAGGCTATTGCGGAAAGCGCTGCAAAACAAAGCAAACGTACATCTGTTCCCGCGGTGCATAATGTTATGAGCTATAAAGAGGCTCTTTCAATGGCATCGGAGCTTGATATATTTATGGTTCCGTATGAATGTAAAGATGATATGCAATCAACAATAAACGTTCTTTCAAAAATTAAAGAAGGTATGTCTGTCGGAATTCTTATAGGACCCGAAGGTGGTTTTGAACTTAACGAAATAGATTCTGCGATTAAAGCCGGAGGCATGACGATTTCGCTCGGGAAAAGAATCCTCAGAACGGAAACCGCAGCTATTACTTCTGTGGGAATGTGTATGCTTTACGCTGAAATGAATTTAAACGGAGAAAACAAATGAAAGAATTACCGATAGAATATTACGAACGTATGCAAAAACTTCTCGGAGAAGAATTTGATAATTATATCAATACATTAAAAGATTCCCCTGTTAGAGGGTTCAGGGTAAATACAGATAAGATTACTCTTGAAGATTTCAAAAAAATCAATATTTTTTCAAACGATAATATTCCGTATGTTGAGAACGGTTTTTATTTTGATTATAATAAAATCGGCAATCATCCTTATCATCATGCAGGTATGATTTATATTCAGGAACCCGCTGCAATGGCACCTGCAGAATGTGTTGATATTGAACCTGACTGGAAAATTGTTGATATGTGTGCTGCACCGGGAGGAAAAAGTACCCAGCTCCGAAACAAGCTCGGTTTAAACGGAATTCTCGTATCAAATGAAATTATACCTTCCCGATGCAAAATTCTTACCGGTAATATAGAACGTCTCGGACTTCGGAACTGCGTTACAACGTGTATGGACACACGGAAACTTGCCAATACTTTTCCGAAAAAATTTGATCTTGTCATGTGCGATGCACCTTGTTCCGGTGAAGGAATGTTCAGAAAAGAAGAAGTTGCCATTGATGAATGGAGTTCTGAAAATGTTACAATGTGTTCTGAAAGACAGTCAGAAATTCTTGAAAATGCAGCCATGCTTGTTAAAAACGGCGGATATATTATTTATGCAACCTGCACTTTTTCAATAGAAGAGAATGAAATGACGGTTGATAAATTCATTGCGAATCATCCTGAATTCGAACTTGTTCCCGTAAACGAAAGAATCATAAAGCATACTGTTAACGGCATAAAATATGAAGGCTGTGAGTGTAAAAATATTAGTTTTGCAAGACGTTTCTATCCGCATATAAGCAAGGGTGAAGGTCAGTTTATGGCAGTGCTCCATAATAAGCTCGGTTCTTCAGACGAATCTGAAAACGCAAAAAAATCCGAATGTAAAATTGACAGAATTGTTGAAGAATTTTTGGATGACACACTTGTTGAATATGACAAATCTCATGTTTTGACATACAACGGCAATCCTGTTTATTTTACGCCCGATTTTGATGTTCCCAAAGGTGCTGCTTTTTGCTGCGGAATTACAATCGGAGAGATTAAAAAGAACTATATTCTCCCCCACCATCAGTTTTTTATGGCGATGGGTATAAATTTTAAAAGAAAAATCAATCTTTCAGCCAACTCGGAAGAAATCAAAAAATTTCTTCACGGCGAAGAGTTTGAAACCGATTGTCCTAACGGATGGGCAGTTGTTACGGTTGACGGTTGCTCCGTTGGAGGAGTTAAAGTGGTAAACAGCAGAGCCAAAAATCATTATCCTAAAGGACTTCGTACAAAATAAAAATCAGCTCCCGGTTCGCAATGAACCGAGAGCTGATTTGTTTTTTTATCAAAGAGAATCAATAAGGGCAAGGTACTCGGTTACAAGATATGAGCCGATATGTTTGCCTACCGATAAGGTTTCGTCTGCAATACCATCGCCGATAATATGACCCATAAATGCGAAATTATTGTCGGTGAGAACGTATCCTATAGCATCATTTGTAAGGCTAACAGGATAAGTTGTAACTCCGTCAACCGCTGTCGAAAGATTATCATAAGGCCATTCTGTACCGTCCCAGTTTGCTCCGCCCGTAATTTCATCATCCCAGAAAACTTCGGGATAAAGCTCACCGGGGAAAAGGGCAAGTGCAATTTCATTGCCGAATTCAAGATAACCCATTTCGGTTGCCATGCAATATTCTTTAATAAGGATTCCGTCATAAAAGATTTTATTATTTACAAGACCGATCTCACAGGCAAGAGTAAGAATGCTGTTTTCGGGCACAATAAAGAGTTCTCTGTGTTTAACATTAATAACAGGTGTAAGTTCAGTTGAATAATCAGCTTCAACGATTTTTGTGCCGACAAGTTTTCCGAGTGTTCTTGCGCTTGCACCTTTTTCTTCATATTCAGTCATGCCGGTTGTGTCTACTTCTATATCGCGTGAAACCTGACCTACAGCACCGGGTATCATGATAAAATTACCGCCGTCTGTGTTTTTGATATATTCATCTGCATAATAGATATAATCAGAACCGACAAGACCGTTGCTTGCACTGAAAGATGTAGCATGACAGGTTATATCGCTGATATATGTTGCAGGATTACCGGAATGAGGAACAAATTTAAAGCTTGCAGTTTCGGGGAGGTCTTCTTTAGAAATGAGTTCTCGTTTATCCTTGAAGTATTCGCTCATATCAATTGATGAGAAATATAATTTGCCTTCTTCCATTTTTCCGAAAGCTTCTTTTATAGCTTCAACAGAAACATTTATAAAATGCTGCTTGAATTTTTCTGCTGTCTCAAGACCAGCCAATGTACCGTCATAACCAATCAGATTGCACCAGAAAGAACCGAAAAGCTTTCTGAAAAACTCTGTGCTGACGCCTTGAGTGTCAAGTGCAGAATGTGCATGAGTTGCACTAATATTAATGCTTGCAACCTCTATTCCCTGAGATTTGCAGTATTCAATTACAGCTTTACGGATTGTACGTATATCGGTTGACGTAACGCCGAGTGCATCAATCGCGCCAAGAACAACTGCTCCCTCACCGCTGTTATCGTCAATAACAGCAACACGGATACACTGGTCATCATAAACGCCTTCCGCAAATTTATTAAGCAAATCTCTTCCGAGATTATACTTTCCGCTATCAATATCATCAGGAACAATGCTCTTTTTGGAATACCCGAGCTTCCACACACTGTTTTCGTCCGCCGACGTCTGATATGTTTCTCTGCCGTGCATAAAACCTATTTCATCGGAATTATAATCATCAATGCTCTTCCAGTCTTTTGGATTAACATAAATTCCGCAAATTGATTTCACAAGACCTTCAACAATAATATTAAGTGTATTGTAAAGACCTTTCATAACGGTGTCTTCCGCAGTTTCATTCTGTGTTGTGCTGACACTTTGCTCCTGAGCAGCAAAAGAGCCTGCAGATACACTTGAAAAGATAAGAATAATGCAAAGAACGGTTGAAATAATTTTCAAAAACTTTTTCTTCATGATTTAACCTCCATGTTTTTATTGAAGTATAACACATGCGTGAAAAATCTTCAAGTTTTTTTATTTCTTAAAAATAGGGCTGTCGCAAAAGATAAAAACTTTTGTGACAACCCCATATAATATTTTAAATTATGTAT
>JAZSNQ010000103.1:0-4382 GCA_045536515.1 Acutalibacteraceae bacterium | reverse complement strand
TGTTGCTCGCACCTGCGGTGCATTGCTGAAACCTTATGTGTTTTCGTTCTGCGTTCTGCACTTTTGTATTCTGCACTTATAAAATGCCGACCGCAGGTCCCGAAACATTTGCGAAGCAATATTTCACTCACACCAAAGGTGTGAATTTCATTATCATAATTTATCGGGCAAACGCCCCGATAAATTATGATTTATTCTTCTGTTAACGCATCGACGATTTTTATTAGTTTATCAAGGTCTTCTTCACTTGCCTTTGCGGAAAGGTCGAAGAGGAGCTTTCTTTTTCTGAAAAGCTCATTCTGCATATTTTCCACCTCGTTACTTTCACAAGTCAGTAAACTTATGGGCACTTCAAAATATGCTGCTATTTTTTCAAGAGTTGCCACCGATAGTTTTTTGGTTCTGCCTTTTTTAAGCTCGGTAAAAACTGAGCTTCTTATACCGATACCCGAAGCCAGTACCGACAGTTTTATACCTTTTTCGTCACAAAGCTGTTTTATTATTGAATAAGTATCCATATCATTTCCCCTAATTTCCACACACCGAAAAAAAATATTGACAAATACAGAATTCTGTACTATTATGATTATGTAATACAGTTTTCTGTACAATTTATACTATCAAGACACATTATAATACTGATTTCTGTAATTGTCAAATATTTTTTTAAAAATCACTTATTTGAGGGAGAAATAAAATTTTATATCGGTTACAATAAAAACAGTTCCTGAATACAGTATAACACTGCGGTTGTACATTAAATAGGACATTACAGTTTACGGGAGGTAAAAAATGAATATTTCAATTCAGGCAAGAATCCAATGTCCGTTTTTTATTACGGAAAAAAACAATATTTTATGCTGTGAGGGTTTTGTTGACGGCACTTGTATGACAACAAAATTTCCCGAAATAAAAATGAAAACGGAGCATATAAAAAACCATTGTTTCCGTATAGACGGCGGCAAGTGTCCGCTTGCATCAAATCTTTATTCAAAATATAAGCTAAAGGAAGAAAAAGAAGAAAAGGAAAGAGAAGAAAGGGCAAAGCGTAATCTCAGAAAAACGGGTTAAACTTTTAATATTGATTATTTATTGAAAATAGGATATTATACTTATATATTTAATCTACATACACAAGGAGAATAATATGCTCGATTTCAATAAAAGCTTATTTGAAAATACCCGTGAAAGACCTCTTGTATGCGCACACAGAGGTGTTTCGGGGGCAAATATTCCATGCAACACACTTGCCGCATTCAAGGCTGCACTCCAGCAGGGTGCCGACATAATAGAACTTGACGTATCAAAAAGCAGTGACGGAAAATTTTATGTTTTTCATCCCGGCATGGAAAAAGCACATCTTAATTTTGCCGTGCTTTTATCAAATCTTTCATCTAAAACAATAAAAAGACTGCGTTTTGTTAATCAGGATAACACCTCCACGGTTTGCAAAATAAACACCCTTGAAGAAATACTTACATTTCTTCAAGGCAAATGCTATATTAACATAGATAAATTCTGGATTGATATACCGGGCATTTCGGAAATTATCAGAAAAACAGGTGTTGAAAAGCAGGTTATCGTAAAAACAGATACAAAAGAAAAATATCTTAAGCAAGTAGCTGAATATGCTTCTGATTTTATGTTTATGCCCATTGTTTCAAAAGAGGACAATATAACAGATGAACTTATTTCAAAAGGCGTAAACTGCATCGGTGCTGAAGTACTGTTCACAACAGAACAGCAAAAAGTGTGTTCAGAAGAATACATAAACTATATGCACTCAAAAAATATGATAGTCTGGGCAAATTCCATCGTTTATAACTATAGGGCTGTACTCAGTGCAGGCCACACCGATGATGTTGCCGTTCAGGGTGAAGCCGATAGGGGCTGGGGTTGGCTTATCGACCGCGGTTTTGATATAATACAGACAGACTGGTGTTTAATGCTAAAAAAGTATATTTCAGAAAGAGAGTGTAAATAAAATGAAAAAATTAACAGCGTTTTTCTGCTGTACGGTCTTTATATTTATGTGTTCGTGTAATAGCGCAAAAAATGAAGAAACAACCGTTTCACCTGCAGAAGAAACGACCCTTCCGGCAGAAATAACCACGGTTGCAAGTCTTGAGCTTGATGAGCTTGATCCGGCAAAAGTGCTTACGGTATATTTTTCTCACGGTGATCCTGTTGAAGGCGCAGCAACATACATAAGCGAAATTACCGAAGGCGGTCTTTATAAAATAGAAACTGTGGGGGAATACCCCGAAGATGAAGCCGAACTTATTAAAAAGGCAGCAGAAGAGTATAACAACAATGTACGACCTGCACTTAAAAACGCTCCGCAAAGTATGAGCGAATACGATATCGTATTCTTATGCTTCCCCGCATGGAACAAAACAATGCCTATGGCACTGTGGACTTTTATTGAAGACTACGACATGAGAGATAAAGCAGTTCTGCCCGTTATATACGGAAGCGAAACTGAGCTTTATAATGCAATGAGAGATATTCAGTCAATAGTTCCTTCAATGATGCTTGCAGACGGTTTTTATTTCACCTCTGATTTTATGAACATTGCAGAAGATTTTGAAAACTGGATGAATACCGCACTTTACGGATAATATGCAAACAAAGTAATTATAAAAACTTTACCCGCCGTGAGTTTACGGCAATGTCATTAAGTTAATGACATGATCTGAAAAAACAAAAAAAGAAGAGCATCTGAAACAGTTCCAAGGCTGTATTCGGGTGCTTTTTTGCTAAAAATAGGCATGACAAAAGAACGGATTAAAAAATCCGTCAAAAAAAAGCTTTTAAGAACAGAATAATTATGCTATTCTGTAATTGAAGCTAACAGAGTGTTTACTTGACATGTTACGAGGACATGCTCTTCCGGGGCGAATAGGAGAAATGTGTCTTTGGATGATAGCTTCAACATCGGGTGGAGACACATTGCCAAGGAAAAGTTGTCTGCAGATATGTACAGCGACAGAAAAGTTTGCTTTGTAAGCATATTTCGAGTCGGTTTTTTGAATGATTACGTGCGAGGTAACCAATTTCGAAAAATTGTACATAATTAGTCTGGAGAACACTTCCTGGTAAATGTACTCCACTTTTTTTGAATGAAAATTGACTAATCCGACAGTATATTTTAATTCACGGAAAGAAGTTTCAATACCCCAACGCATATTGTAAAGTTTTTTTAATTCAAACGGTGGAAAATCAACAGAATCAAGGTTGGTAACAACAGTTTCATAAGAATTATCAGCAATCCTGAAACGGACGATCCTAAAGTGGATATCAAAAAATACAGCGGGATTAAATTTTTGATTTTTCATAGGAAGAAAATCAAAAGGTCGAGAAGTTTTCAGTATTTTAAACTGATTTTTGTTACGAGCTAACAACAAAGTTTCTTTAGTTTGCTTTGTTGTTAAAGAAATAGATAAACTTAAATCAAACTCATCAGAATCAGGCAAATCAAGACCTGCAGCAATCCCTCTTGAGTTAAGAATATCTTGAATACGGATAAGAAATTTCCACCCCTTTTCTTGACAATGAGCCATAAGATTGTAACCTTCATAACCTCTGTCAGCGATAAGAAGAGCAGCAGAAACAGAAGAACGATCAACCATTGAACAAAGAGCAGTTCTCTCGTTAAAAGTTCTTAATCCATCTAAATTGACATCAATGTATGTGTGTTGAAGAAGATCATACATAGCATCCAAATGAAGAACATTGTATGAAGATCGCCCGTTGCATTCCGGGAAATATGAATTAACATCATCAGGGTTTGTAGGAGTATGAATGTCAGAACCATCTGCAGCAAACAAACGGTAGCCCTTATACAAAATTTTTTTATCTGTTTTCTTTGCAAACAAATCAAACAAAGAGGGAAAAGCAAAAGAATTAATTTTATCCCGTTGTTGAACGAAAGCGGATGCAGAAGCAATATCAGAAGAACAGCCGAAATGTTTCAATAATTCGTTGGATAATGAGCCGCCTTCCATAGCAAGCAGAAAAGAAACTACTTTGCGGAATGGCAATTTACGGTTTCTTGTAAAATCAGTATTCGGATTTTTAACAAACATCCAAGAAGTATCACAAAGCTGAGAAATAGCATCATCAAGTTTTCTTTTTACAGAATAAATTTCATTTGACATAGAAAAAACCTCCCTTAAAATCAGTGGTGAAAACACCTCTAATTTCAAAGGCCTTTTTGTTAACGAAAGTTAACAAAAAGGCTCACATTTTATTCTGTTTGTCAAGTGTTTTTTTGAAAAAAGTTACAAAAAAACCGAACCTCACTACATTGTGAAATTCGGTTTTTCTTAACTTAATGACATTGCCCCCAATCTTGGGGGCTGTAGGTGTTTCTTGTTATA
>JAZSNQ010000070.1:0-3506 GCA_045536515.1 Acutalibacteraceae bacterium | reverse complement strand
ATTGTCAGAAACGGTAAGCAGGCAACCGTAGGCTACTGCCCCGAAATCTGGAAAACATGGGATTAATATGCCTCAAATTTTGAGATTGTTGCAAAGCATCTTGCTTTGTTTATAACGAGCTTGAAATATCTTACTCTCGTTTCGTCAAAACGGCAGATTTTCTTGTATCCTACGGTTGTTCCTGCACCAAACTTTTTCCATTTGCCCTTTACCATTGCGTAAAGGGTGAATTTTTCTATATGCTGACCCGTTCTGATGTGTTCACCGAGAACAATTTTGTCAATATCGTATTCATCACCGAGGTCAAGAATAAGCTCTGCACCATCGGGTTCATCGCCTGAATGCCAGTATTCGTCGGGGTTATTGCTGAGTGCCATCTGACCTGTATGCTTTTCGTCAAGATGACGGTTATCAGTTACAACAGAACCCTCTGCAAGATTTTCGTTGAAATCTATTTCAAGCTGTGCACCCATCGAAAGAAGAGTCTCCATATCCTTTTCATGGATTTTACCTTCGGGAGTCGGGGAAATGTTCAGAAGAAAGTTCGCATTTGAACCGACGGAATTATAATAGATTTCCATAAGCTTTGAAAGAGGCTTTACGGAATAATCTTCTTCGGGATGATAGAACCAGCCTTTTCTGAGTGAAACGTCAACCTCTGCCGGATACCATATAAGTTTATTGCATTTTTTGATAGCCTTCCTGCTGCCAAGATCAAGGGCAGTGGGATTTATTTTTTTAGGCGGCTTTGAAACATCCTTCTGACTCTGTGCAGCAATAATTTCATGGTTTGAATGCCAGTAAGGCACAACGCTCCATTCGCTCGCACGGCATACACCCGCTTCGTTTCCGCACCAACGCACATCGGGACCCGTGATGTTGATTGTTGCATCGGGCTGAAGTTCGCGGATTAATTTGTAATAGCTTTCCCAATCGTATTGCTGAACCTTGCCGTTGGGACCTTCACCGCACGCACCGTCAAACCATACGCAGAAAATATCGCCGTAACCCGTGAGAAGTTCGCGCAGCTGATTCATAAAATAACGGTTGTATGCTTCGCCCGAACCATAGGTGGGTTCGTGTCTGTCCCAGGGTGAAAGATAAACACCGAATTTGAGTCCGAATTCTTTACACGCTTTTGCGCATTCCGCAACAACATCGCCTTTACCGTCACGCCACTTGCTTGAACGAACGCTGTGGTCGGTGTATGCCGAAGGCCACAGACAGAAACCGTCATGATGTTTGCAGGTCAGAATAACCGCCTTCATGCCGGCAAGCTGACAGATTTTGACCCATTGACGGCAGTCGAGTTTTTCGGGGTTGAATAATTCGGGGTCTTCGTTTCCGTTGCCCCATTCCGAGTTTGTATATGTATTGATGCCGAAGTGGAAGAATGCATAAAATTCAAGCTCCTGCCACTTAAGCTGTCTTTCGCTCGGAACAATTGAAGCGGCATATTTAATGTAATCAGGTGTTTTACTCATTATGAATCCATCCTTTTTCGGTAGTGGTATTTTGAAGCACAGAGCTCCAGTATTCCTCGGACACGCCGTTGCTTAGTGCATAGTTGATTAAACCGATAAGTGCAGGTCTGTCAAGAACATATCGGAACATTTCGGGAGGAAGCATGCCTCTGTCTGCATATGCAAGAAGCCTGAATTTTTCGGCTTCTTCGCCCGAAAGACTGAGCTTTCTGATAAGAATAAGAAGGTCATTGTCGTCGGGAGGAGAATTGTTTTTGCCTTTTTCTATGTTGCTGATATATTGTGCCGTTTTGTGAAGTTCAGCGGCAAGCTCACCCTGAGAAAGCTTTGCATTTTCTCGTGACTGTTTAAGCATAACCCCGAACGGGGTGGGCATATACATAAGGCTCCTCCTTTCCCGGAATGATTATATAATATATGTGTAAAATTTATGTTAATCTGTTGCAAACTTACGGTGACGGACAAAATCTTCGCAACAAATTCATTTACTCGTATTGATTTTTTCAATAAACAAATTTGTTTATTGAAAATTGCTCAATAGGATGATACCATATTAATTGCAGAATGTCAAGGCTTTTATATTGAACGGCGGTTGCAAAATTGCACCGTTGATTTTCTGACAGAACAAGGTTTACGCTTCAAATTGCAGGGGAGACCACCAAACCTACCCGAATTATTATTGTTATGTAGGGGATGATAGAGTCTTATGATTTAATCTGCAAGGCGGGATGACCTCACCCCGCCGTATCGGTGGCACACCGATAAAAAATGAAAAAACCATAGATTATTAAAATTTATTGTTGAATAGGAACTTTTTATATGTTACTATAAAATCAGCACACAAAAGAGGAGGAAAACTATGAAACGCACATTCAAAAAATCCTTGTCAATCATCCTTGCGGCGGCGATAATGTTCTGCTCCGCACCGCTTACGGGACTTCTCGACCTCGAACGCCCCGATTTCGGCGGATTTAAGAAACTCGCCGATTCTGTATCGGATTTCTTTGATGGCTTGGTACCTAAAGCCGAAGCAGCAACAAGCGGCACTTGTGGTGAAAATTTGACATGGAGCTTTGATGAGTCAACAGGAACCCTTACCATCAGCGGTACAGGGGATATGTACAATTATTATGACGATTCTCCTTGGGGAGAATACTTGTTTCCCGAAATTAAAAACATTGTAATAGGTAGTGGTGTAACAAGCATTGGCAATTATGCGTTTTTTTATTGCTTTGGCCTTAATAATGTAACAATTCCTCATGGTGTAACAAGTATCGGTGATTCGGCATTTAGAGGCTGTGAGGATTTATTTGAAGTTTATATTCCGGATTCTGTAAACAGAATAGGTGATAAGGCATTTAGTGAATGCCTTAATTTATCTTATATTAACAGTTCTTGTGAAGGAGAAATAAACATTCCTTCAGGTGTTGAAATTATTGAAGAAAATGCATTTGCTTGGTGCTGGTCTTTTTCAAAAGTTAATCTGTCTGAAGGCTTAAAATCAATCGGTTCTGCTGCTTTTGATGGATGTTTTAAACTTACATCATTAACAATTTCTGAAAGTGTAGAAACTATAGGCGCATTTGCATTTCATGATTGTAATATTGAATCTGTAACCATTCCTGAAGGTGTAAAATCAATTGGTGTAGCAGCTTTTAGTTGCATGGACAATCTTAATGAAATCTTTTATAATGCAATTGACTGCGAAATAACCACGTATTCGGGCGGCTATAGTTGTCACGCATTTGACAAAGATGGCATTGGTTATAAATCTTCAACTCATAATCCACAGGTTAATAAAGGAATATTTAGAGATGAAACCGGATATAGAGTTAATGTTATCAGCAGAATAAACATAGGTTCAAATGTAAAATCTATACCGGATAGCTTGTTCTATAACTGCAATGACATGGAAGTTATTTCAATTCCTAATAGTGTAACAAGCATCGGCAATTATGCGTTCTTTGGTTGCGACAGTCTCACCGATGTTTATTATACAGGCACGGAAGAAGAATGGAATGC
>JAZSNQ010000055.1:0-6298 GCA_045536515.1 Acutalibacteraceae bacterium | reverse complement strand
TGTCGCCTCGTATAGGATACATAGCCTCTAATTGCATACCGATAAATTCAGCAGCCTCATCAAGGGTGAGGGGGAGAGTGAAACGGTCAATACCCATTTCGTTTGTTATCTGAAATGCACCTACAATACCTTTGAGGTCTTCCATATAGAATTTTGCAATATCCTGAATGCCTTTTTTACTTTCGGGATTACGAGGGTCAAGTCCGTATTCAATATAATCATCGGGATAAGGCGTGATGCCGAAAATTCTTACACCGTTATCAACAAATTCCTGGCTTTCTTTTTTCCAGTTAATATAGCTTTGAGAAAGAGTACCGTCACTATTATAAGGGAAAGGAATATCATCGCGGAACCACTCAATGCCAGCTTCTTCAAGTAATTTATACTGAGGATCAGCATGGCAGACACCTTTCATGAATCCTCCGACTTTATCCTGTGCAATACCGACATTCTTGTCAAGCGGTGCAAACGGAGTTGCAACAATCATTGATGCAAGAGGTGTTATTACAGCAAGCAAAAATCCGACAATTTTCATTAAAACGGTCATAAACATGTTATTTTCTCTCCTTTAATTGCTTTAGCTTTAAATGAATATTAACATAATTGATAATAAATTTTCAATAATCAAAAAGCATGATATATTAACTTTGTAGTATCTGACAAAAACCAGTCATATTCCTTGTTGATTTATACTATCTGTGCGGATTACTTTTTCAGCAATTGACTTTAGTTGTTCAATGGTTTCAAGTGAACCGATTTCCTGTCTTAATGCGGCAGCACCTCTGATTCCTTTGATATACCAGCCCGAGTGTTTTCTTGCTTCACGCATACCGACATAGTTGCCTTTGTATTCGCAAAGCTTTTCTATATGACGAATCATAATGCTCATGCGTTCCGCAATGGGAGGGTCAGGAAGAATAATTCCGTTCTTCATATATTCGTTAATCTGATTGAATATCCACGGTGCGCCGAGAGCGCCTCTTCCGACCATTATAAAATCACACCCTGTAAATTTATACATATTTTCAGCCGAAAGAGCATCGACAATATCTCCGTTACCGATAACAGGAATTTTAACCGCTTCTTTCACTTGCTTTATTATTTTAAGATTAACGGGCGGTGCATACATCTGTTTTCTTGTTCTGCCGTGAATGGTTATAACGGATGCGCCTGCATTTTCCTGCATTTTTGCAAATTCGACGGCGTTGATACTGTTTTCGTCCCATCCCGAACGGAATTTGACCGTAACGGGCAATTCAACCGTTTTTACAACCGCCTCCGTTATTCGGGCGGCTAAGTCGGGGTTACGCATAAGAGCCGAACCTCCGCCGTTTCCGGCGATTTTCGGTGCGGGACAACCCATGTTGATATCAATTGCACAGCAACCTGTCTGAGAAGCTTTTTTTGCAGCTTCAGCCATTGTATCGGGGTCGTTACCGAAAATCTGAACAGCAGCAGGTCTTTCGGTTTCACCGAGAAGCATCAGTGTATCCGATTTTCTGTCGTGCATTGTAAGTCCTTTTGAACTGACCATTTCGGTCACAACATATGATGCACCGAATTCGATGCAAAGTTCGCGGAAGGCTCTGTCCGCAACGCCTGCCATGGGAGCAAGTGCGGCGAAGCCGTTTAATTTGATATTGTTTATTTCCATTGAAATTCCTCAAATATTTTTTTTACAATAATATCATACTTTATTTTATGTTTCAACATTTATTCCAAATATAAAAACAAAAAAATTAATTTCAAAAAAATGATGAAATTTATAGAATTTATGTTATACTGTAAAATGAGGTGATTTGAAATGAAGCTTTTGGCACTTGACGGAAACAGTATTCTTAACCGTGCTTTTTACGGAATAAAACTTCTTACCACCAAAGACGGAACAAAATTCACAAACGGAATCTACGGATTTCTCAATATACTTCTCAGACTGCAGGAAGATATTTCGCCCGATGCGGTTGCTGTTGCATTTGATGTGAAATCTCCTACGTTCAGACATGAAATGTATTCGGGCTACAAAGCAAACAGAAAAGGTATGCCGCCTGAACTTGCACAGCAGATGCCGGTATTGAAAGAGCTTCTTTCGTCTCTCGGATATAAAATTCTCGAAGCTCCCGGCTGGGAAGCGGATGATATTCTCGGAACCCTTGCTTCTTCATGCAAAGAAGATGATTTTTGTTATATTGCAACGGGTGACCGTGATTCTTTGCAGCTTGTAAGAGATAATGTGAACGTTCTTCTTGCTTCAACCAAAATGGGCAGACCGCAGAGTGTCAGATATGACAGAAAAAAAATAAAAGAAGAATATTTTGTTACACCTGAGCAGATGATTGATGTAAAAGCTCTTATGGGTGATTCTTCCGACTGTATACCGGGTGTCGCAGGTATCGGTCAGAAAACAGCGCAGGATTTAATCAGCCGTTTCGGTTCGATTGACAATATTTATGCCGATATTGATAAAATTTATATAAAAAAAGGTGTGCATGATAAACTCGTTAACGATAAAGAAATGGCATATCTCAGCCGTGAACTCGGAACAATCCGCACTGATGCACCTGTTGAGCATGATTATCAGAACTATGTTCCGAATGAACCCGATGCACTCAAGGCTACAAGTATTCTTGCAGACCTTGAAATGTATAAGATGATTGAGCGATTTAATTTCAAAGCTCCTGAGATGAAAAACGAAACAGATGTTTCCGACAAAATCTGTTGTGAATTGTTTGAACAGGATGATTTGAAACTTCTCTTTAATTTGCTCAAAAAATCAGGTAAGGCATATTTTACGTTTGAAAACGGCGAATTTCTTTTTGCCGCTGAAAACGGGGTTCTTAAAGTTAATCCCGCAAATGATGGTTATGTTGAATTCTGCACCGAATTTCTTTTTGCGAAAAGTATCGAAAAATACAGTTATAATGTAAAACATCTTTATTCATTTTTCTATGATTACCGTAACGACATTGAAATTAACAATGTCAGGGGTGATGCTATGCTTTCTGCATATCTTATCAATCCATCTTCCGGAGCATATGACCTTAAAAGAATTATTGCCGAATATGCAAGCGCCGATATTCCCGATGAAGAAAATGCTTCGGCTTTTTATACTGCATATCTTCCGAAAGCATTTGAAAATCTTGATAAACTGATTGATGAGCATAATCAGAGAAGATTGCTTGAGGAAATTGAACTTCCGCTTTCAAAAGTTCTTGCTTCTATGGAGAGAGAGGGTTTTCTTGTTGATGCAAAAGGCATTGAAGTTTTCGGAAATGAGTTGCTGATAAAGATTAATTCTCTTGTTGAAGATATTTACGGTGAAGTCGGTTATGAATTTAATCTTAATTCACCCAAACAGCTTGGTGAAGCTTTGTTTGAAAAAATGGGACTTCCCGCAAAGAAAAAGACAAAAAGCGGATACTCAACCAATGCAGATGTTCTTGAAGGTCTTGCTCAGGAATATCCCGTTGTTGCAAAAATCCTTGAATACAGAACTCTTGCAAAGCTTAAATCCACTTACTGCGACGGTCTTCTTAAAGTTATCGGTGAAGACGGCAGGATTCATTCAAGTCTTAATCAGACGGAAACCAGAACAGGCAGAATATCATCTACTGAACCCAATCTGCAGAATATACCCGTTCGTTCTGAACTTGGCAGAGAAATGAGAAAATTCTTCAAAGCCAAAGACGGCTGTGTTCTTGTTGATGCCGACTATTCTCAGATTGAACTTCGCGTTCTTGCTCATATGGCAAATGATAAGAATATGATTGATGCATTCAATAACGGCGATGATATCCACGCAATAACCGCTTCTCAGGTTTTTAATATGCCTCTTATGATGGTTACTCCGCTAATGAGAAGCCGTGCAAAGGCGGTTAATTTCGGAATTGTTTACGGTATAGGAGCATTTTCTCTTTCAAAGGATATCGGTGTTTCAAGAGCCGAGGCCGACAGCTATATAAAAGGTTATCTTGCACATTTCAGCGGTGTTCAGAGATATATGAAGGATGTTGTTGAAAGAGCAAAAGAATACGGCTATGTTGAAACTGTCTTTGCGAGACGAAGATATCTTCCGGAACTGACTTCGTCAAATGCCATGATGCGTGCATTCGGTGAAAGAGTTGCACTTAATATGCCTGTTCAGGGCACGGCGGCGGATATAATCAAGATTGCAATGATTAAGGTTTATAACAGACTTAAAGAGCAATGCCTTGATGCTAAACTCATTATGCAGGTTCATGACGAACTTATTGTTGAAGCACCGGAAAATGAAGCACGGATTGTTGCCGGTATCGTAAAACGTGAAATGGAGAATGCCGTTAAGATTCGCGTTGATTTGCTTGCGGATGTCGGTGTCGGCAAAACATGGTATGAATCAAAATAAAGGATTTTATTAATGAAAGTATTATTTGTTTGCACAGGAAACACTTGCCGCAGTCCCATGGCTGAGGGCTTGTTCAAAAAGCTTGTTTCCGAATATAAAACTGAAAATGTTGAATGTTCAAGTGCCGGTTTGTTTGCAGTGACGGGTGACGAGGTTTCCGTTAATTCAGTTAAAGCGTGCGAACGTTTCGGCGTTGATATTTCATCTCACAGAGCAAGGAGAATTACGTCGTATATTCTTGATGAGACGGATAAGTTTGTTTGCATGACCGATGACCATGCAAAAAGTCTTTCAATGTATGTTCCGAGTGAAAAAATATTTGTTCTCGGTAACGGTATTCCCGATCCTTACGGAGGGGATCTTGAAACATACATGATTTGTGCTAATTCAATCAGAACAGCCCTTTCGGAACAGTTTGATAAAATTATTTCGGAGGTATAAATGGAATATAGGATTGTAAATATGACTTCGGAACATATTTCTGAAATTGCTCTGCTTGAAAAAGAATGCTTTTCATCCCCGTGGAGTGAAAATGCTCTTTCTGAAGAACTGGGTAATGAGAGTTCGTGTTTTATTGTTGCTGTTTCCGATAAAGTTCTCGGTTATATCGGTGTCCAGGAAATCTGCGGCGAAGCATATATAACAAACATTGCAGTTTTTGACGAATACAGAAAAAAAGGAATCGGCAGGAAACTTTTAAAATCCGCCGTTGACGGAGCAAAATCACGCAGCTGTGAATTCATAACTCTTGAAGTAAGAGAAAGCAATAAATCAGCGATATCACTTTATGAATCTGAAGGATTTGAAATTGCCGGAATAAGAAAAAATTTTTATTCCGAACCGATTGAAAACGGGATTATATACACAAAATATTTTAGATAACAGAGGTTATATATGAAAATTCTTGCTATTGAATCGTCCTGCGACGAAACCGCTGCAGCTGTTGTTGAGGACGGAAGAAAAGTTCTTTCAAATGTAATAGCTTCACAGGTGAGTGAGCATATTATATATGGCGGAGTTGTACCCGAGATTGCATCAAGAATGCACGCTCAGGCGATAAGCGGCGTTGTTTCCAAAGCTTTGTCGGATGCGAAACTTGATTATTCCGACCTTGATGCAGTTGCCGTAACTTATGCACCGGGGCTGATAGGTGCATTGCTTGTCGGTGTGAATTTTGCAAAAGGACTTTCTTATTCTACAGGTCTGCCGCTTATTCCCGTTCATCATCTTCGTTCGCATATCGCTGCCAATTATATCACTTCGCCTGAATTTGAACCTCCTTTTCTTTGCCTTGTTGTTTCGGGAGGCCACAGTCATATTGTTGCCGTTAATGATTATACGGATTTTAAAATTATCGGCAGAACAAGAGACGATGCGGCAGGCGAATGCATGGATAAAGCTGCAAGAGCGATGGGACTTCCTTATCCGGGCGGTGTGAATCTTGATAAAATCAGCCGTGACGGCAATCCCGGTATTTATAAACTTCCTCATCCTCATGTTGACGGAAGTGTTTATGACTTCAGCTTTTCGGGACTTAAAACAGCCGTTGTGAATATTATTCACAATTCAAAACAAAAAGGAATTGAAATCAGTGTTCCCGATTTAGGTGCATCATGCATAGAAACTGTTGCGGATTGTCTTGTAAATAATACAGTAAAGGCTGCCGAAGAATTCGGATACAAAAAAATTGCTCTTGCCGGGGGTGTTTCGGCAAATTCGTGTCTCAGAAAAAGAATGAATGAGGTTTGTTCGGAGAACGGATGGGAACTTTTTATGCCTGATTTATCGCTTTGCGGAGATAATGCTGCCATGGTCGGTGCACAGGCATTTTATGAATATCAAAAGGGGAATGTTGCAAGTCTGGATCTCAATGCCTTCGCAACAATGCCCATAGATGAATGAAATCGGTAAATAATA
>JAZSNQ010000027.1:0-2065 GCA_045536515.1 Acutalibacteraceae bacterium | reverse complement strand
TAACATAATTCTTCTGGAATGTCAATAAAAATTTACTAAAGTAAATAAAAAATGCATTTTTCGAGTGATAAAAATATAAAATCCTCGAAATCACTGAGATTTCAAGGCTTTCATTGTGAATAGGTGCCGAAAAAGAAACGGAGAAAAATGAAGAAAACCCGCGAAAATCTCGGGTTTTCGGTGCGATATCTTTTTTGGTCGCACTAATTGGCAAGAGGTGCCAAAAAAGATATTTTCGTTCATAAAAATCAAGCATTCACTGAATAATCCTTTTTAAAGCCGTGTGCACCGAAGATCTGCCAATTTCCAATGCCGAGGCGCTGCATGATTGCTTTTCTTTCCTCGGCGCAAAGCTTCGGGTTTGTATCCACAGACGTCATCAGAATCGGCGCGTATTGGTTGTATTCTGCCTGTTCGGTGGTTAAGCCGTGCACGTTGATGTAAATATCACCGGTAATTGCAATGTGATTTGAATAATCAATAAGTACGACCTCCCCCGGCAAATGACCGCCCTTTCCTTCATAAACCTCAAAATGAAGCTCTTCAAAATCAAAAAATCCTATTTGCGTCAAGGGTTCAGTCAAATGATCATTATCGTTCCATAAAGTGATGATCTTTTCAGGACTGACAGGCTTGTAGGAAGTAAGAATCTTACAAATGTTGATATAAGGCTTGTGAAGGGGATTTTTTTCGCGGAACCCGTCATTTCCAAGATACTCATTTCTTAAGCAATCCGCTGTTTTGTGAGTGGCAATAATTTGGTCAAATACAGGCAGAAGACCGCAATGGTCCACATCCGCATGGGTTACAAGGATGGTTTTCTTTATTGCATTAAAATCAGGAATCACTTTGGCAAAAACCGCAAGCATTTCTTCCTTATAGCAGGCATATCCACTGTCTACAAACAGAACCTTTTCATTACTCTTAATAATCATGGTGTTACTGCCGCACGGTGGTTCAATTAAGATAATTTCTGTATTTTCCGTCACCCTATGGGTGCTTATTCTCGGTGAAAAGGCTTTGCCTCTTGACGCGCCGAGGAGCTCGGCGAATTTACTTATACTGTCAAACGTTCTGTACGGTGAAAGTCCTTGCTCGTCAAGCGTTTGCATTGCAAGATTAACATGAACCAACAGTTCGCGGCTGATATCTTCGGAAAGTCCCATCGTTTGAGAAAGTCCCAAAACGTAGGTGTTATAAAAAATACTGTTATCGTAAACTTTTTCGGAACTGTTATAATCGATGACGCGAACCTTGCACAGCTTTTCGGCTTCCTTCAAAAAATCGGTAATTTTATCGGTGTCATCAACGTAAAGTCCCATTTTAAACAGCTGATAATCCGTTCCGTTCTCCTGCGAACTGATATAGGATATATTGAAATTGAAGTCATTTATCAAAATCAAAATATCCGTTACACTGCCCGGAACATCCCTAAGACAGAACTCAATTAAAACGATACTGGTTTTGTCGACATTGCTTTGCAGATATCCGATTTTTTCAAGTTCAATATCCGCTTTTTTTAATTGTTCGCTTGTTCCCTCCGCATCAATAAAAAGAGTGTGAGAATCAACTGCTTTGTTATAACTGACACGGGTGATATTTACACCTAACGAGGAAAAGCATTTGCTCGCTTTCAAAAAGGCACCGATATGATTCGGCATAGATGTCACATAGGTTTTTTTCATTTTTCACCTCATAGCAGATATTCCGTTCTGTTTTGCATGGAACAACAGCTCCTTTGATGTTTGTCAAAAGGGAGAGCTCCGTTTTGATTGTATCGGATAGCTGTCAAACGCTTGGGGCTGGAGAGAGATATTCCGGGAGTTTTTCAAAAATGTTCTTCAAGCATATTTACTTTCACGAGCTTTCCTTGCTCTTCTTTCAAAGTGAAGATTTCATATGGCGAAACGGACACGGTATACTTTTTTCCGTTAAGCGTAATGACCGCGTTTTTGTTTTCACCTGTTGTTTCAAATCCGCGAAGTACTGTGCAATTGTCATCTTCGCTTCTTTTCATCACCGTGAGAGTTACGCCGCTGCAATCACAATGTAAAAAGCTGTTTTC
>JAZSNQ010000149.1:0-3407 GCA_045536515.1 Acutalibacteraceae bacterium | reverse complement strand
CGTTTCTGCCGAAAACGATGAAAACACGCTTCAGAAAGCGCCCGATTTCACCGTGTATGACAAAAACGGGAACTCCGTTAAGCTTTCGGATTATCTCGGCAAACCCGTTATCCTCAACTTCTGGGCAAGCTGGTGTCCTCCGTGCAAAATGGAAATGCCCGATTTCGATGCGGTATGCAAGGAAACGGGCAACGAATATCAGTTTATGATGGTGAATCTCACCGACGGCGGCAGAGAAACCGTTGAAACGGCGCAAAGCTTCATTGAAAGCCAGGGCTATGATTTCCCCGTTTTCTTTGATACGGATATTGACGCGGCAATGAAATACAACACATATTCAATCCCCGCAACCTACTTCATCGATGCCGACGGATATCTCACCGCATATGCGCAGGGCGCAATCGATGCCCAAACACTCAGAAGCGGCATGGATATGATAAAATAGTTTCCAAATCTTCGGGTGTATCGGCAAGATAATCCGCACCGTTTTCAATAAGAACGGATTTATCGCGGAATCCCCATGTTACGCCTACACAAGCAACATTTGCATTTTTTGCTGTTATGCAGTCTACTTCGGAATCACCGACGTAAACTGCTTTTTCTTTTGAAACACCGAGCTTTTCAAGAACACGATATATGCCGTCGGGCCGGGGTTTCTGCGCAACTCCGTCAACCTGACCGAGAGTTATATCTATCAGATTACCGAAGAATATCCGCACGATTTCTTCGGCAGCTTCATGCATTTTATTTGTCACAACAGCGGTTTTTATTCCTTGCTTTTTCAAAGTTTCAAGTATGGTAATTATCCCGTCATAAGGTTTTGTTTCAACAAGCGAATTGTTTTTATAATGCTCCTTAAAAACAGAAAGACATCTTTCGGCGGTTTCTTCATCCGTGTTTTCGGGAACACTTAAACAAATCAGCCTTCTGACACCGTTACCGACAAAGCTTTTCACTTCACCAAGCGTTCTTTCCGGAAAACCGAATTGTCGCATTGCAAAATTCACGCTGTTTTTCAAATCACCGAGTGTATCGGTCAGAGTGCCGTCAAGGTCAAATATTACTGCATCATATTTCATGGTATACCTCAAAATCAAAACGGCGGGAGCAAGCCCCCGCCCTACTGATTATTTTTTATTCTTGAACTTATCAAAAAATCCTTCTTTGCCGCTTCCGACAGGTGCACCTCTCTGAACGCCGAGTTCTTTTTCAAACTCCATAAGGATTTCTTTTTGTCTGTGGCTGAGGGATTTGGGAACATCAACGATTACACGTACCAGCTGGTCACCTCTGCCTCTGCCGTTAAGAACCTGTATACCCTTGCCTTTAAGGCTGAACACCGTTCCCGACTGAGTTCCTGCAGGAATGTCAAACTTGACATCTCCGTCAAGAGTGGGAATGCGGATATTATCGCCGAGTGCCGCCTGAGTATAGCTGATCCTCTGTTCAAGCCATACGTTATAACCGTCACGCTCAAAATGGGAATGAGGTCTTACGAAAACGGCAACTTCAAGGTCGCCCTTGGGTCCGCCATTGGCACCTGCATTGCCTGCACCGCTGACAGTAAAAATCTGTCTGTCGTCAATGCCGGCGGGTATGTTGACTTCAACCGACGTTTTGGTTGAAACTCTGCCCGTTCCTCTGCACTTTATGCATGGATCATCGATAACTCTTCCCTTACCCGAACACTTGGGACAGGATTTCTGGGTTGAGATAACGCCGAACGCCGTTCTCTGCTGAACATTGACAAAGCCTCTGCCGCCGCAATCGGGACAGGTTTTGGGTGATGAACCCGCCTTTGCACCCGAACCGTGGCATTCCGAACAAGTATCGACACGGCTGATATCAATTGACCTCTTGCATCCCTTTGCCGCTTCCTCAAACGAGATTGTTACTCTCGCCTGAACATTCTCACCTCTGCGCGGTGCATTGGGATTGGACTGTCTGCCGCCTCCGAAACCGCCTCCGAAGAATGAACCGAAGATATCGCCAAGGTCAAATTCCATGCCGTCTCCGCCGAATCCTCCGAAGCCGCCTCCGAACGGATTTCCGCCGCCTGCACCGTAATTGGGGTCAACGCCCGCATGACCGAACTGGTCATAACGTGCCTTTTTCTGACTGTCGGAAAGCACTTCATATGCTTCGTTGGCTTCCTTAAATTTGGCTTCAGCCTCGGCATCACCCGGATGGAGGTCCGGGTGGAATTCTTTGGCTTTTTTTCTGTATGCTTTTTTTATCTCGTCATCGCTTGCACCTTTCGATACACCGAGGACTTCGTAATAATCTCGTTTATCTGCCAAGGGGATTTACTCCTTTTAAAACGGATTACTGATTGTTATCATCAACATCCGTGTAGTTTGCTTCTGTGTAGCCTTCGCCGCCGGGTGCTGCGCCGCCCTGCTGAGCCTGAGCAGCTTCCTGTGCAGCCTTATAGAGCTTTTCGGAAACTTCGTAGAACTTCTGTGTAAGTTCTTCCTGCTTTGACTTGATAAGGTTGATATCTTCGCCCTTGAGAGCTTCCTTGAGCGCATCAATCTTTTCATTGAGAGCAGACTTTTCGTCATCGCTGAACTTGTCGCCTTCTTCGCTGAGAAGCTTCTCACACTGGTAAACCATCTGGTCTGCACCGTTGCGTGTATCAACTTCTTCTCTGCGCTGCTTGTCTTCCTGTGCAAATCTCTCTGCATCTGCAACAGCCTTTTCGATATCTTCCTTGGACATATTTGTTGAGGAAGTGATTGAAATTGACTGCTCCTTCTGAGTGCCGAGGTCTTTTGCGGAAACGTGAACAATGCCGTTTGCGTCTATATCAAATGTAACTTCAATCTGAGGAACGCCTCTTCTTGCAGGCATGATGCCGTCAAGGTGGAATACGCCGAGAGTTTTGTTATCTCTTGCGAATTCTCTTTCGCCCTGAAGAACGTGAACTTCAACCGAAGGCTGGTTGTCTGCTGCAGTTGAGAAAATCTGGCTCTTCTTTACGGGGATTGTTGTGTTTCTGTCGATAATCTTTGTGTTGATACCGCCCATGGTTTCAATGCCGAGTGAAAGCGGGGTAACGTCAAGGAGAAGAAGGCCCTGAACTTCACCGCCGAGAACGCCTGCCTGAAGAGCTGCACCTACTGCAACGCATTCATCGGGGTTGATGCCCTTGAAGGGTTCTGTGCCCATGAATCTCTTTATTGCTTCCTGAACAGCGGGAATTCTTGATGAACCGCCGACCATGAGAACCTTGTTGATTTCGCTTGTCTTGAGACCCGAGTCGTTCATTGCCTGACGAACGGGACCCATTGTTGCTTCAACGAGGTCTGCTGTGAGTTCATTGAATTTTGCTCTTGTGAGAGTTGTTTCAAGGTGCTTGGGACCTGTTGCATCAGCTGTGATGAAGGGAAGAGAGATGTTTGAGG
>JAZSNQ010000047.1:0-4401 GCA_045536515.1 Acutalibacteraceae bacterium | reverse complement strand
ATTTCAAAAGTCTGCTTGGGAATCAGCGTCACCGTGTAGCGGTTGTCTTTGTTTTCGATCTCAAGTTTATAAAAATCATTTTCAAGGGCGGTTGACGTAACGATCTCGGCACCGACCTTGTATTTTACGGTATACTTCTTGTTCATTGGTAATCCCCTTTCGTGATTGGAAACAGAGTTTTTTACTCACTGAGAATTTATTTTATCACATCTCAACGGTAATTGCAATCATTCGGAATAAAATAGAGGGATTTTTATTATGCAATGGATGCAAAGAATGCAAAAAGCACACCGAAAAGAAGGATGTGCTTTTTGGTGTGTTATTCTTCATACTATTCAAAATTTGAAACTAAATAATGTCTGCTGCTAAAATAACAGGTATATGTAAGCGGATTGAAATTATGATGTTGGTATGATATAATGCGCTCGGCAAACTATATTTTTTCAACCTGTTTCTGACGGAGGTTTTTTATTTTGGCAACCGTACTTCTCATTGTGATTTATATAGCATTTATAGGTCTCGGGGTTCCCGATTCGCTCATCGGCTCTGCTTGGCCTGCAATGCATACGCAACTGAACATACCCATTGAAACAGTAAGTGTTATTACGTTGCTTATCTCAGGCTGCACCGTATTATCAAGTATGTTCAGTGCAAGAATACTCAACAAGTTCGGCACAGCAAAGGTTACGGCTTTCAGCACAGCCTTGACTGCGGTTGCTTTACTTGGCTATTCATTTGCTCCGTCTTTTGGATATATGATTCCGCTTGCAATCATTCTCGGACTCGGTGCCGGTGCAATTGATTCGGGACTTAACAACCATGTGGCTCTTCACTTCAAAGCAAGTCATATGAACTTCCTTCATTGCTTCTACGGTGTGGGAGTATCTCTCAGTCCTTACCTTATGTCACAAGCATTAAGCAATATTGGATGGCGCGGTGGTTACCGCTATGCGTTTTATGTTCAGGCTGTTATTGCCGTATTGCTCATTATCTCTGTTCCTCTTTGGAAAAAAACATCAATTTCTGATGAATCGGAAGAAGAAACAAGTGTTACTCTTTCTCTTTTACAAATGGCAAAAATGTCGGATGTACGCATGGTATGGGTCATTATGCTTGTTACAAACGCAATCGAGTATGCCTGTGGAGTTTGGGGAAGCACATATCTTGTAGAAGAAAAGGGATTTGAAACTCAGTATGGTGCGCTTGCTCTGACAATCTATTACGTCGGTATGTCAATCGGGCGTTTTGTTTCAGGCTTGCTTGCCGATAAAATCAGCGCATGGAAACGTATCGGCATAGGCACAGTCCTTCTTGCTCCTGCCGTTTCACTCATGCTTCTCCCCTTACACGGCACGGTTTCCGTTATCGGCCTGTTCCTGATAGGTTTGGGAAACGGCTCAATTTATCCGAATATGATACATCTCACACCGCACAATTTTGGAAAAAAAGTGTCACAATCAATTATGGGCTCACAGATCGCTTTTGCATATATAGGTGTTATGATTGCCCCGCCGATGGTAAGCCTTATCAGCAATCTTTTTGGAATAAAAGTATATCCCGTTTTGCTTGCAGCACTTTACGTTGCGATGGTTATTTCGTTGAAGTTTTTCATCAATAACCTGAAAAAGCAGGGCAAATACAATTCAACGGTGTAAACTTAAAAGGAAATAATAATGAAAAACAATGATAAATTTAACTTGAACCATTTTATATCCCCCGATGTTTCATATGCTCCCGTATATATCTGGGTCTGGAATGATATATGTACCCCTGAAATTATAGATGAACAGCTTGCAGAAATGAAAAGACTCGGTATCCGTGCGTTTTATATTCTTCCCGAACCGAAGGAATTCCGACCCGACAGCATGCCCACAAACCTCTCGCCGGATTATCTTTCCGAAGAATTCTTTGAACTTTGCGCTTATGCAATTGACAAGGGATCTTCACTCGGCATGAACTGCTGGATATATGATGAGGGAGGCTGGCCATCGGGCGGTGCTTGCGGAAAGGTTGTTGAAGACCACCCGGAATATTCTTCGGGCGGACGTTATCCCGATTTGCTTAACAAAAATGCAACGGAATATTTTATTGAAACAACTCACGAAAAATATGCATCAGCAACACGTAATTTTACTGTCGTATTTACAGATGAGCCCAAAGCTCCGTCAAATCCGTTCAACAAAGATTTGGCTGATAAATATGAGCAAATCTACGGGGAATCAATCTTACCGTATCTTCCGCTCATTAAAAACACAGAAATGCCGACTGAAGAAAACATTCACATTCTTCACCGTTGGTATGATTTGTGCAGCCGTACGTTCTGCGAAAACTATCTGCTTCCCTGTAAAAAATGGGCAAATAAAAACGGATTTGCCTTTACGGGGCATCTAGATAAAGACCACACTCCCGAAGGCTGTATGAAAGGCGGCGGTAATTTTAATCTGATGCGTGCGCTGAGATGTTTTGACATCCCCGGCATTGACGTTATATGGCGTCAGATTTATCCTGAAAGCAAAGTTAAAATCAAAAACGACATGAACGCTTATAACGGTTTCTATCCGAGATATGCTTCATCTGCCGCAGCACAAAACGGCACAAAATATGCAATGAGCGAGATTTTAGGAGTAGCAGGTCCGGGGTTGACTTATGATATGATGCGATATACCATCGGATTTCAGGTGGTGCGGGGTATCAATATTTTCAATCCGTTCAACTTTCCGCTGGGTCGCAAAGGTCAGCTGCTTGCACAGGAATTGCCTGTTTTTACGGAAAGTCAGCCGTATTACCGTTATCTCGGTCAGTTCAACCGTTACACGGAACGTTTGTCTTATATATCTTCCCTCGGTGAACGCATATGCGAAACCGCACTTTATTATCCCGTTTCCGATTTTCAGAGCAGACTCAACGCAAAAACCATTGCAAATGAATTTGATGCTCTCGGCAGAAAGCTCGAAGACATGGCAGTGGACTTTGACATTGTCGATGATGACGTTATACAGACAGCCCACATATCGGACAGCGGTTATATGCAAATCGGCAGAGCAAAATACAAGAACATTGTTATTCCAGCAAATGCTTTTATTCCGGATGATACACAGAAAGCATTGCATGAATTTACTAAGTACGGCGGCATTGTTTCCAATGACATTTCGAAAAGCAAATCCGTAATTCAGATGGATTGCAAAGGGTTGCGTGCAATGCACAGAAAGGCCGATAACGCAGAAATTTTAATTCTCTTCAACGAATCAGAAGAATGCAATAATTACAGCATTCATCTGCCATCATCAAAGGGTTATCTGCTTGATGCGGAAAATGGCAAATTAGAGTGTTTACAAACAGAAAACAGCGTCTTGAATCTTAATCTTGCAACAGGTGAAACAGCGATAATATTGCTGACGGATGAATATTTTTCTTGTGATAATGCAAAGGAATTCAAATGCCGATTCGACATCACAGGTGATTTTTTATTCCGCAGAAAAACCGAACTGATTTGCAAAGAAAACGGATTTGATAACATAAATCATTCTGATAAAGCAGCACCTATAAAACTTGGTGATTGGGCCGGTTTGATCGGCAATGATTATTCGGGAAGCTGTGTTTACGAAACAGTATTTACTCTTCCCGAAGAAAAAGCAGGCAAAGAAGGTATAATCAGCCTTGGTGACGTGCATTTTGCAGCTTCGGTTTATCTGAATGAACAACATTTATATACATCTTTGATGCCGCCGTACAATATAAAAATACCTGCAGGCTTGCTTGGTGAAGAGAATTCCCTGAAAATAGTTGTGACAAACACATCAGCTAATTGGTATTTGCACAGTAATCACTTTGATAAGTGGAGCATAAAAGAGCTTTCCCCGTATTTTGAAGCGGAGCTTGATTATGCAAAAGACTCTGTATCAGGTGGATTATACGGACCTGTTGCGGTATATACGGAATGACATTCTGTGCGATATTCAGGTTGCAATAAATGTAATTAAAAATGCAATATCGAAAAATTATAAAAAATGACCTCCTTTTCCTATCGGGAAAAATTGGTTCGTTTTTTCCGATTTGGTTCACCTGACAAGACTTGACTCTCGCACTGCGGTGCTCGGTCAGTCGCGGCTCTGACGGGCGACACCCCCGTCCCCCTTTGTCACTTCGTGACATTTCCCCCACACTGTGGGGGAATCTTCCACCGGACTGTCATTCACTACCGCTCCGCTTCAAGTCCTGTCCTTGTATGAAAAAGCACACCAACCGCAAGGGTCGGTGTGCTTTTTTGGTGCGCCTGACAGGACTTGAACCTGCACTCTTGTGGAATTGGAACCTAAATCCAACGTGTCTGCCAATTTCACCACAGGCGCAAATATATTTTGTACTATACCACAGAACGTGGCTGTTTGCAAGTGATTTTTT
>JAZSNQ010000139.1:0-23486 GCA_045536515.1 Acutalibacteraceae bacterium | reverse complement strand
CGATTTTCTTCAATTTCAACACCCTTTCACCGCAATACCGTCAAACTGCGGATTTTGTAAAACTAACTAATATATTATATATCAGCATTAGTTTTAAATCAAGAGCATAAAAAGCAAAAAATAAAATTGTTGTATTTATGCACAAATAAAGCCATTCTGATTTGTGCACAAAAGAGAAAAGAGGAATTTTTTGTCACAAACCGCATTTTTTGTCATATATGAATAGATAAAAAATTTCATAAAAGGCGGTGATTGACATGCATACGTAACAATAAGCACAGCTTGACAAAAGTCAACCAAAAGAGTATAATTTAATAATTAATCCAAAAAGGAGTTTTTGTTATGGCAACAATCATTATGAAATTTATCACTATTGTAATGAGTATTTCGATGTTTTTCACAAGCACTGTGCCTGCTTTTATATCAAGCGAAGATTATAAAGTTATTGATCCTGACACAATCAGCATAAACAGGTACGGAGTATTAATTCCCTCCGAAGAAAAAACACACTATGAAATCATCTCAAATTATGATGAATGGAAAACATATTCAGAAAAACACCATTTTGAAACCGAATCATATGACGAAAAATATTTTGAAACAAAATCTCTTGTTTCTGCTGAATTCATTATCAATGACGGTCTGTGTGAACTTCATGTTGTAAATGCCGCCGAAACAAACAACACTCTTGAACTTAACTGCAATATCTATCATCATTACGGCGCAAGTATTAATTATGCCACATATTATACATTAATCATAGAAACAAACAAAAACACAGAAACAGTTGATATCTCAACCAACAGCATAAACATACCTTTTGAGCCGATTTGGTTCTGATGACAAATTCAGCTACCCAAACGGAGAAATTATGAAAAGAATACTTGCAGTTATAATTATCGTTCTGCTTTTGATTTCACCTTCTTGTTCCGAAGAAAAAGATTTGTATCATCGTGCAGATGGCGATACATCTATTATTCCCCCGCCCTCAAACATAACGAAATCAATCGAAAGACTTAACAGAATAAAAAAAGCCATCCATGCCGAACATAACAACAGTTACGATTTCATTATGGATTATATCGTTTCTTCCCCTTCAAAGAAGGAAGGCGAACTTTTATATTATACCAAGGAACAAGCCGCTGAATTCATAAAAGAAATGGAGTCGGCCGTTATTGTCCGCGATTATTACAGGAAAGACGGTATAATTCCCGATATAACTTTTCACGATGACACACACGATGTTTATCAGAGCATTTTTATCGGTACCGAGGAATGCAATTCATATATCTTTATAACCTCGTACACACAAAAAAGCAAATACTTTGACGGACATGATTTCAAAGACAACAACACTGTTTCTTACAGCTACGATATCAATGTGAACGGTCAGAATATGACTGTATGCAAAATTGAAAACAGCTCTTTGATTCATAATTTCGCGATTGATTATGAGGTGTATTACAAAACAGACGACCGATGTATGGTTTTCAGTTTCTTTGCATCCGAAAACTTTAAATTCAAAGAAGTGAAAGAAGCACTTGAACGATTGAGTTTTGTGAAAGTCGGAGATTTAATGAAAGAAGCGGAAGTCACAACAAAATAGAAAAAAAGCGGCTGCAATTTGCAGCCGCTTAACTTTTTATGAAGGAGTCTTTTCAAGAGCCGATTCGCCCGTGCCTCTTCTTTCTCTGAGAGCCGAGTACATGGTTTCGAGTCTTGACTTATTAAGAGGATAGCCGAATTTGAAAAGAATAAATACAAGAGTATAAACTATCGCCGGAATGATTGTACATACAAAAAGTATTCCCTCACCCACGCCATCAACATAGCCTGCCGAGCCGTGGACCGCGCCGTCATAGCCTGCAACGGAACTGAGAAGCTTCATGCCTCCTACGTCGGCAATAGTCTGTCCGAGGTTGCGGCAGAAAGTATAAACCGCATAAACCGCACTTTCACTTCTGATACCTGTTTTATATTCCTGATAGTCAATAACATCGGTGATAATCGCCCAGTTTGTGATGCTTACAAACGAATAACCGAAACCGATAACGAATGTAAAGAGCATGAACACAACAGGTGCGCTGCCTGTTCTTTCACAGTGAGGAACAATGAAGAACATGAGAACGGAAGCGATTGCCGAGAAGAATGTACCGACGCTGCAAAGCTCCTGCTTGCCGAACTTCTTAACGAGCTTGGGCATGAAGAAAATCATAACCGCCATGGGGAGATAGTTCGCAATTGTGCCGATAATTGAAAGGTCGGTATTTTCAAAATAGTTTTTATAAAGATACTGATTGAGCGAGCCGAACTGAAGCTGACCGCTGATAAGTATACCCGAAAGACAAGCGACGATGAAAGGTCTGCTCTTCATCATTCCCTTATACATTCCCTTGATATCAACCTGGGGTTCTTCTTCCGAGGCAACTCTTTCCTTGGTTGTGCCGAAACAAAGGAAATAGAAAATTATGGAGAGAACGCCCATAATTATACCGAAGGTGAGCATTCCGTTTGCATCAGCAGCCTTAACGGGATTTCCGAGACTGTTTGTACCTGTAACGGTATAAATAATCATGGGTCCGATAAGCAGAGGAATTGCTCCGCCGAGACCTGCACCGATTGAACGGAAGGTTGAAAGAAGGGTTCTTCCTTCGGGGTCATCGGTAATAACGGAAGCAAGCGATCCGTAGGGAATATTGATTGTTGTATACATCATACCGAAGCCGATATATGTGATATACATGAGTGCAACAACTATCATTTCGTTGCTTGTGAATGCTCTGAAATTCACAAAACAGAGTGCTGCCATTATTCCGAGAGGAACTGCAAACCATTTGATAAAGGGTCTGTATTTTCCGTCTTTGTTCGGTTTTTTCTTTGCAATAAGATTGCCCCACAGGGGGTCATTGATTGCATCCCAGAGTCTTGCGATAAGCAGAAGAGTTGTGATTTTGCTTTCCGCAACCTTGAGAATATCGGTAAAGAATACCTTGAGATAAGATGAAACATATGTGAGTACAAATAAATTTGCCGCATCGCCGAATGCATATCCGAAACAGTCTTTCATGCCTATCTTGTTGGGATGTACAAACTCGGCATCAAGTGAACGCTGTTTTGCCACAACATTACCTCCTTTTTCACTTTTTATTTTTAAAATGCAAAGTATTTTTCTCTCTGTTTCTGAACTCTGCCGCTGATGAATTCAAGAGTTTCTTTTGCCCCTTCAACACCGCAGGCATAATCCTTCATCGCTCTGCCCTCTTCATAGCAGAGGTCATCGTGAAGCGGGAAATAATCCTGAAGCAGGAAGGTTGCATAGCGTGCAAGTCTGAAATCACCCACAAGACGGAATTCTTTGCTGATGCCATCAATTGCAATTGAATAGAAATTCTTGATTGAATCGATGATAGCCGTTCTTTCGTTAGCAGGTGAGAACACCATTGTTGAAGCAACATATGCATTCTCATTATTTATTGAGCTGTGGCTGTCAGTGCTTCCTACGATGGGGAATTTATCATATCCCTTTGCGAGAACCTCATAATATTTATGAGTCTGGAAGCCGTTATGTTCATAATAGTTTTCACCGCCGAGAACCTCAAAAGCATCAAAAGGATGAGTTTTGAGCATATAATCGGTTATATTTTCGGGAACCTGATGAACATTCGAAAGCCAGTAGGGATGGCAGAAAATCCCGAGACCTTCTGCCTTTCTGATGTGGTTAAATACCCATACACAGCTTGCATATGTGAAAGGCTCAATTCCGTCAGGGATATCAAGAGTTGTCGCAAGAGCGTCAACCTGCTCTCTGTATTCATCCTCGGTAATCATATCGGGACAAGCAAAGCCTTCAAAACGACGCTTATCGATATCATAGCCGAATTCATCGGCATATTCATCCTTAAGAAGTCCGTTAACCGAATACTTCCCGCCGAAATTTACGATATGAACATCATTTATATGGTCGGGTGCAAGGTCGGGAAGATGCACTTCTTCACCGGGGATAATGTTGAATTCAATGGGAACATCCTTGTAGGTTTCGATAGCCTCAAGCGAAGGATAATAACGGTGATGATCGGTGATTGCAAAAAAATCATAACCGTGCTTTCTGTAGTTTGCGCTTACGATTGCAGGTGCCTGTCTTCCGTCGGAACGGCAGGTATGCATATGCAGATCGCCGATAAGAGGATATCTTCCGCAAAGATCCTCATCAAGAGCATAAACGCTCATCTGAAGGAGTCTTTTATTGGTTTCCTTATCGAAAATTCTTACATAATACTGCTGTTCACGGGGAAATGTATACTTGAATTTAAGAACGCCGTCATATGTAAAATCAACTCTTGTGCCGTTCTTTCTGTAGGGATAATCACGGGGATTACCGTCATCAAGACCATAAATTGAAAGATAAATCTCATCGGGATTTTTGCACTCGGCATGAGCTCCGAGAGGCTTTATTGTAATTTCAATTTCTTTTCCTGCAGGAAAAACCTTTGGAAAAATGTCATAATAATGAAGTGTAGTTCTCATATCTCTCATAGTCATTCTCCTTATTAAATCTCAACAGTCTTGCCCGTTTCGTATGCGATATACGAATTTTCAAGAAGCTCTGCAAGCTCGATTGCATCTTTTGTTCCCATGCCTTCGGGCGAACCCGTACCGTTAATGCAGGCATTGACAAAAGCAGGAATAGGATGCTCGCCCTGCTCGGGAAGAACATCGGGAGTTATGAAACCTCTGTTGAGCTTTGCGGTCTGCATGGTCTTATATTTAACATCATCCGCGCCTCTCCAGAGGAAGATACCTTCCGTGCCGTGCACTTCAATGGTGTAGGGCGACGAGAAAGCAAGGAACGATGTTTCCGAAACACCGATAATTCCGTTTTCAAATTCGATAACCGAAACTGCATTCTCATCAACGGGTGTTCCGAGAACTGAGTTTGCAATTCCTGTTATCTTTTTAGGCTTACCGCAAAGATAAGCAAGAAGATACATCGGATGGCATCCGAGGTCCATCATTGCGCCGCCTGCGCAGTCTTCCTTGACAAACCAGTATTCGGGAAGCCATTTGCCGCTTACGCCGTTGTGTGCGTTGCGGATTCTGACATTCGTAACTCTGCCGAAATCACCGTTTTCGATATGCTCTTTTGCAAATTTAACGGCACTCCACGCCTTATTAGGAAATGAAATTGTGAAGGTAACGCCGTTTTCTTCAATTGCTTTTTCGATTTCACGGCATTCCTCAACGGTACAGGCAAGAGTTTTTTCGGTGAAAATATGCTTACCTGCCTTTGCCGCTTTGATAAGCACTTCCTTATGCATTGTTGTGGGAGTGCAGCAACAAACTGCATCAACATCATCTCTTGCAAGAAGATCATCAAGGTCGGGTTCAAAATCACAGCCGAGTTTTTCTGCCCAGGGCATTCCCCTTTCGGGTTTTTCGTCCCACACGGCAACAATTTCGGCTTTTTCTGTTTTAAGAAAATCACGGGCATATCCTTCTGCGTGAACATGCCACTTTGAAAGCATAGCAATTCTGAGCATTGATATTCCTCCGATACATACACAAAAGTGCATTATTATTCATATATTAACACAGTAAAATGAAAAAGTCGAGAAAAATTTACACTTTTTCCCGACCTTTTTGTTTTATTTTTTGATATTCTGTGATATAATTCAATTCGTTGAATTGCTTTTCTTTTTTAAGCAATACTCAATACCCGTTGAAGCGGCAAAAACCGCCACGGAAACCGGTCTTGCCGAGGTCAGGAGTTTTTCGCTCAGAGCCACGGCAGAATAATAGTCAAAAATCTCCCCTGCACCTATGTATAGCACGGTTGATGCGGCAACAACAGCCGCAACGACTATCCATCCGATTACAAACACACATTTTGCGGGGCGGTGAACATTTTTCAGTATCTCTCTCATATCCGTCCTCCTTATGTGCAAATTATACATCGGTTACGAAATAAGTTCAAATCAAAAATATTACCATTTAAGGAATGAAACAAATGGCATTCGGAATTTCAACCTCCTGCTTATATCCCCTTGAAACTGAAAAATCCCTTGATACGCTTGGAAAAATCGGAGTTAAGACCTGCGAAGTTTTCCTCAATTCTCCGAGTGAAACAACTCTTGAATTTGCAAAAACTCTCAATAAAATCCGCAAGGAATACGGCATAAAAATTGCTTCCGTGCATCCGTTTTCATCGTTTGCGGAAACATATATGCTTTTCAGCGCTTACGGCAGAAGATTCAATGATATGCTTGAATTTTACAAACGCAATTTTGAGGTCACAGCTGCTCTCGGTGCGGAATTTTCCGTTATTCACGGCGCACTTACGGGCGCAAAAATCAGCGATACGGAATACTTTGAAAGATTTGCAAAGCTCATTGAAGAAGGCAAAAAATCAGGGATAAAAGTATGTCATGAAAATGTCAACAGACACCTTTGCGAAAGCCCCGTTTTTATTGAAAAAATGAAGAATTATCTCGGTGATGGTTTTAAACTGGTTTTCGATGTCAAACAGGCTGTGCGTGCAGGATATTCACCCCTTGATTTTGCAGAAAAGTTCAAAAATGACATTGTTCACATCCATATCAGCGATCATACCGGAAATTCCGACTGTCTGCCTCCGGGAAAAGGCTGCTTTGATTTTAAAAAACTCATTGAAATCATGAATTCCGCAAACTATGACGGAGATTATATTATTGAGCTGTACCGTGAAAATTTCGGCAACGAAAGCGATTTGAAAAACTCGCTTGTTTATATGCAGAACTTATAAAAATCCAAACACAAAATTGTGTAAAGTGCTTGCATTTTATTTTAAGATGTAATATAATAAATTTTGTATTTGTTTAGATAAATGGAGTGTCAAAAAATGGAATTACAGGAACGTGAATTTCTGCCCGTTATTCTGGGAGCCGATTTCACCGCTTACAGCCTCGCAAGAAGCTTTCACGAAGAATATAAAATCAAATCGCTTGTTCTGAGCATGAAGGAATGCCAGTATATTGCCAACAGCGATATCATCGAAAACCGCGTTTTCCCCGGTCTTGAAAACAAAGAGACTCTTATAAATACCCTTATTGAAGTGGGTAAGGAATTCAAAGGCAAAAAGAAGCTTATTGTTCTCGGCTGCGGCGACTGGTATGTCAGAATTCTTATCGAAAACAAGCCCGTGCTCAGCGAATACTATGTTATTCCTTATATTGATGAAGATTTGCTCAACAAAATCGTTCTCAAAGATAAATTCTACGAAATCTGTGAGGAGTTGGGAATAGATTATCCCGACACCTATGTTTATAATTGCGGCGAAGAAAACGCCATGGATTTTGATTTTGAATATCCCATCATCGCAAAGCCTGCAAACAGTGCAATGTATCACTATGCAAAGTTTGACGGCAAGCGCAAGGTATTCAGATTCAAAACCCGACAAGAGCTTGACGATATGCTTGCAAAGCTCGAAAAAACCGACTACAACTATAAATTTCTCATTCAGGACTGCATTCCCGGTGACGACACCTACATGAGAGTTCTCACCTGCTACTGTGACAGAAACTCAAAGGTCAAGTTTGCGTCACTCGGTCATGTTCTTCTTGAAGATCATACCCCCTCCGCAATCGGCAATCCCGTTGTTATCATCAACGAAGTCAATGATCAGATTGTTGCGGCGGCTACAAAATTCCTTGAACACATCGGATATGTCGGCTTTGCAAACTTCGATATCAAATACGATACCCGTGACGGAAAGTTCAAGTTTTTCGAGATAAACGTGCGTCTCGGAAGAAGTAACTTCTATGTTACCGCAAGCGGATTCAACACAGTAAAATGGATTGTTGATGACCTTATTTATGAAAAAGATCTCGAATACACCGTTGCGGATAAGGAACACCTTTTCTCACTTGTTCCCAAATACGTTATCAAACACTATGTTCACGATGAAGAACTCAAAAACAGAGCACTCAAGCTCATGAAGGAAGGCAGATGGACCTTCCCCATCAAATATGCCGCAGACAAAAACAAAAAGCGCATATTCTATACAAACGCTGTATTCTATAACCAAATCAGAAAATATAAAATTTACGGATAGTGATTATATAAAATGAGCGAAAACAAAGAAACAAAACTCGGCGTGCTTGGCGGCGTCGGTCCTCTTGCAACTATTTATTTTGCAGAGCTTGTTATAAGATGCACCGATGCGGCAACCGATCAGGACCATGTTTCTATGATTATTCTGAATCATGCGGCCATTCATGACCGCACAAACTACATACTCGACAGAAACGAACCCAATCCACTGCCGCAGATGACAGCCGATGCAAAAACGCTCGAAAAAGCAGGTGCGGACTATATTGTCATACCCTGCAACACAGCTCATTTTTTCTATGACGAAATTCAGAATGCGGTTGACACCCACATTATCAATATAATTGAGGAGACCGTTCTTCATATCAAAAGCAATCTTCCCGATGCAAAAAAAGTCGGTATTCTTGCCACCAAAGGAACTCTTTTCTCGGGTGCATATCAGAATATGCTCAAAAAGCACGGTCTTGATTTTGCCGTTCCCGACGAAATAGACACCGAAAAACTCATGGAGATTATCTATGACCAGGTTAAAGCGGGTAAAAACGTTGATATAGAAGCATTCTGGAGAATAATAAACAATCTGAAAAAAGCGGGATGTGACTGCGTTGTTCTCGGTTGCACGGAATTATCAATAATCTACCGTGACTACAGCATCGCCGATGAAACAATTGTTGATTCCCTGCTTACACTTGCCAAAAAGAGCATTGAACTTTGCGGCAAGAAAATAAAGACAAAAAACTGAAATCAAGGAGTGTAAATGCCATGAGATGTCCGTTTTGCAGCTGCGAAGAAAGTAAGGTTATCGACTCAAGACCCACCGATGAGGGCGAGCGTATACGCCGCCGCAGAGAATGCATAAGCTGTCAAAAGCGTTTCACAACATATGAAGTAATTGAAAGCGTACCCGTTATCGTTGTCAAGAAAGACAAATCAAGAGAAGTTTTCGACAGAAACAAACTCTTCAACGGTATGCTCAGAGCTTGCGAAAAAAGACCCGTTTCTCTTGAAAAAATTGAAACTGCAGTCAATGAAATCGAAGCCACTCTTCAGAACTCGCTTGACAGAGAGGTTACTTCCGTACATATCGGCGAGCTTGCCATGGACAAGCTCAAAGACCTTGACGAAGTTGCTTATGTACGTTTTGCATCTGTTTACAGACAGTTCAAGGATATCAACACATTCATGGATGAGCTTGCAAAGCTTCTGAGTGAAAAATAATGATGATTCATTTCAAAAAAATTCTGTTTCTTCTTATTATTTCTGTTTTTATTCTTTGTTCATGCTCAAAAAATGAAGAACAGAAAATATATACACCCGACATGCTCCGCATAACAAATACGGAAGAAACTTTTATCGGATGCCGTGAGAGATTTCTCGACGTTTTCGGTGCCGCAAAAGAAAAAGTGCGTATCCTCGAAGAAGGACACAACAAAACCGTTGAAGTGGGCAATCCCTCGGAGTATTTTCTTGAGAACGACTATATTCTGACCGCTTTTGAGCCCTTTCCTCTCGGCACGTTCGATTTACCGATTGTAGGCGGCTTCACAAAGCATATGAACGAGGAAGAGGCACGGAAATATTATGATACTCCGACACGAAACTGTGATATAAGCTATGAGTCCGACGGAGAATCCGACTTTTTGCTCAGATTCATCACAGAAGAAATGACAGAAGAATATTCCGCCGAATATGATCAAAAAACAGACAGCTTCCGTTATGTTTTTACAACCGAAAATAACGGCACGGAAGAAGTTGTTGAATTTATTGAATTTGTCAGAACCGCTGAAAATTCCTATGCTGCACAAAGCAAAACCACAAGATTTTACATTGAATTTGACCAAGAAGGCAAAATCATCCTGTTTTGCTGCGGTGAACTCCGAAACGGCGAATTTATGCTTGAAGAAAGCATTTTCAATGTTACCGACACCGTTCCGGACAAAAACTGGGTTTTGATGAAAGGTAAATCAAATTATTTAAACATTCACACATTTGAAGACGGAATTCTCACCCACGAAGACTGCAGCAGCGGACCGTGGAAATCCATAAAAATCAACGAAAAAGACTATGAATCCGCATTTTATTATTCGGCACAATAAAACCATCACAAAGCACCAATCCCCCGGTTTGGTGCTTTTTTTACGGGAGAAATTATGTTATATACCTTAAGCGAAAAAGCCGCCTGCGTATGCAACAAACTGAAAGAACTCGGAATCGGTTTTGATACAGTAACACATGAGGCTGCTGAAACACTGGAAAAATGCGCAGAAATCGAAAAACTGATTAACGGCAGAATATGCAAAAATCTTTTTCTTCAGACAACCTCGGGAAATATCCGTTTTCTGCTGATGATGAGCAGCGAAAAAAAGTTTGTGACAAAAGAAGTTTCAAAAGCTCTCGGCACATCAAGGCTCTCTTTTGCAAGCGGAGACAAAATGGAAGAACTGCTCTGCACCTCTCCCGGTTCATTGAGCATAACAAGTCTTTTCTTTGACAAAGACAAAAAGGTTTCTCTTGCAATTGACAGCGATATTCTCAAAGAAGAATATATCTGCTGTCACCCGTGCGACTGTACCGCAACTCTCAGAATAAAAACATCAGATGTTACGGATATCATCATTCCGTCACTCGGCATAACACCGATTGTAATCGAAATATAACAAAAACGCTGTTTCCGAGTCAGTTTTATTCTGTTTTTGTCATTATTCATCTTTTTCGCTCAAAAAACTCTTGCAATTATTTCTTTGATATTGTAAAATTAATTAGATATTGTCATTTAAGGAGTTTAGAATTTAATGAAAATATTTTTTGTTTGTCTTATCGCATGGTTTATTGCCCAGCTTATAAAAGTAATAATTAATCTTTTTAAATACTATAACGGAAAAAGAAAGGGTATCGCCCGAAACAAAGTTACCCTTTCCACTCTTTTCAAGCTCGGCGGAATGCCCAGTTCGCACACCGCAACGGTTATTGCTCTTTGCGGCTGCATCGGTCTGAGAAACGGTTTTGATTCGGATATTTTTGCTGCCTGCGGAGTTTTTGCATTTATCGTTATGTTCGACGCCTTCAAAGTCCGACTCCCTATCAGCAGACTCACCGATGCGTTCAACAGACTTCAGGGTAAGGTTTGCGGAAATGAAGCAAAAGACGTTAAAAAGGTTGAAGGTCACACCATTCCCGAAATTATCGGCGGTTTCATTGTAGGTCTTTGCGTTTCAATTGTTATGGTCAAGTTTTCGGGACTGTTTTAATCAACTATGCCGACGGTATATCCGACGGCATTTTTTATTTCAAAGGAGAAAAAATGAAGCTGTATTCATGTAATATATCATCTGTTTCGGAAAAAGAATTCCGTGAGTGGTTTGGTGCCATGAGCGAAAAGAAGAAAGAAGCGGTCAGGAAACTCCTTGTTCCTCAAAAACAAAAGCTTAAAATTGCCGCCGACCATATCTGCAGAAAAGCAATTTTCGAACTCTGCGGCATACCTGCACAGGACATAGAATTTTCGGTTTCCGAATTCGGAAAGCCTTATATAAAAGGACTTAATGTTCATTTCAACATAAGCCACAGCGGCGATTATGCCGTTTGTGCCGTTTCAGACAAAGAAATCGGAGTTGACATCGAAAAAATCAGAAGTATAAATCCCGAAACATCAAAAAGATTTGCTTGTGAAAATGAGCAGGATTATATTGATTCGCATACCGACGGCTTTTTTGAAATATGGACATTAAAAGAGGCTTATTTCAAATGCATCGGTACGGGACTCGGCGCTGATATAAAAACCGTTTCATTTGAAATAAGTGAAAGCGGAATATCGTGCTCAGAAAAAAGCTTCGACTGTCTTTTCCATCAAATTGCAGACGGCTATATCTGCTCAACCTGCGAAAAAAATTAATTGTAAAGCGGTGAAAACATGAAAGAATTACATATGATATGCAACGCTCACCTCGACCCCGTGTGGCTCTGGCAAAGACCGGAGGGCATTGCAGAAGCAATTTCAACCTTTCGCATTGCAGCGGATTTCTGCGAAGAATTTGACGGATTTGTTTTCAATCACAACGAATCCGTGCTTTATGAATGGGTTGAAGAAAATGAACCCGAGCTTTTTGAAAGAATACAGAAGCTTGTAAAAGAAGGAAAATGGCGTATCATGGGCGGCTGGTATCTGCAGCCCGACTGCGTTATGCCCTGCGGCGAATCGTTCATAAGACAAATTGAAACGGGCACAAAATATTTTCTTGAAAAATTCGGAGTCAGACCGCTTACCGCCATTAATTTTGACCCCTTCGGTCACACAAGAGGGCTTGTTCAGATTCTTAAAAAATGCGGATATGAATCCTACGTTTTCATGCGTCCGTCATGGGTTGAAGCCGAACATGATTTCATCTGGAAGGGCTTTGACGGCAGCGAAATAATCGCCCACAAAATGAACTGCGGCTATAATTCGGGCAAGGGCAAAATCGGCGAAAAAATAAACCGTATCCTTGAAAGAGAATACGGCAACGGCATAAATATGATGTTCTGGGGAATCGGTAATCACGGCGGCGGTCCGTCAAGAGAAGATCTCGAAACCATCGCAAAGCATATGGAAGATCACCCCGAAAACGGTCTTGTTCACTCATGGTGCGAAAACTATTTTGACAGAATTGACAAGTCGAATCTTCAAGTATTTGACGAGTCTCTCAATTATACAATGGTAGGCTGTTACACCTCCATGAACCGTATAAAGCAGGCACACAGAAAGCTCGAAAACGATTTATCCGTTTGCGAAAAAATGCTTGCTCTCAGCGGTGTTTCATATGATGAAAAAGAACTTGAAAAGGCTGAAAAAGCTTTGCTTTTCTGCGAGTTTCACGATATTCTCCCCGGTTCAGGCATAAAGGCTGCCGAGGATGACAGCCTTCGGCTTTTCTCCTACGGAAGCGAAATTACAGGCAAATATAAAACCAAAGCATTCTTCAAGCTTTGCGAAGGTCAGAAGAAGGCGAAAGACGGCGAAATTCCCGTGCTTGTCTTCAACCCGCATCCCTATAAAATCACGCAGGATATAGAAGTTGAATTCCAGCTTCAGGACCAGAACTGGAACGAAAACGAAGTTACCGTTGTTACCGTGCGTAATAAGAATGGCAATTATCTCCCCTCTCAGAACGAAAAAGAAGCCTGCACTTTCAGCCTTGACTGGAGAAAAAGAGTTTGTTTCCGTGCAGAGCTTGAACCCATGAGTATCAACCGTTTCGACTGTGAACTCCATGTTGAAAACCTCCCTAAAAGGCAGATTCTGCCCTGCGAAGAAACTGAGGATTATTTTACATTTGATAACGGCAAAATGCAGGTGCTCATAAATAAAAAGACGGGACTTATTGACAAATACCGTATCAACGGAACCGATATGCTAAAATGCTCAAGCGCAAAAATAAACGCTTATGCAGACAATGAAGACCCGTGGGGAATGACCGTTGACGGCTTTAACGAAAAGGTCGGCGAATTTACGCTTCTTAGCAAAGAAAAAGCCAATGCTTTCAACGGTTATCCCGATGAAACTCTCGAAAATATGAGAGTTATCGAAAACGGTGCGGTACGCCTTAAAATTCAGGCTGTTTTCGGTTATTCGGATTCATTTGCCGTTGTCACCTACACCCTGCCGAAAAACGGAGAGTATGTCGATATCAGAATCAGAATGCTCTCTAACAACAGCAGCAGATTCTATAAGCTTTCTTTTAACACATCACTTGACAATCCGGATTTTTACGGTCAGACCGCATTCGGAAGAGAAAAGCTCCGTGCAGACGGAAACGAGGCTGTTTATCAGAAATGGTGCGGAATTTATGACAAAGAAAAGAGCCTTGCAATTCTCAACAAAGGCACTTACGGCGGCAGCGTTGACGGAAATATCCTCAACATTTCTCTTCTTCGCACTCCCGTATATTCCGCACATCCCATCGGTGACAGACCTCTTGCGGATTCCGACAGATGCCATGACCGCATAGACATCGGCGAGCGTGAATTTGAATACAGACTCACGGCAGACACCGCGCAGCTTGATATGGATGCGGAGATTTATAATCAGTCCTGCATTGCTCTTTCATTCTTCCCCTCAGGAACAAAAGAAGCAAGGGAAACACGGGTTGAAATCAGCAATCAGCACATAATTCTTTCAAGATACCGCAAAAACGAAAACGGTATCACCGTTCGCCTTTTCAATTCGTCCGACAAATCCGAAAATGCTGTTTTTGAGATTGAAAAGGAAAAATTTGAAATAAATTTTGCTATGTTTGAAGTAAAAACTTTTCTCTATAAAGACGGTGAGCTTTCAGAAACGGATATGATATAAAATCGCACAAAAAAGCTCTTGACAAATCCAAAAAACGGAATTATACTGTCTTCGACAAACGGGGAGTCCGTAGTGACGGGCTGAGAGGCAGATGTTTTCTGCGACCCATTAAACCTGATCCCGATAATGCGGGCGTAGGGAAATAATGTCGCATTGTATCCATGCAGCTGCAGATGCATGATAAGATGTGTTTTATTGCTCTTGCCGTATTTTCGGCAAGGGCATTTTATTTTTTGGAGGAATACATATGAAAGCAAGCGTTGCAATACAGGTTTTACCTGCAGCAAAGGACAAAGACGAACTCATCCGCATAGTTGACGAGGTTATCGACTACATAAAAAACACGGGTCTGAATTATTATGTAGGACCGTGTGAAACCGCAATAGAAGGCGACAGCTACGATGAGCTTATGGATATCGTCAAAGAATGTCAGAAGGTTGCGATAAGAGCAGGCGCAAAAAGCGTTTCTGCATACATCAAGGTTTCATATGAACCCGAAGGAGAGGTGCTGACCATTGATAAAAAAGTCTCAAAGCACCATCAGAAATAAGCTTCCCGCAATTACGGCAATCGCTCTGCTTCTTTTTTTATGGCAGAGTATTTGTATGCTCGGACTTGTTCCGGGGTATATGCTTCCCTCTCCGATTGATGTTATCAGGGCTTTCATCAGCGAGAGAGAACTTCTTTTTAAGAATATGCTCATCACTCTGAAAGAGGCTTTTGCCGGACTTTCGCTCGGAGTTTTTATCGGATTCGGTGCCGCCGTTCTCATGGACAGATACGAAATATTCTACAAAGCATTCTATCCGATTATGGTTGTAACACAAACCGTACCAACGGTTGCAACTGCACCGCTTCTTGTATTGTGGTTCGGATATGAAACAACTCCGAAAATCATTCTCATCATTCTTTCAACCTTCTTTCCCGTTGCGGTGGGACTTCTTGACGGATTCCGAAGCGCTGATAAGGATGCGGTGGGACTTCTGCGTTCGATGGGAGCAAACAATCTCCGTATATTCAGATATATCAAATTTCCGTCGGCACTTCCGCAATTCTTTTCCGCACTCAGAATAACCGTTGCTTATTCCGTTGTAGGTGCGGTTATCAGCGAATGGCTCGGCGGTTTCGGTGGTCTCGGCGTATATATGACGAGAGTAAAAAAAGCTTTTGCGTTTGACAAAATGTTTGCGGTTATATTCCTTATTTCTGCAATTTCACTTTTCCTTATGGCACTTGTGAACCTTGCGGAAAAGAAATGCATGCCGTACAGAAAAACAGAAAAAGAGGTAAAAAAATGAAAACTATTATAAAAATCATATCCGTTTTAACGGCGGTATCACTTGTTTTGTGCCTTACAGCCTGCACGGATAATGCGGACAAAGAAAAAATAACGTTTGTTCTTGACTGGACTCCCAACACAAATCACACGGGACTTTATACGGCAATCGAAAACGGATATTTTTCCGATGCGGGACTCGAGGTTGAGGTTGTTCAGCCTCCCGAGGGCGGTGCGGAAATGCTTGTTGCTTCGGGAAAGGCACAGTTCGGAGTATCGTTTCAGGATTCAATGGCACCCGCACTTATCGGAGAAAATGCCCTGCCGATAACAGCCGTTGCAGCAGTTATTCAGCACAACACCTCGGGCATAATCTCACGTAAGGGAGATGGCATGAGCTCACCCGAAGGACTTGAGGGGCACAAATACGCAACCTGGGATTCTCCCGTTGAAAAAGCAACGATAAAGCAGGTTATGGAAGCAAACGGCGGCGATTTTTCAAAGGTCGAGCTTATTCCTTCAACCGTTACCGATGAAGTTTCGGCACTTCAAAGCAAATCCGTTGATGCAATCTGGGTTTTCTATGCATGGGCAGGTGTTGCCTGTGAAACGGCAGGTCTTAAAACGGACTATTTTGCTTTTGCCGATATCGACCCTGTATTTGACTATTACACACCCGTAATTATTTCAAACAATTCTTACCTTGAAAAAAATCCTGAAACCTCAAAGGCATTCCTTTCGGCTCTCTCAAAGGGATATGAATTTGCCATAGAAAATCCCGAAAAAGCTGCAGATATCCTCATGGAATATGCTCCCGAGCTTAAGAGCAATGCGGAGCTTGTGTATGCAAGCCAGAAATATCTTGCGGGGCAATACAAAGCAGAAAGCACTCGCTGGGGTGAATTTGACAATGAACGCTGGGCAGACTTCTATCGCTGGCTCAATGAAAAAGAGCTTCTCGGCGATGAACTTGACCCGTATAAAGGCTTCACAAACGATTATCTTGAATAATATGAAAAAGCTCGAAATAAAAGAAGTAAGCAAGTCTTTTGACGGCAGAAAAATAATTGATAACATCTCTGTCAATTTAAATAAAGGAGAAATCGTGAGTCTTCTCGGAGTAAGCGGCGGCGGCAAAACAACACTCTTCAACATCATTTCGGGTCTGACAACTCCCGACTGCGGAAAAGTATATCTTAACGGTGAGGACATAACAGGCAAATCGGGAAGAATCAGCTATATGATGCAAAAGGATTTGCTTCTCCCCTACCGCACGGTTGTTGATAATGTTGCACTTCCGCTTCTTATGAAAGGCGAAAAGAAGCGCACAGCAAGAGAAAAAGCCTCCGCGCTTTTTGAAGATTTCGGTCTTGACGGCACACAAAAGAAATATCCCGCTGAGCTTTCGGGCGGGATGAAGCAAAGAGCTGCATTGCTCAGAACATATCTTTTTTCTGATGATGTCGCCCTGCTCGACGAACCTTTTTCGGCACTCGACACACTCACAAAAGCATCGGTTCACCGCTGGTATCTTGACGTTATGGAAAACATAAAACTGACAACATTTTTTATAACGCACGATATCGATGAAGCAATACTTCTTTCTGACAGAATATATCTTTTATCGGGTACACCCGGACGAATTTCCGATGAAATAATCATCAGCCAGCCAAAGCCGAGGACGGATAATTTTAATCTTTCTTCCGAATTCCTTGAATACAAAAGGAGAATAATTCAGGCTCTCTGATTCAGAAAAAAACAGACAAGACTTTGCTTATAATACGGTATCACAAAAAGCATTGGAACAATTCCCGCGCAAAGCAGAAACCACAGGAGAAACCCGAGCTTGAAAAGCAGCGTTTCGCAAAGATTGCCACGGGTTTTTCTCACGCTTTCTTTTATCGCATCCAATGCCGAAAAATCCTCGTAACACACGAGATAAAAAGCTGCTTTTGAATACCGCTGAATAAAAACGGAATAAAATCCGAGTCCCGAAACGGCAAGTACGGCTATACATACCAAAAAAACAACGGTTGCTTTTGCACTCAATGATTTTTCGTTCAGATATAGATACAGCATTAACGCACCCGACACGGGTACGGCTTCAAAAACAGCAAACCAGAATGATTTGATGCAAAAAAGAAGGGGAAAAAAAATCAAGGATTTTTTCAAACCCGAACTTCCCGTTCTAACATTCATGTTTTTCATTCCCCTTGCAAGCATAAAGTGCCTGATTTCAAGCCGGAGCCTTGCAGGCGATATTATAAATACAAAAAAGGCAAGAGAAACAACCGAAAAAACAAGGAGAAAATATTTCGCATCAATAAGCTTCGTCACCGCCGGGTTAAGAATTGAAAAAACAAACACGGTGAATATTAAAAATGTTAAAAGAGGAAGGATTTTAAGATATGAACCGCTGAGGGCAAGTCTTGCGGAAAGCTTTAGACGGGAATACATGATATCACCACAAAAAAATAATCGGAGAACAAACCGTTCCCCGATTATTTTTTATGTTTTTCTGTGAATTATCCGTTTTTTATGACAAACCTACCCATTCTCTGCAATCATCAAGGAATGAGAAAATCTTATCCGTTACGGGAAGAACATACTTTTCGAGCTTATTGTAGAAAGAATCGCCTTCTTCAAATTCGGGTGCTTTGTCACCTTCCGCAAAGTTACCCATGGGAATCATACGGAGATTGGGTTTGTCATTCTGAAGGAACTGTGTATACATGGGATTTGACCATACATCATAGTATTCATCGGCATACATGAACCAATAATACATTTCCATAATTCCGTCATGTGCGTTTGAATGAAGCATATCCTTGATAAACCATGTATGTTCGGGAAGAATGCAGGTTGAAGCATCAATAACACCGTCAGGTGAAAGATGGTTATGACCGCAATCGGTGCAAGCCTGCTTATAGCCGTCACCGAGGGTTTCATTAAGAAGAGCAACGGTTGCACCTGCGGATGCATATTTGGTATCAACGGTTGCATCGCTGTTGTTGTTCATGTTTTCAACAAGAGGAGTTCTCTGAATATTATAACCTGCAACAATCATGATGCGGATGCCGTCATCAATCGCATCGTTCAGAATTTCGTCTGCTCTCTGCTGAATCTGATAATGATAGTAGTCCGCCTTTTTGATAAGGCCTGCCTGAGTTTCGGGGTCAAGATTTATCTTCTTTGCTTCTTCATATGCAGAATCGGGCACAAACGACCAAAGTCCGAGAAGTGTCCCGAAAACGGGAGTAAGGAGTTCATCAAAAACCCTTGTCTGAAGCTGGTCAAGGATAAGCTCGCCGCCGAAAAGAACAACATCAACGAGTCCGCTGTAAAAAAGACCGTTGAAAAGTGCCCAGAGAAGTGAATCTTCAAATGTGAAGGGAGGATATCCGTCGGTTGCATATTCAAGAAGAGCTCTTGCATCAAGCTTGAGCTTTCTTGTGAGCAAATCGCCCGCAACATCTGTGCCGAGAAGAGGACAGCTCTGGAAAATACAGGCATCAACATCGTCATGTCCGTACTCATTGAAATATGAAAGAGTTACAACGCCGCCCATTGAAGAAGCGCGGAAATTGACCTTATCGTGACCTGTAAGCTTTTTGATATGAGCAATAAAATCATCAAGCTGACCCGCAACCTCAACAGGGTCGAGACGCCAGTCATAGTGGAAATAATACTGATCGCCCTTGCCATGTTTCGTTTCTGTGGGAAGTTCGATATCAACGGTTACGTTTTCTGCGGAATTTCCGTTTCCGTCAAGCGCCATTGCACCGAAAGCATCGTTTACAGACTCAATAAGAGCATCACCGAGAGCAGTAAAATCTCTTGTGAAAAGAGCAGGAACAATTGAAGGCAGAACCTTAAGAACTATCTTGATAATAGTATCAGTTGCAGGTCTGAAAAGTGTTCTCTGATTTTCCGTGCCGAAGTCTTCATAGATATCGGTATTGCCGAGAGGACCTACATAAATGGTGGGCAGTGTACCGCAATTGCACTTTTCGCTTGTTGCTGATGCAGCGGGTGCAAGAACGGAGAAAATCATTATTGCGGAAAGAATGACAGCGATTAACTTTTTCACATAAATCAACCTTTCATTTTAAATTCTCCTTAAGTTTAACACAAAAGCATTATTTTTGCAACAACTAATCAATATCCTCGCATTTTACAAATATTTTTACGGATAATATGTTTTAAATATTAATAAACAGTTGCAAATATATATATATTTATGTTACAATAGCGCAAAGTTGAATAATAGGGTGAATGATAAAATGAGCGAAAAACAAAACAGTCAGGCAGGTCTTTCGATAAACAAAAAGACCATTGTCCTTATCTGCATTCTTCTTGCGGCGATAATGGCGTTTGCAGGCGTACTTACGCAGGTTTTGCCCAGAGGCGTTTATGAAACAAATCCCGACGGCACGATTATCAACGGCACATACACAGAAATCGAAGATAAGCTTCCGATTTGGAAAATCATTCTTGCACCTGTTCTTGTTTTCGGAACAGACACGGCTTTAACAGGCGCGGGAATAATCCTGATGATAACCCTTATCGGCGGAACATTTCTCATTCTCGACAAATGCAATGTTCTGAAATACATAATGGCAATCATCATTGAAAAATTCGGCTCAAAAAAATATCTGCTCCTCAACATAATGATTCTTGCCTGTATGTTTCTGAGTTCAACTGCAGGTATCCTTGAAGAATCGGTAACCCTTGTTCCGATTTCCGTGGCAATTGCTCTTGCGCTCGGATGGGACTCGTTCGTGGGACTCGGAATGAGTCTTATAGCTGTTGCTTTCGGTTTCACCGCAGCAACCTTCAATCCTTTTAATGTTGTAACCGTTCAGAAAATGGCGGATATCCCCGTATTTTCAGGCATAGGATACAGAATTCTTGTTTTTTTTGTTGTATATGCGGTTCTTGCAGGATTTTTAACAGTCTATGCAAAGAAAATCGAAAAAAATCCGCAGAAATCCCTTTGCTATGAAACAGATATTGCCCTGCGCGAAAAATTCAGTCTGAGCGACAGCATGGGTATACTCTATGATCCGCAGATAAAAAAAGCTTCCAAAGCCTTCCTTTTCTGCCTTCTCGGCGTTATAGTCGGCATTATTCTGGACTTCGCTCTCAGCGCAGAGGGAATGATATCACTCCCCTGCATGGCTGTTCTTTTCACCGTCGGCGGTATTCTTGCAGGCTATTTTTCAGGTCTCCGCGGCAAAAATCTTCTCAAAAGCTTCGGCGAAGGAATAAAAACCGTTGCTCCGATTATTCCTATCATTGTTATCATTCTTTCCATTACATATATTCTTGACCAGGGTAATATTATCCCCACGATACTCAATTTTGTCTATAATCTCCTTCAGGGAGTTTCACCCTATGCCGCAATACTCATGCTCTTTGCATTCATAGTTATCCTTGAATTTTTTGTGGGAAGCGGCACGGCAAAAGCATTTCTCATCATGCCTATCGTTCTTCCTCTTGCGGATATGGTGAATGTGAGCAGACAAGCTGTTACTCTTGCATTCTGTCTGGGTGACGGATTTACAAATCTCCTTTACCCCACAAGCGGAATAATGATTGTTGCAATCGGAATAGTCAATATCACTTATGGCAAGTGGCTCAGATTCTCATGGAAGCTTTTTGCACTTGAAGGTATTGTTTCCGTTGCGCTCATGCTTCTTGCCGTTGCAATCAACTATTGATAAGGAGAAAAAAATGAAACTTAAATTCAATTCCGACGGCAAATTCAAGCTTCTGCTTTTCGGCGATATCCATGAACACTACGATTACAAAACAAGCCCCCGTTTCAAGGATATGCAGAAGCTCATGAATGCCGCACTCGACGAATACAAACCCGATTTGTGCGTTTTTCTCGGCGACAACTGCAACACCGACAAAATAGAAGAAGACCCCGAAGCATTCAGAGAAATGGTTGCAGACCTTGTGAAGCCGATAACAAGCAGAAACATTCCCGTTGCCTGCATTCTCGGAAACCATGAACACGACCACGGTCATGAGGATGAAATTGTTGCAATTTATAACAGCATGGAAAATGTTATAATGAGAAACGACGCACCGGCAGAGGTTACAGGTAATGCAAACTTCAAGGAAATAATCTATTCCTCCGACGGAGAAAAACCCGTTTTCTGTCTTTGGTTTATCGACTCAAACAACTGCTTTGAGGACAGGAGTCTTTCTCACTATGACTATGTTCATCCCGACCAGATAGAATGGTTTGAAAAAGAATGCGAAAAACTCAAAGAAATGAACGGCGGAAAGCCGATGCCTTCATTTGTTTTTCAGCACACTCCCGTTCCCGAAGAATATGAGCTTCTCCGCAAGGCTCATTTCTGGGAACTTCCCTTTGCAACAAGAGGCTATAATTCCAAAAGAAAAACCTTCTATGTCGGCAAAAAAGGCACAAAAGGCTATGTCGGCGAAGGACCGTGTTCACCCGAAGTCAACAGCGGTCAGTTTGCAAGTTGGAAAAAGGTCGGCGGTATTCTCGGTGCATTCTTCGGACATGACCACCTCAACGATTTCTGGGGTACATATGACGGAATCTTTATGGCACAGCACAAAACAGCAGGCTTCCGTGCATACACAGACGGCTGCCGTTCATGTGTCAGACTCGTTACAATTGACGAAAACAATCCTGAACAGTTTACTCAGGAGCTCAAACGTTTTAAACAATTCGGTCTTAAATGCGAATGTCTTGGTCCTATCATGAGAACTCTGACGGACAGACAGAGCATCACACTTCATGTTCTCGGCTATATTGCCGCAGGTCTTGCAGGTGCAGGAGTGCTGGCATTCGCGATTATAAAGCTTACAGAATACTTCGGAGGTAAATAAAATGCAGAAAGAATCAAAGCTCAGTAAATCACTCCTTCTCAACATAATTCTTTTCGGATTCATGGGTCAGGTTGCATGGGCAGTTGAAAACAACTTCTTCAACCTTTTCCTTTTCAATGAAATCGGCGGCGACTCAACCGATATTTCAAACATGGTTGCCGCAAGCTCGGTTGTTGCCGTTCTCACAACCCTTTTCATGGGCAGTCTCAGCGACAAAATCAACAAAAGAAAAATCTTTATATGCGCAGGCTATATTGTCTGGGGTATCACCGTTATGGCTTTTGCGTTCATCTCAAGAGAAAACATGGCAAAGATTCTCGGTTCAACTCCCGTTGCAGCAACAGCCGCAACAGTTACTCTTGTTATCATCATGGACTGCATAATGACATTCATGGGTTCAACCAGTAACGATGCCGCATTCAACGCTTGGATAACAGACATAACTTCCCCCTCAAACAGAGCAAAGACCGAATCCCTCCTCGCTCTTCTTCCCGTCATCGCAATGGTTGCAGTTACAGCGGCTTTCGGTGCTCTTTCGGTTAAATACGGTTATCCCGCATGCTTCATCGGTCTCGGTCTTATCGTTACCGTCTGCGGTATTATCGGTATTTTCTCAATCAAGGATTCAAGAAACGGCATCAAATCAACAAACAGCTTCATTGAATGCCTTACATACGGCTTCAAGCCCTCAGTTATAAAGAACAACAAGAGCCTTTATATTTCACTTGTATGCATGGGTATTTTCTCCATTGCAAGCCAGATTTTCTTCCCCTATCTTTTCATTTATGTTGACCACTATATCGACATGAACACTCTTCAGCTCACAGTTCCCAATATTATCCTTGCCGTTGTTGTTATCGGCGGCGGTGTTGCGGCGCTCGTTTCAATGATTATTCTCAGCGATAAAAAAGGCAAGGCACCTTT
>JAZSNQ010000138.1:0-4933 GCA_045536515.1 Acutalibacteraceae bacterium | reverse complement strand
TCCGACTTTGGAGTTATTTTAACAGATGAAAAAACAACTGCTTTTTGTAATTAATCACCTGACGGTGGGCGGTATTCAGAAAACTCTGATTTCCGCTCTTAAGGTTATTGACCATGAAAAGTATGATGTTACCGTCTACCTTCGCAAAAACCGAACGGATCTTCTGGATTTGATCGATGAGAGAGTAAACGTAATAATAAATACCGATAAAACCCGATATTACAGAAAACCGAAAGCTGTTGTTTATCAGCTTTTGATAAAATTCAATGAGCTTTTCGGCAGAAAAGAAAAAGCACAAAATCTCAAAGAAAAACTTACTGATTTAATCCGTGAATACTCCATGAGATATGAACAAAAAACATATTTTTCAGATAAAAAATATGATATTGCGATAGCTTATGCCCACGGATATCCCGCATATTTTGTTGCCGATTATGTGATGGCAGATAAAAAAATTATTTTTTTTCATGTCAGCACTAATGAACTTCCCGATGTGCATAAAAAATTTATATCGGAATTTGATAAGGCTGCGGTTGTGCATGACAGACTTGTGAAATCCGTTTCGGAATGGTATCCGTGCCTTGCAGACAAAACGTTTGTTGTTGAAAACTATGTTGATGCAGAACTGATTAAACATCAGAGTACAGAAAAAGGTTTTGAAAAAACCGCTGAAACTGTTCTTTGCTCATGCGGAAGATTTGCTCATGTCAAAGGTTTTGATATTGCGGTTGAAGCAGCGGAAATTTTGCGCAAAATCGGAACGAATTTTGTCTGGTATTTTGTGGGAGACGGTCCCGAAAAGAGCAGAACCGAAAAACTTGCTTCTGAACACGGCGTTTCGGAAAATATTGTTTTTACGGGTATGCAAAACAATCCTTATCCTTATATCGCAAATTGCGATATCTTTGTTCAGCCGTCAAGAGAAGAAGCGTGGGGACTTGCAATTGCCGAAGCAAACAGGCTTTGCAAACCCGTGGTTTCAACTGCAACAGTCGGCGGAATGAAGCTTATTGATAACAATAAAAACGGTATGCTTTGTGAAATCTGTCCCGAAGCAATTGCGGAAGCAGTGAAAAAACTGATTGGTGATAAAGATTTATATAAAGCAATAAAATCAAATCTTGAAAATACCGATTACAGCGGCGAAGAAGAAAAATACAAATTGCAATGGAAAAATCTTTTGGAGGAGTGAAAAAAGTGAAATTCAGCATACTTGTTCCGGTTTATAATGTTGAAAAATATCTTGAGCAATGTGTTGAATCTCTGCTTAATCAAACGTTCAAAGGAGAATATGAAATCATCCTTGTTGATGACGGCTCAACAGATTCTTCGGGTGAAATCTGTGATTGCTATGCCGAAAATTATCCGCAAAAAATCAAAGTTGTTCACAAGAAGAATGAAGGTCTTGTTTCCGCAAGAGAACACGGAATAAAGAATGCAAGCGGCGATTTCTGCCTGTTTGTTGATTCCGATGACTTTGCCGAAATCAACCTTCTCGAAAGCGTTGATTCCTGCATTAAAAAATATTCCGATACCGATATGGTTATTTATTCATTCATGTATTATGAAAACGGTCAGAAAAAAAAGCGCCCCTTCCTTGTTTCCGACGGTGAAAAGGTCTTTGACAGTAAAAATAAACAGGAGCTTTATGATTTGCTTGTTGTCGGAAATCTTGTTACAGCACTTTGGGTAAAAGCCGTTAAAACGGAAATTCTGAAAAATGACCCGACGGATTATACAGCTTATTACGATAAAAACATGGCAGAGGATATGTTCAGGTCGGTATATCTTCTCACGGCAGTCCGGAAAGCTGTCTATATAAATGAAAATCTTTATAACTACAGAACAAATAACGAAAGCATTTCCAAAAGCTTTACTCCCGATACAATAGAAAAGAAGAACACACTTTATGTGTATAACAGAATAATGGAATATCTCCCTTTGTGGGGGATGGATAATGATGAGGTTGTTGACAGACTCAACAGCAGATGGTTCAACGAAACCATGAATACTTTTGCAAATTATTATAAAAATGCAAAAACCAAAAAAGAAAAAAAGCAGATACTTGAATATGATTGGAAATCAATGCTTCCGACACAGGCGATAAATATAAAAGGTTCTCGGGAAAGCAAGCTTTTCAGAAAATGGTTTGAATGTCTTGAAACCGGACATTGTTTTCCGATAAGATTCTTTTTCTTCAAGGATAAAATCTACAGAAAAATAAAGAAATTATAATCTAAGGTGAAGGGTTAATGAAAAAAGAAATTACTTTTCTTATGAAGGTGATGAGCGGCGGCGGTGCAGAAAGAGTCATATCTCTTCTTACCGATGCATTCGCATGCCTCGGACATCCCGTTACCCTTATAATCACACATCAGAGCCTGAGTGATGCTGACTTGTCAAATATTAACCCCGAAGTTAAAGTAGTTTCTCTGACAGACGAAGTTTCAAAAAAGAAAAAATCCGCCTTTGCGGCAAGACTTCTTATGATATTTGCACGTTTAATCGGTAAGTTCTCACCTGAAAAAGGTTCGGTTCTGAAATATTATTCACGAAATTATAATTCTGTGGTATGGCTGAAAAAATATTTCCGTAATCACAAAAACACAGCTGCAGTTGCATTTCTTTATGACACAATTTTTCTTTCTCTTCTTTCGAAACACAAAACAACAAAGCTTGTTATTTCAGAAAGAGGCGACCCTGGACAATCCTCGGCAAGCAAAACAGTGGAAGCTTTTATGAAAACCGAATTTCCGAAGGCGGATAACATTGTTTTTCAGTCACCCGATGCGCAGAAATGGTATGAAGAAAATGCTTCGGTCAGCGGTACGGTGATTTTCAATCCCGTCAAGAAGGATTTGCCCGCACCGTATCACGGCGAAAGAAGAAAGAGGATAGTTGATTTCTGCAGAATATCCGCACAAAAAAATCTTATCTTGCTCACTGATGCTTTTGCTGAATTCCATAAGGAGTTTCCCGAATATGAGCTTGATATTATCGGAGACGCTGTCGGAAATGATGCGGAAGGCTATGTCGAAAAAGTAAATAAGAAAATTGAAATGCTCGGATGTGAAGACTGTATTCATATTTATTCCGCAAGAAAAGATATCCACGATTATATAAAAGATTATGCGATGTTTGTATCTTCATCGGATTTTGAAGGAATGTCAAATTCCATGCTCGAAGCAATGGCGCTCGGCTTGCCTGTTATCTGTACGGATTGTCCGGCAGGAGGTGCAAGGGCGGTTATCAAAGACGGTGAAAACGGTTTGCTTGTTCCCGTCGGTGATTCACAGAAAATGTGTGAAGCCATGAAAATTATTGCGGGAAATCCTGCTTTAGCCGAAAAATTATCCCGTAACGCAGTCAATATCCGCACCGAACAGTCAGTAGAAAAAATTATTGAGAAATGGGTGAAGATTATCAATGGTTAAAGTCAGTGTTATTGTCCCGATTTTTAATGCGGCGCAGTATCTTGAGCAGTGCCTTGACAGCATTGTTAATCAGACCCTCAAAGAAATTGAGATAATTCTTATAGACGACGGTTCAACGGATAACAGTGCCGAAATCTGCAAGAGCTGTCTTTCGGATTCAAGAGTGACATATTATCACAAAGAAAACGAAGGCCTTGCTGCGGCACGTGATGACGGCATGAAGCTTGCCAAAGGCGAATATATCGGTTTTGTTGATTCGGATGACTGGATTGAACCTGATATGTATGAAAAAATGTATACCGCAGCAAAATCCAACGATTCGGATGTGGTTTTCTGTAACTGTATTCAGAATGAAAACGGTTACCGTTTCAGCCGTGAAATTCCCGTCGGTGCATATGACAGAGAAAAAATCAAAACCGAGCTTCTCCCCAAAACGCTTGCTTTTATCTCAAAAGACGGCGGCAAGCGCTCAATCCGCTGGTCAAACTGTATGCGAATTTATAAAACCGAAACTCTCAAAAAAAACAGTATAAAATTTGACAGAAGACTCCGCCGAAGCCAGGATTTGCAGCTTACATATGAAACCATGCTTGTTGCCCGGAATTTTTACTACATAGATGAGCCGCTTTATCATAACAGAGTTGTTTCGGATTCTCTTTCAAGGGGCTACACAAAAAATATGTGGCCGCTTTATACTTATCTTATAGATATTCTTTATAGGGACACGGAAAATTTCAAAGAGCTTGATCTGATGCCTCAGATGCATTTGCGCGCATTCTTCTTTGCAACAGACTGCATTGAAAATGAAATGAAACCTCTCTGTCCCAATGACAGAAAAAAGAAAATCGAGCTTATTGAAGAAATAATTAACCACCCCATTTGCGAGAGATTTTACGGTCATATTGAAACAGAAAAATTAAATCCGCTTTACCGTAAGTATTATGAACTTATGCACAAAAAGAAAGCAACTGAAATTCTTGATTTCACGGAAAAATATAAAAGAAAACAGTCTTTCAGAAGAAAATATATAAATCCCGTTATCAATTTTTTGACGGAAAATCCGATTTACAAAGCTGTGAGGCACAAAAAATGACGGAGGAAAAATGAAACACATTGTATTTGTTGTCGGCAACTATAAAAACGGCGGTGTTCCTATGCGTTCAACAAACCTTGCAAACGAATTTGCAAGGCAGGGTTATCGCTGTACCATTCTTGCAACAAAAGGAATAGCTGAAGATGTTTTCTTTGACCGTCACAAAAATGTTGAGCTTGTTTCTCTCGATGATTATGTTTCGGTATATTCATCCGATCCCCGTGCAAAAAAATTTCTCAAGAGCAGAAAACTCAGATTTAAGAAATTGAAGCTTATTCGCCGTCTGATTAGCTTTATTCCGGCGGCTGACAAAAAAATGGCGCTCAGAATAAAAGAAATGCGTCACGGTGAAAAACTTGCCGTTTATATGGCTCTTAATCCTGACAGTGTTTATATTCCTTTTGGT
>JAZSNQ010000010.1:0-9059 GCA_045536515.1 Acutalibacteraceae bacterium | reverse complement strand
AGTCTTGCATCCTCAATGCCGAGTCTGCGAAGCTCATCAAACGCTCTTGCACAGCTTCTCACGCAGATGTTGTCGGGGGTGGTTATGACAATCGCTCTGTCTGCGCCCTTTGCGGCAAGCTGAAATCCCCTGTCGATTCCTGCGGGTGAATCAAGAAGTATGTAATCATAGTCCTCCGAAAAGGATCTGAAAAGCTTTGCGGTTGAATCGGGAGTAAATTCGCTGCTGAAATTACGGGGCGCTGCAAGAAGGTCGATTTCAGTCTTGATGAGTGCCTGTTCAAAGGTGCATCTGTCGCAAAGAAGGTCGCCCCAGTCAAACACAACTCCCTCGGAAACTCCGAAAAGAAGGTCGAGTGAGCGCAGACCGATATCACAGTCAATTGCAAGCACTTTTTTATTCAGTTTTGCAAGTGCTCTGCCTACACCTGCCGTAAACGATGATTTGCCCGAGCCGCCTTTGCCCGAAGCAATAACTATAATTTCAGCCATTAATGTTATCTCCTTAAGGGATTAAAATGTTTTCCTGCTGATTGGTCTGCATGGTGTCGCTCTGACCGAAGTAATAATTGACTATTTCGGCAACAACGGAAGAAAGTCTTGAACCTGCTCTGAATCCTTCGCCGACAACCGCAATGGCGATTTCGGGGTTTTCATAAGGCGCAAAAGCCATGAGGAAGCCGTTGTTGACCTTAACGGAATGACCGTCGAGCTGACGGATTTCCTGAGAAGTACCCGTTTTTGCAGCGATTGCAACGGGACAGCCTTTGAAATATGATGACCTCGCACCAACCTGATACATACCCGTCTGAACGGTGTCGAGGGTTTCGTCGGAAATATCCATTTTGGAAAGAATTTCGGGCTTTGTTTCGACTATCGTCTGTGAATAGTCGTAGCTCTTGATGCTTTTTACAAAATGGGTTCTGTATCTTGTACCGCCGTTTGCGATAACGGCGCAATAGTTTGCAAGCTGAATGGGCGTGAAAAGATTGCCCGCCTGACCGATTGCCGACTGAACGGTGAAACCGGGAAGCCATGACTGACCGAGCGATGCACGGTATTCGGGGCTGTCAAGAATACCCGTTGCTTCTCCGAGTTCACAGCCCGTTTTTGAGCCGAGACCGAAAAGGGTTCTGTATTCATTCATCTTTTCAATGCCGAGATTTTTGCCGACCTCATAGAAAAAGGTGTTGCACGATTCGTCAATTGCGTTGATAACATTGACATGAGCCGTTTTGTGGCTCTGTTCGCATTTGAACTTCTGACCGAGATAGTTATACATTCCCGAGCAGTAGACCGTGTAGCTTTCGTCGATAAGACCTTCTTCGAGTGCGGCGATTGCAACGGAGGGCTTCATGGTTGAACCCGTTGCATAGGTTGAAAGAAGTGCTCTGTTCCAAAGCGGAGCAGCGCGGTCTTCGTTGAGTGCCTTGGCATTTTCGCTGTAGTTTGAAATGTCATAGGTGGGATATGATGCGCAGGCAAGAATTGCGCCCGTTTTGCAGTTGAGAACAACAACAGCACCCGCATCGTCAACCAGATTTCCGCGGTCACTGCCTGCAAAGTCAAGGAGCGTGTTGCGAAGTGCCTCCTGAGCAACCTTCTGAACGCCTGCATCGATTGTGAGAACAACCGTGTTGCCCTGAATGGGCTGAACGGTCACGGCGCTGAATTTGTTGCCGTCGCCGTCCCAATAAATGGTTTCTTCGCCGTCAATGCCTTTGAGATATTCTTCCATTGCAAGCTCAATGCCGCTTTTTCCGATGAAATCGGTGATTTTATAGCCTTCATCTTTGAGCTTTTTATATTCATCGGCATCAATCGCACCGATTCTTCCGAGAACATGGGGTGCAAGAGTGCCGTCGGCATACTGTCTGACGGGAACAACCTGAACATCAACGCCCTGATAGGTGGCATTGTTTTCCTTTATATAAGAAACAACGGAGTCGGGAACGTCGGAAGCGAAGGTGTAGGGATAGCCGTAGCTGAAGAAAAGACGCTTCATTTCATAGCAGACAGAAGCAATTTTTCTTGCCTGTTCGGCGGGATATTCTTCGAGCTTATAGCGTGAAATGAGCGCATCAAAGCAGTTCTGCGCTGTGGCATAGTCGTTGAGATTGAGGAAATCCTTGCTCTTCATTTCTTCAATGAGCTTTTCGCTGTCCTCTTTATAGACTATACTGCCGTTTTCGTCAAAAACAAGCGGAAGATTGTCAATCCATTCAAGATTATTTTTCTCAAAAAGATTAATAAGATTCAGAATAATAACGTTTCGCTCCGTTTGCTCCGTGGGGAAATATGCGTAGTCAAAAATAATTGAATAACCCTGGTCGTTATAGATAAGCTCCTGACCGTTGCAGTCAACAATTTCGCCTCTTGCGGCGGTTATGACAGCGGTTCTTTCGGAAACGGCATGGCTTGCGGCGGCATATTCGGGGCCGTCGATAATCTGAATTTTAACAAGGTCGAAAATAAAGAAAGCAAAAAAGGCAATAAGTATGCAAACGGACACAATTCGTCTTGTTCCCGTTATTTTAACGTGCATAAAATTACCTCCTTTTTTAAAATTCGGAATTCGGAATGCGTAATTCGGAATTAAGGGTCGCTTCGCTCCAAATTAATATTGCTCCGCAAAAATTTTTCTATTCCTCCGTGAATTTCTTTTCAACGGCGCGGATTGCAATAAATATTATCGGAACAAACACCGTTGTGTATACTATGCCCGGTAGGTAGTATCTCCAGAGCATGAAGAATGCCGAGTCGAGCTTTGTAAAAACAAAGTGAAAAAGCCAATAGGCAATATTATAAAGTGCAGAGAAAATAAAAGACAGAATTGCGGCGGTGACTATGTTATTACGCATTATCGTGTTGATAAGCGTTCCGCAGATAAAGCCGGTTGTCATCAGAAAAAGAGCGTTGAAGCTTGCACCCGAGGCAAAAACATCCCAGAGTGCGCCTGCGAAAACTCCGAAAACAAGTCCCCACATATCGCGCTCATACATTGATATACAGACCACGGCGGGTATAAGAAGCAAAGCCCTGATGCCGAAAACCTGCGGAAAATATCCGTCTGTGTTCTGCAGAACGGATATGAGCAGAATAATCAGAGCAAGGCTGAGTCTGCGGAATATCAACTTCTTTTTCTGTGTTTCAAGTGTCATATGTTTGAGTGAATAGTTAAAAGTGAATAGTTAATAGTGAAGAGTGAAGAGTTAAGGGTCTGCGACGCAATTTATATGTTGCTCCGCAAAAACTGTTTGAGTGAAGAGTGAAGAGTTAAGGGTCTGCGACGCAATTTGTATGTTGCTCCGCAAAAACTGTTTGAGTGAATAGTTAATAAACATATAATCGGGTGTGGGCAGCGCCCACCCATAACTTTTCACTTTTCATTTTTTACTCTTAACTTTTAACTTAATTTTGATTCTGTCCGTCAAATTCGGTGATGATGAAAACATCGGTGATTTCGCCGAAGTCAACGCCGGGTTCGATAACTGCGCTTGCGGAGATATCAACCGTTCCGTCAACGATGTCAACAACCGTGCCGATAATCAGGTCGCGCGGATAAATTCCGCCAACGCCGGATGTGCAGACAATTCCGCCTGCGGTGATGGCTGTTGAGGTTGAAAGTCCGGGCATATGGCAGTGTCCCTCCTCGGCAAGTGCAACCGTTGAGGTTACAAATCCGAGGTCACGGGTACGCACTTCATATGCGCTGACATTTACTTCGGGGTTAAGTATTGTGCTGACGGTGCAGCGAGTGGGAGTTACGGAGGAAACGATGCCCACAAGGTAATCACCGTAGATTACGGGGTCATTGACGCTGATATCGCTTGTTGAACCCTTGTTGAGCGTGAACGAGCCGAGACGGTCTGCCGAATCCCTGCCGATAATTGCCGCTTCGGCAAAAACATAGTCATTATGTTCTTCCTTGATTTCGAGGAACTCCTGATAGAAGGCGTTTTTGCTTTTTGCCTGCTCATAATCGACAAGCTGGCGTGTGAGTCTGTCAATTTCCTTTTCAAGGTCCTCAATTTCCTTTGCGAGTGCAGAGGATGAACGGAACGAAATCGGGAGATTTTCAAACTCCGAGGCAAGATATGATGCGGCACGGGAAACGGGTCCGAAAACGAAGCTTGTTACGCTTGTAAGCGGCGAAGACCCGCTTCTCGATGCAAGCGCAAACACCGAGCCTGCAAGCAGAGCTGCGGCTACGATTGCAAATATTTTGAAAGCAGAGCTTTTCAGAAAGCGGATCATCGTTTTACTCCTTTGGAATTACAGTTTAGATATACTTTTTGTTGCCTGTTACGTTGAGAGTATTGTTCTCAAGGCAGATACCCGTGCCGTCTGCAACGCAGTCGAGAGGATTGTTTGCAATGAGAACGGGAATTTTGGTTTCGGATGCAATGAGAGTGTCAAGACCTCTGAGAAGTGCACCGCCGCCCGTGAGCATAATACCGTGGTCGATGATGTCGGCGGCAAGCTCGGGAGGAGTCTTTTCGAGAGTTGACTTAACGGCATCAACAATCTGGGAAACCGTGTCGGACATAGCTTCGCGGATTTCTTCGCTTGTGATGTCAACATTCTTGGGAAGACCGTCCATGAGGTTTCTGCCCTTGATGTTGATAGTGCCTTCGCCCTCATAGGGATAAGCCGAACCGATTTTGATTTTGATATCTTCAGCGGTTCTTTCACCGATAAGAAGGTTATATTTTTTCTTGATGTAGGAAATAATTGCTTCGTCGAAATTGTCGCCTGCAACTCTTGCGGAGTTTGCGGTAACAACATCGCCGAGCGAGATAACGGCAACCTCGGATGTGCCGCCGCCGATGTCAACAACCATGCTGCCTGTTGCTTCGCTTACGGGAAGACCTGCGCCGATAGCTGCTGCCATGGGTTCTTCGATAAGGCTTACATATTTTGCGCCTGCGCTCTTTGCGGCATCATAAACAGCCTTTCTTTCAACCTCGGTAACGCCCGAGGGAATGCAGATGAGAACTCTGATTTTTGTGAAAGGCGATTTTTTGGCTGTTCTTTTGATGAATGCGGCAATCATTTCCGCAGTAATTTCAAAATCGGCAATAACGCCGTCTTTAAGAGGACGTACAGCCGTGATTGAACCGGGAGTTCTGCCAATCATTTCCTTTGCTTCCATACCAACGGCAACAACTCTGGGAGGGTTGCTCTTCTGGTCAACGGCAACAACGGAGGGTTCACGAATAACGATGCCCTTGCCCTTAACGAATACAAGGGTGTTGGCGGTACCTAAATCTATACCGATATCCTGAGTAAAAAGCATAGTATTATCTCCTTATCTTAAATGAAAAGTGAAGAATGAAAAGTGAAGAGTTAAGGGGCTGCGCCGATTTTTTATACGGACGACCGATGGTCGCCCCTACACTGTTATATTGGGTACGGGCAAAGTACGTCCGGAACTTTTCACTATTCACTGTTAGTTTTAACTGAACAAGATTTATCAGCGGAAGTTGATTGTTGCAAGAATATCTGTGAATTCATCGAGGTTTTCGCTGATGTTGCGGCGACCTTCGATTTTGCATGAATAGGTGTGACCTGATTCTTCAAAGAAGAAGCAGCCGATATATGCGGGAACCGCGTTGCCTGCGTCGTCTCTCTTGACTTCGGGAACATAGAAAGACATATAGGTTGCGGTGATTTCATTGTTAATCTGAACGGATGTGTTTTCGGTGATAACGCCCTGATAGTTCTTAACGGCGTTTTCCATGAGAGGAACAAATGCCTCTGCAGCCTTGGTTGCGGCAACATCTTTTTCGGTGATAACGAGTGATTCGTCTGTTCCGTCCTTTGTTATTGAAAGGTCATTGAGAGTTTTTGCATCCGACCAGCCGTTGGGAATTTCAACCGAATAGTTTTCGGTTTCAACTCTTCTGCCGATAACGATTGCGTGGTCCATAGCAATTGCGTTTGTCTGATATTCGCCGTTTTCGTCTTTAACGTTCTTGCCGTTTTCGTCTGTAACGAGAACAATGAGGTTGCCCGCTTCGTCTCTTACGATGCCGCCGTCGGGAGAAGTGACAATGGCAATCTGTTCGCCTGCGCCGTTTTCGATAACCGTACCGTTTTTGATTCTGGGCTTACAAGCTGTGAAGCAGGTAAGAATGAGAATAATTGAAACAATGAGAGCAAAATATTTTTTCATGGTATTCGTTCCTTTCATCTGAAAATTTCTCAGCCGTTGAGAGCCTTGAAAGCTTCTTTGTTATTTTTATAAAGAGTTTTGTAGACCTCGTAGTTGCGGTCATAAACCTCTTTGTTTGCGGAATTGGGTTTAAAGGTTTTCTTTGCGGGGATGAGCTTCTTTGCCTGGGAAATATCGTCAAGCACTCCGAGACCGACAGCCATCACAACCGCCGCACCGACTGCACCTACGTTCTGCGGAGAATCAACGGTTTCAACTGTTCTGCCTGTAATATCAGCAAGAATCTGACAGGTTACGTCGCTGAGTGCACCGCCGCCGACAAAGCGGACTGTCTGCGAGGTTTTGATTTTCTTATCCTGGGTGTCGAGGAACCATCTCATGTGCATACAAACACCTTCTAGAACGGAACGGATAAGCTCTGTTTTGCCAACGTCGAGGCTGATGTTGAAGAACATACCTCTTGAGTTGGGGTCTTCAAACGGACAGCGGTTGCCGTGAAGCCACGGGGTGAAGATAACTCCCTGACTGCCTGCGGGAATTTCGTCAACAACCTTTGAAAGATAGTCATAAAGACTTGTGTAAACCGTTTCTTCGGACTCCGCAACGTCGGTTTTGTTGAGGAAAATGCCGATTTCGTCAAGTGCGAGATGGTCTTTTACCCATTCGAGGCACTTGCCTGCGGTTTCAAGCTCCGCAAAATAGTTGAAGCGGTCTTTCTGCGCACCGACTATGGCGGCAATCATTGCCGAAGCATCAACGATGCTCTTGTCAACAACGGTGGAAGCCCAGCCCGATGTGCCGTTATAAATATGTGTGTCGCCGAGTTCAACGCTGCCGGCACCAACGCCGATGAGAGAAGCGTCGCCGCCGCCTCCGAATACCGGAGTACCCTCTTTAAGACCGAGTTCAGCCGCCGCTTTTGCGGTCAGACCGCCTGCCTTTTCGTGGCATTGGATGATGTCGGGCATATGGTCGGGATTGACTCCCAAAAGCTTGCAGATTGTTTTGCTGAAGCCTTCCTTGCCCTTGCGGATATCATAAAGAAGAGTTCCGAATGCCGAGTCGGGTGTCATGACGAATTTGTCTGTCATGCGGCAGATTATGTATTCCTTAACATCGAGCCACTTGTAAACTCGCTTAAAGTTTTCGGGTTCGTTTTCTTTGACCCAGTTATATTTCCAGACGGGGTCTTTTACGCTTGCGGCAACAGCACCTGTTATCATAAGTGAGGGAAGAAGCTTTACGATGTTTGCTCCGGCAATCTGAATGCCGTTTGCAATTCCTTCTTTAATCTGTTTTCTTGCACGCTGGTCCATGTAGCTGAAGGCTCTGTGAACGGGCTTGCCGTTTTTGTCAACGAGAACAAGACCCTGCATCTGCGAACAGAAGGAAATGCCCTCAACCTGCCCGGGTTTTATATCGCAGTTATCAAAAATAGTTTTTGTGGTTGAACAAATAGCTGACCACCATTCATCGGGGTCCTGCTCCGCACCGCCGTCGGGCATGATGTAGAGCTTATAGCCCTCCATTGCAGCACTGATGAGAGTGATTTCTTTGTCAATTTCAAAAAGACAGGATTTAACGCCGGTTGTTCCTATGTCATAGGAAATAACATATTTCTTGCCCATTTCTTCCTCCTGAATCCGGATGCATTGCATCATTTTGATTATATTTTAACGGGGATATAAATTAGTTAAGAAACTGTAACAAAAGGGTAACAATTTCTGATAAAAGGCATACGTATACACTATTACCCTATTTTACTCTATTATTATAATAATTTTAATTATAAATTACAAGTATTATTTAATATTTATTTATTGATAAATATAAATCATTTATATATCTGCAGCTTGCAACGCATTCTGCAAAGAAAAACGGCACAGTTCCGAAGAACTGCGCCGTTAATTATATTTAAGAATTAGTCAGCCTTGGGAGCATAGAGGTCCTTAAGACGAAGAAGGTGGTCATATCTTTCAACAGCTGTCTTCTCTGCAAGAGCGAAGAGTTCTTCTGCTCTTTCGGGGAATGAACGTGTGAGTGATGAATAACGTGCTTCGTTGAGGAGGAATTCTCTGTAGCTGCCTGTTGCGGGCTTGCTGTCGATGGTGAAGGGATTCTTGCCTTCAGCCTTGAGTGCGGGATTGTAACGGAACATATTCCAGTAACCGCAGTCAACAGCCTTCTTCATTTCGCTCTGGCAGTTGATCATGCCGCCCTTGATTGAGTGCATTTCGCAAGGTGCGTAAGCGATGATGATTGAGGGACCGTTGTAAGCTTCTGCTTCTGCAATAGCCTTGATTGTCTGGTTAGCGTCAGCACCCATAGCAATCTGAGCAACGTAAACGTAGCCGTAGCTCATTGCGATTTCAGCAAGTGACTTCTTGGCGATGCCCTTACCTGCTGCTGCGAACTGTGCAACCTGACCGATGTTGGAAGCCTTGGATGCCTGGCCGCCTGTGTTGGAGTAAACTTCTGTATCGAATACCATGATGTTAACATCTTCACCTGCTGCAAGAACATGGTCAACGCCGCCGAAGCCGATATCGTATGCCCAGCCGTCGCCGCCGAAGATCCAAACTGACTTCTTAGCGAGGTATTCCTTGCTTGCAAGGATTTCCTTGCCTGCATCACAGCCGCAAGCTTCAAGAGCTGCAACGAGAGCTTCTGTTGCTGCTCCGTTCTTTGCGCCGTCGTTAACTGTTTCAAGGTAAGCTGCTGCAGCTGCCTTGATTTCTTCTGTTGCGCATTCAGCGTCTGCATCTGCCTTAACCTTAGCGATGAGGCTGTTACGGATAGCGTTCTGACCGAGGAACATACCGAAGCCGTGTTCTGCGTTATCTTCAAAGAGTGAGTTAGCCCAAGCGGGACCAAAGCCCTTC
>JAZSNQ010000117.1:0-2507 GCA_045536515.1 Acutalibacteraceae bacterium | reverse complement strand
TTTTCATCGACAGAAAATACTCCGTTGAACTCGGTGCTACCGAAGACGACATCAAGGCGGCAATCACAGACTCAATCAAGGTCAGCCAGGCTGTTTATGACGGCACTGCAAAGCTCCTTGAAATGAAGGGCGAATAATTTAATTCAAAAGGGACTGTAATCACAGTCCCTTTTTTGAGTGAAAAGTTAAAAGTGAAAAATGAAGAGTTTCGGATAGGCTCCGCCTATGACCGATTTTAATGGGTACGGGTGAAACCCGTCAATAACTGTTCACTATTCATTCTTCACTATTCATTAAACAAAGGTGATAAATATGGCACAGCTTAAAATGTACTGGCTCAAGGGCACTCCTATTGCGGATTTGGAATTGCCCGAGGGTTATTCAATCTCAAATTATAAAGATGCTTCCGACAAAATGCCGTGGGTTGAATGCTGCAAAAACGGTCTTGAAGCAGACGATGCAGATGAAAGCCGTTTCGACAGCCGCATAACAGACCACGACGATATAAACATGGAAACCGATGTTTTCTTCCTCGATTACGAGGGCGAGCATATCGGCACCGCAACCGCCGTTTTCCATCCTGAGGATAACTGCGGCGAGCTTCACATGGTCGGCATCAGAACCGAATTCAGAGGCAAGGGTCTCGGAAAATATCTCAACAATGTCTGCGTAAAGAAGCTTGCGGCTCAGAATGTTGACTATATCTACCTCACCACCGATGAATGGCGCATGGGCGCTGTAAAGAGCTATCTCACAGCAGGCTTTGTTCCTGTTGAATATGACAAGGGAATGAAACAGCGCTGGGAGTGGATGCTTGCAGAGCTTGAGGTTGACGGCGAATTTGATATGGTCAATGAGGACTGCTCATTTTTTGCAAAAATCAAAAAATCTCCCACAATCAGAGTGGGTGTTCTCGGTGTCGGCAGAGGCAGAAGCATGATTGAATACTGTCGCAGTGTCAAGGGAGCAAAGACCGTTGCAATCTGCGATAACTATATTCCCATGCTTGAGCTCGCAAAAAAAGACTATGAGGGCGAGGGTGTCACATTCTATGACAACTATGAGGATTTCCTGACCCACGATATGGACGTTGTCGTGCTTGCAAACTATGCAACGGAACACGCTCCCTTTGCGGTCAAAGCTCTCGACAAAGGTTTCAACGTTATCAGCGAGGTTCTTCCCGTTCAGACGATGAAAGAAGCGGTTGAGCTTGTTGAAGCCGTTGAAAGAAGCGGAAAGATGTATTTCTTTGCCGAAAACTGCTGCTATATGCCCGCACCCAAAAAGATGAAAGAGCTTTATGAGGCAGGTGCACTCGGCAAGTTTGAATACGGCGAAGGAGAATATATGCACAATCTCGAAGCAGACTGGCATATGCATACTCAGGGAAGACCCGACCACTGGAGAACCCTCATGCACGCTTTCTATTACTGCACTCATTCAATCGGTCCGCTTATCCATATCACAGGCTTAAGACCCGTAAAGGTCAGCGGTTTTGAGGTTGCTTATAACGACAGAATGTACCGCATGGGTGCGAAGGCTGCTCCCATTGGTCTTGAAATAATCACTCTCGAAAACGGCGCACTCCTCAAGAGTGTTCACGGTATCGGATGTGCAGGCCATTCAATCTGGTACTCCGTTAACGGCTCAAAGGGCAGAATGGAAACCGCCCGTGAAGATGCCGAGAACGAGGATGTTCAGACTCTCTATGTAAACTGCGATGAAAATGAGGGCGATAATAACTCCAAACCCCGCATTGTTCCCACATGGGACCATCTTTCGGATTTTGCAGAGAAGACAGGCCACGGCGGTGCGGATTATTATTTCATGCACAACGTTATCGAAGCTCTCAGAGGCAACGAAGCTGACACAATTGATGTTTATGAGGGACTTGATATGTTCCTTCCCGGTATGTTTGCCTATTTCTCGGCACTTGAAGGCGGTATCCCCATGGATATCCCCAATCTCCGCAATCCAGAAGAAAGAGATAAGTGGAGAAACGACACACGCTGCACCGACCCCAAGGTTGCAGGCGATATGTTTATTCCCGGTTATTCAAAGGGCAACCCCGATATTCCCGAAGAAACATACCTGAAGCTTCAGGCTAAATTCCGCGAAGAAATGGCAAAAAAACAAGAAAACTGATTGAAAGGAAGATATCATGGAAGATAAAAGATATGTCAGCAAAAAAGAGCTGTGGATGTATGCTCTCGGTGCAGGCGGTCAGGGCATGATTTATGCCACAATGTCAGGCAAAATCAGCGACTACTATGTCAACGTGCTCCAGCTTCCCCTCTTTTTCGTGCTTATGCTCATGCTTCTTGCAAGAGTATGGGATGCAATCAATGACCCGATGATGGGAATGATTGTTGACAGAAAGTCCCTCAAAAACGGAAGAATGAGACCCTATATCATCATAGCAACCCCCATTATTTCCGTTCTCACAATTCTCATGTTCCTCAGTCCGAATCTTGCACCCGTTCCCCTTATGATTTTCACGGCAATCG
>JAZSNQ010000158.1:0-9168 GCA_045536515.1 Acutalibacteraceae bacterium | reverse complement strand
GCTGTAACAACAACAAGCTTTCCGTCTTTCTTGTCACTATCATTCAGCAAAGAAAGGTCAACTTTTGCTTTGTAGTTTCCGTACTGTTCAAGATAATTTGAATCAATACCCGCAGTTTCGGCGATTTTAGTTATAGGTTTCATTTTAATGGACTGAGCAATTTCAATGTCTGTCATCATAATATATCATCCTTTCAATAAAAATAAGGCAATCTTACCTCTGAAGATAAGATTGCCCAGACGGTCGGCATCAAACAGTTTTTTTGTTCCCATGCAGTTTATTCTGCAAAATTCCGTCAGTTGCAAAAAAACTTTAAATTGTATGTTTTGATATTATCATATTAATTTTACATTGTCAAGCTTTAGAAATGTTCTAAATTAACAATAATATGAATTGTTTTTTGATTTTTTGTTAAAAAATAAATAATTAAACAGTTGTTTTAGATAAATATTTATGCTATAATTTATTGAAAATTCATATTAACGGAGGTTTTGTCAATGAAATACGATGTTGCCGTTGTGGGTGCAGGCGTAATCGGTTCATTAATTGCAAGAGAACTCAGTCGCTACAACATAAAAACAGCTCTTATTGAAAAATGCAGTGATATGGCAATGGGTACCTCAAAGGCGAACAGTGCAATTGTTCATGCAGGTTTTGATGCTAAGCCCGGTTCGCTGAAAGCAAAGCTTAATGTTGAAGGAACATCACTCATGCCTGAACTTTGCAAAAAACTTTCTGTTCCGTTCAAAGCGATAGGTTCACTTGTTGTTGCATTCTCGGATGATGAAACCGAAACTCTCAATGAGCTTTTTGAAAGAGGAAATAAAAACGGTGTTCCCGGTCTTGAAATATATGATTCCGCAAAACTTCATGAAGTTGAACCGAACATTAGTCCTGAAGCAAAATCAGCTCTCTGGGCACCTTCTGCAGGTATCGTTTGTCCATATGAGCTTACAATCGCCGCTGTTGAAAATGCAGTTATAAACGGTGTTGATTTTATCAGAAATTTCGAGGTGAAATCAATTGAATATTCGGATAACTCGTTCAACGTTTCAAACGGTACAGATACGGTTGCTGCAGATGTTGTTATAAATGCTGCGGGCGTTTATTGCGACGAAATTGCCTCTCTCATTGGCGATACTTCCATTCAAACAACACCCCGAAAGGGCGAATATATGCTTTGCGACAAATCAATCGGAAAACTTGCAAATCATACCATTTTCCAATGTCCATCAAAAATGGGTAAAGGTATTCTTGTTACACCTACAGTTGACGCAAATCTTCTTCTCGGACCAAGTGCTTTGGATATTGAGGATAAAGATGATGTCTCTACTTCCGCTGAAACTCTTTCAGGCATTCTTGAAACAGCAAAAAAATCAGTTCCCTGCCTCACTACTCGTGAAGTTATAACATCTTTTGCCGGTCTCAGAGCACATTGCAGCAGAAACGATTTTATCATTGAACCCAGCGAAAAGAACGATAAATTTATTAATGTTGCAGGAATTGAATCCCCCGGTCTTTCCTCTGCTCCCGCAATCGCATTATATGTAAAGGATATAGTTTTGAAAATAATAAATGCAGGTGTTAAATCTGATTTTGTTGAAGAAAGAGAAGAACCTGTTCGTTTCAGACATTTGACAAACGAAGAAAGAAAATCTCTTATCGAAAAAAAAACTGCTTACGGAAGAATAATCTGCCGATGCGAAACAATAACCGAAGGTGAAATTCTTGATGCAATCCATGCTCCTGCCGGTGCAAGAGATGTTGACGGCGTAAAACGCAGAACAAGAGCAGGCATGGGCAGATGCCAGGGCGGATTCTGCGGTTCAAAGGTTGTTGAGCTTCTTGCACGCGAACTTGGTGTTGAAATCAACGAAATAACCAAGTGCGGCGGTAAATCAAAGATCCTTTACGAAAGAACAAAATGAGGTGTATTAAATGCTTAATTATGATATAGTTGTTATCGGCGGCGGGCCCGCAGGTATGGCTGCTGCTCTCAAAGCAAAAGAATGCGGTGTTGATAGTATTCTTATCCTTGAAAGAGCCGAAACTCTCGGCGGAATTCTTGAGCAATGCATTCACACCGGTTTTGGTCTTCATTATTTCGGCGAAGAGCTTTCGGGTCCCGAATATGCCGACAGATTCATTTCTCTTGTAAACGAAAAGGAAATTGAATATAAAACCGATACAATGGCTCTTGAAATAACAGATAATAATGTTGTTTATGCCGTAAATAAAACGGATGGACTGCTTGAAATTCAGGCAAAAGCAATTATACTTGCAATGGGTTGCCGAGAAAGACCCAGAGGCGCTCTGAATATAGCAGGAACAAGAGCTTCCGGTGTTATGAGTGCCGGAACAGCGCAAAAATATGTTAATATTGACGGTTATATGCCCGGAAAAAAAGTTGTTATTCTCGGCTCAGGTGATATCGGTCTGATCATGGCAAGAAGAATGACACTTGAAGGTGCTGAAGTTAAATGTGTTTGTGAGCTTATGCCTTATTCAAGCGGTCTGACTAGAAATATTGTTCAATGTCTTGATGATTTTGATATTCCTCTTCACCTCAGCTGTACCGTAATTGACATTCACGGAAACGGCAGAATTGACGGAGTTACAATTGCAGATGTTGATGAAACCCGCAAACCTATTCCGGGTACAGAACGTTTTATAGAATGCGACACTCTCCTTCTTTCTGTTGGTCTTATTCCTGAAAATGAGCTCACAAGAGCCGTCGGAATTCAGCTTGACCCTGTTACAAACGGTGCAGTTGTTGATGAATACAGAGAAACATCTCAAAAAGGTGTTTTTGCTTGCGGCAATGTTCTTCATGTTCATGATCTTGTTGACTATGTGACTCTCGAAAGTCAGACTGCAGGTGAAGGCGCTGCAAACTATGTTCTCGGAAAAATATCTGATGCCGAATATATCGAAACAAAGGGCATAAACGGTGTGCGTTATATTGTTCCTCAAAAAATAAATATAAAGAACAATGGCGATGTAAAGCTTTATTTCAGAGTCGGACAAGTCTATAAAAATGCTAAAATCGTTGTGAAATACAACGGTGAAGAAATTATTTCACGCAAGAGACCCAGACTTGCTCCTGGTGAAATGGAAGATGTTGTTATTAAAAACGAAATGCTCTCGAAATTTACCGAAGGTGGTAAAATCGAGATTTCGGTGGAGGGTTGATTATGCAAAAAAACATTATTTGTGTTGCCTGCCCCATGGGATGCGGAGTTACTGTTGATATTGCAGATAACGGTGAAATTCTTTCCGTAACCGGAAACACCTGCAAGCGCGGAGATGCTTATGCAAGAACCGAATGCACAAATCCTGTCAGAAGTCTTGCAACAACCGTTAAAGTAAACGGTGGATTATACAATGTTGTTCCCTGCAAATCGGCAGGCGCACTACCTAAAGAAAAAATTATGGAATGCATGAAAATAATCAACAACGCCTCCGTTGATGCACCGGTTAAACTTGGCGATATTCTTGTTAGTGATATTCTCGGTACCGGTATCGATATTGTTGCAACAAATCATTGTCCCGCAAAATAAAAACAAGGAGTCAATAATGAAAAAACTGATTTCAGTATTTCTGATAATTGCCATGATATTTTCATCTAACATAATTGCTAATGCAAGTTTTAACGCTCCGAAACTTTCGAGAGAGGAATGGGATTCATTTTACAGTTCATTATACCCTTATAATACGCTTCCCATGCTTTGCGTCGGTGCCGATGAAACTCAGGTCAGTCTTTGCTGGCATGCAGACAAAACAAATGCCGTTTCCTGCGTAAGATTATCTGAAAATGAAGACATGACTGATTATAAAGAGTTTAGCGGAATTAAAACAGATGCAGAAAAAAACACACAGGTTGTTTGCCGAGTTACAATTGACGGACTCAAAGAAAACACCATATATTACTATCAGTGGTATACAGGAAATGAATGGAGTAAAATCTGCAAATATGAAACAAAGTCTTTTGGGAATCACAAGGTGCTTGTAGTGGGCGATATTCAGATTGCTGAGGACTGGAGAACTGACAGCGATACTCAGTCCGATATCGGTTTCAATTGGAACAATGTTCTCGCAGAAGCTCTCAAAGAAAACCCTGATATCAGTTATCTTGTATCTCCCGGTGATAACACATCAACGGGTAAAACCGACGCTGAATGGCAAACTCTTCTCATGCCCGAAGCAATAAGGAGTCTTCCTCTTGCACTCGCAATCGGAAATCATGATAAAAAAGGCATGACGTATAATTATTATACAAATATGCCGAACGAGTATTACGGAAAACATTTCAGAGGTCTTGACAGAGACTTTTGGTTCCGTTACGGAGATGTCCTTTATCTTTTTTATGATTCAACATCCGGCGATGCTCCTGATCATATGGCAATGACCAAAGAAGCGGTATCATTGAATCAAGATGCAAAATGGAGAATAGGCGTTGTTCATCACGGCATTTACGGTGCGGGTGATGCAATCGGTGATACTGAAACCGAGCTTCTTCTGACAACAATTTTTGCACCTGTTTTTGAATCATATGATTTGGATTTTGTTATAACAGGTCATACACATTCGCAAGGCCGTTCTCATTTCATGAAACTCGGCAAAGTAGTTCAGAAGGCAGAAAGCGGAAAAACCTATACCGATCCCGAAGGAATCATTTATCTTAACTCAAATTCTGTATGCGAAAGAGTGTATATGGATTATGAAGCTGACCATCTTGCATACAGCTTTATTGAAAACGATGTAACAACATACACAACACTCGAATTTACAGATAATAAAATGATTGTCAAAACAAGAAGAGGAGATAACAGCGAGCTTCTTGACAGCATTGCTATTGAAAGAACAACATCCGAACGCAAAGAAAACAGTATCGGAAATGTGATTTACAGATTAGCGTATAAAGTTGTTGAATTTGTTGGACTGATTTATGTCAAAATTGATGAACTTATCAAGTATTTCGGATAATATATTTCCACCTTCGTTTTTGAAGGTGGATTTTTTTGAAAAAAATTTCAAAATATACTTTAAAATGTTTTAAATTTATGTTATAGTATATAGGATAAAGTTGAATATTGTCATTTTGCACTAATTATTCTTGAATTGTTGATGCATATATATGCTGATTATCATTGACTTAATTAATGTTTAAGTGTATAATTATTCAGAATTGATGTATATTATGTATTTTATTTACTCTGGAGGAATATATGAAGCACTTACTTAAGCTTATGGATTTGAGTCCGGACGAGATTAATGAAATTCTCAATCTTGCAGACCAGCTCAAATACGAAAAAAGAAACGGGATTGAGCATCATCACCTTAAAGGAAAAACTCTCGGTATGATTTTCACAAAATCTTCAACCAGAACGAGAGTTTCTTTTGAAGTTGGTATGTACGACCTTGGCGGTTCTGCTCTTTTCCTCAGCTCTAATGATATTCAGCTCGGAAGAGGTGAACCTGTTGAAGATACCGCAAGAGTTCTTTCGGGATATCTTGACGGAATTATGATTAGAACATATAAACAGAGTGATGTTGAAACACTTGCTGAATACGGTTCCATTCCCATCATCAACGGTCTTACCGATTACTGCCATCCCTGTCAGGTTCTTGCTGATCTTATGACTATCCGTGAATTTAAAGGTTCAATCAAAGGTCATAAACTTTGCTATATAGGCGACGGCAATAATATGGCTCACTCACTTATTGTCGGTGGTATTAAAATGGGTATGTCAGTCAGTATAGGTTGTCCCGAAAGTCATCAGCCTGATTCCGATATTATGGAATGGGCTTCAAAGAACGGTGATTTTGTCTGTACTTCCGATATATATGAAGCAGCCAAGGATGCTGATGTTCTTTATACCGATGTTTGGGCTTCTATGGGTCAGGAAAGTGAAGCAGAAAGAAGAAAGAAAATTTTTGCAGGTTATCAGATTAACGACAGCTTAATGGCTGTTGCAAAACCCGATGCAATGGTTCTTCATTGCCTTCCTGCACACAGAGAAGAAGAAATTACCGCAAAAGTTTTTGAAGAACATGCAAAAGAAATTTTTGAAGAAGCTGAAAACAGACTTCATGCACAGAAGGCTGTTCTTGTTAAACTTCTTAAAGACTGATTGATTCTAAGGGGGTTTATATATGCCAATCAATAAAGATATAAAAAAAGTAATGGTTATCGGCTCGGGTCCAATTGTTATCGGACAGGCTGCTGAATTTGACTATGCAGGTACTCAGGCTTGCCGTGTTCTCAAAGACAAAGGTCTTGATGTTGTACTTGTTAATTCAAACCCTGCAACAATCATGACCGATAAGGCTCTTGCAGACGAGATATATCTTGAGCCTCTCACAGCCGATACCGTTAAAAGAATAATCGAAAAAGAAAAACCCGACAGCCTTCTTGCAGGTCTCGGCGGACAGACAGGTCTTACCATTGCAATGCAGCTTAGCAAAGACGGTTATCTCGAAAGCCAAGGTGTTAAGCTTCTCGGTACAAACGCAGAAGCAATTGATAAGGCTGAAGACAGAAAGATGTTCCGTGATACCATGGAATCAATCAATCAACCCGTTATTCCTTCTGAAATTGCAAATGATGTTGAAACAGCTCTTGCTATTGCCGAAAAAATCGGTTATCCCATCATAATCCGTCCTGCATTTACTCTTGGCGGTGGCGGCGGCGGTGTTGCTGAAACCCCCGAAGAACTTGCTGTTATTGCAAAAACCGGACTTGACCTCTCCCCCATCACTCAGGTCCTTGTTGAAAAATATATATTCGGTTGGAAAGAAATTGAGTTTGAAACCATGCGTGACAGTGCCGGAAACTGTATTGCTGTTTGCAGCATGGAAAATTTCGATCCCGTCGGTATTCACACAGGCGACAGTATTGTTGCTGCACCTGCCCTTTCACTTACTGATGAAGAATATCAGATGCTGCGCAAAGCATCACTTGATATAGTTGATGCACTCGGCATTATCGGCGGATGTAACTGTCAGTTTGCTCTTGATCCTCACAGCATGGACTATGCTGTTATCGAAGTTAACCCCAGAGTTTCACGTTCATCAGCTCTTGCAAGTAAGGCAACAGGTTATCCCATTGCCAAAGTTACGGCCATGCTTGCCCTCGGTATGACTCTTGATGAAATCAAGAATGAGGAAACAGGTCTTAATTGCGCTTCTTTTGAACCCGATGTAAAATATATCGTTGTAAAACTTCCCAAGTGGCCTTTTGACAAGTTTGTCAATGCGAGCCGTATGCTCGGCACGCAGATGAAGGCAACCGGTGAAGTTATGTCAATCGGTCCTACATTTGAAATGGCAATTATGAAGGCTGTCAGAGGTGCTGAAATTTCTCTTGACACTCTTAATGCCGTTCCCAAAACAAATGCTCCTCTTATTGACAGACTTAAAAACACCGATGATATGCGTCTGTTCTCTGTTTTTGAAGCTATCAAAAACGGAATGTCAATAGAAGAAATCCATGATATTACAAAGATTACCGAATGGTTCCTTCTCAAACTCAAGAATCTTGCCGATTTTGAAAAATCAATTGAAAACGGCAACATTGACGAAGAAAAATATAACCAGGGTAAACTTTACGGTTATACAGATGCTGCTCTCAAGCGTCTTTCCGGTGTAACTGAACTTCCTGCTTACAAAGAAGCTGTATATAAGATTGTTGACACATGCTCAGCAAATTTCCCTGTTGCAGCACCCTATTTTTATTCAACTTATGACCGTGAATGTGAGGCTCGTCCTTTCCTTGAAAAAAGCGAAAAAGAAAGAATCATTGTTCTCGGTTCAGGTCCTATCAGAATCGGTCAGGGTATTGAATTTGACTATTCATCCGTTCACTGTGTATGGACACTTAAAGAACTCGGATATGAGGTTGCAATTATTAATAACAACCCCGAAACCGTTTCTACAGACTACGACACAGCAGACAGACTTTATTTTGAGCCTCTTACTCCCGAAGATGTTATGAACATCATCAAGGTTGAAAAACCCATCGGTGTTGTTGTTGCCTTCGGTGGTCAGACCGCTATCAAACTTACTAAATTCCTTGATGAAAACGGCATAAAGATTCTCGGTACTTCTGCTGACGGAATTGATACAGCAGAAGACAGAGAACGCTTTGATGCTCTTCTTGAAAAATTTGCAATCCGCAGACCCAAGGGTCTCGGCGTTATGACAAAAGAAGAAGCTCTTAATGCTGCAAATACACTCGGTTATCCCGTTCTTCTCCGTCCTTCCTATGTTATCGGCGGTCAGAATATGACCATTGCTCACGAAGATGCCGATGTTGAACGTTATATGGATATCATCCTTTCAGGTGAAATAGAAAACCCCGTTCTTGTTGACAAATACATGATGGGCACAGAACTTGAAGTTGATGTTATTTCCGACGGTAAGGATGTTCTTATTCCCGGTATTATGGAACACGTTGAAAGAGCAGGTGTTCACAGCGGTGACTCAATCGCTGTTTATCCGCCTTACAACCTCAACGACAAAATGAGAAAGAACATCATTGAATGTTCCGAAAAGCTTGCTCTTTCACTCGGTACAAAGGGTCTTGTTAATATACAGTATCTTATTTATCATAATGAACTTTATGTTATCGAGGTTAATCCCAGAGCTTCGAGAACAATTCCCTATATCAGCAAGGTAACCGGCGTTCCCATGGTTGATATTGCTTCAAAAGTTATGGTCGGTCAGTCACTCAAAGACCTCGGTTACGGTACAGGCCTGTATAAGACTCCCCCCTACTTTACAGTAAAAGTTCCTGTTTTCTCATTTGAAAAGCTTTCCGACGTAAACTCAATACTCGGACCCGAAATGAAATCAACCGGTGAAGTTCTCGGTATCGGTAAAACAATGGCCGAAGCACTCTTCAAGGGTCTTACATCAGCAGGTTTCCACATTCAGCTTCCAACAGCAGAAAAAGGAATCGGAATTCTTCTCAGCGTTGATAAGCATGATATTCTTGATGCTGTTTCACTTGCAAAGAAACTTGATGACCTCAAAATTAAGATTTATGCTACAAAAGATACAGCAGATGCAATTTCTCAGCTTGGTATTGATGTTGAATATGTCAGAGGAATGAATGAAGGCAACGATATCTTTGAGCTTCTTGAAAGCGGCAAGGTTAATTATGTT
>JAZSNQ010000244.1:0-2566 GCA_045536515.1 Acutalibacteraceae bacterium | reverse complement strand
TATGAATATGCTCGTGGTCAAGGTGCGTTGAAACAACAACTTCAAACCTCTCGCCCCACATTGTCTCGGCAAGCTTCATTCCGATTTCGTGTGCCGTTTTGGGTGTAACCTCACCGGGTGCAAAGGACTGAATTACGTGGTAAGCCATTGTTCCGTTTTCTTTTCCGTAGCGGTGCTTAACTGACATCATACTTTTCTCTGCTGTTTCGGGAGTTACGTTGATGCCGTCAACATAACTCCACCCGTCAGCCTCAACCGTCTTTTCGGGATTCATTACATAGTTGATACATTTGCCAATCCTGCCTTTTATGGGGAATATTTTAGTTACTGCCATGCTCTTTTGGGTGCAAAGGCTTCATCAACCTTTTCCGAAACCTCATTGAAGTTTTTGCAGGCTTTCTCAAGCTCGGCAGTGTTCAGATAACCGCCCGAATGGACGATTCTTGCAAGCTGATTAAGATTGTTGCCGACTGCACGCAGTTCTTTTATCAGCACAGAATACTCGGCAGGAGGAGCCTGTGCAGGTAAATAGCCGCTGAGCAGAAATCTTATCAGCTTTGACATTGTGAGTCCGGTTGCCTTACACATCTCATTGAGCCTGATGTGTTCTTCCTCTGTAAGACAAACGGTTACTCGGTGGATTCTTTTCTGCATAATGTTCATTCCTTTCTTTTTGAATTTCCCGGGGTGTACCCCGCAAGCGGATTTATTACAATAAATCCAATGCTTGCTAAGACTGAAGAAACAGATATTTTTCGGATTTATCCGTTTCTTATTACCGAAGCAGACTGTTTCGTTTAGGAGGGCGTTGTTTGAAACAGTCTGTTTCGGCGTGACGGCAAAAGTGCCGTCATAGTTTTTTGAGGAAAGCAAAAGTGACGGCAAAAATGCCGTCACTAAAAGCTGTTGATGAAATCGAGGGCAGCTTCGTAGCTTTGAGTCTGCTCAGTTTCATCTATCGTTTTTTCTTCGGGTAAGGGTTGAAGTTTCAGATTTTCGAGAATTTTCTCGGCAATAACCTCTGCCCAATCTTTTCTGACAAGAGCATTGACTACCGTTTCGGTGTACGACTGACCTTTGAACGAGCGAAGATACTCCCAAGCAAGGCGGTCATTCTCTTTGTCAAGGTTAAGCCGCAGGGTGATTTTTCTGATATTCATTTACCGCTGCTTTTTCGTTGCATCGTTGCGAACCATTCATAACCCTTTGCGGTTGCACGGATGTCATCAATAATGGTGATTCGCGATTTGTCACAGTCGGCAAAATTCTTAATCAGGCATCCGCCACCGCCCATAACCGTCAGCCGCATCATTCTCGGGTCATAACCGTGTTCACGAAGAGTGCGAAAAATTTCGGCAACATAGTTCTTTGCGGATTGCGTAATCGTTTCAAGATATTCATCCGCAATATCCGCTTTGCCGAAACGAAGCACACGGGTGATAACCGATTCGTCAACCGCTGCGTGGTGAATGCGCATCATATCTTCTTTTACCTGAATCACGCATTGCTGAGTGCCGAATTTCTCCGTGAAGCATCTTCGGTTTTCAGCTTTCCTCTCATTGATAAACATAATGTTCATCGTACCGTTTCCGATATCGCAGAGCATATTTGTTCCGCTAAATTCGTGAAGTCTGTTCGCAACAGCGGCAAACCCCTGCGGAAAAATATCCGCACCCGTGAACTCGACCCTGTAGTCAATGCCGTTAAAACTGAATTCAACCTCTTTGTTCTGCAAAAGATAGCTGCGAAAAGTTTCCTTCTGCGCAGTGAGCCAGGTCAGAGGAAGACCTGCCGCCAAGTGAATTTTAGCCTCACGCAGTCCCCGTGCACGAAGCTCGTAAGCAACAGCTGCCAAGGTCAGAACATAGTAATCCATATCCTGAATCTTGTCAGCAACGAACTCCTTGTGACCTTCACCGATTGTGTAATACTTACCGTTCCACGTAAGCAAATTGTCTTTGAAAGCAGGCTCGGTGTCGCTCACATAAACACCTGTTCCAAAAGTCTTGTTTGCTGTTTTGATATTCCCGTATCCGTGGTCAATGCCGAGAATGAGAGAGTCATTTGAATTTTTCATAAAATTCTCCTTTCTGTTATGATAATGATTTTGCCCTCCAACCATATACGACACAAGAAAGCCGAAATGTTCCAAAGGTTGGAGAAAAATTTTATAACAAATCCAAGTAAGCGGAACAAAAAGAAAAAGCCCCGCACGAAGCGGGGCAAATAAAAGCGGTCTGATCATTTCCATATGTGCAGATATATCAGCTCACTTGGATATGAACGGCACAAAAATCAATGTGGAAATTTTCTTTTTTCTGTGGTATGATTAGAGCGACCAAATAAGAATTTACAAGTGAGTGTAAAAATGAAGTATATAGAATATGGAAAGCATTGTCTTGATACAATTATTCTTCTACACGGCGGTGGGTTGTCGTGGTGGAATTATGAGGATGTAGCAAATGCGCTTCAAAATGATTATCATATCATTTTACCTATACTGAACGGTCACGCCGAAAGCGACAAAGCTTTTACAACAATAGAGAATAATGCCAAGGAGATTATT
>JAZSNQ010000161.1:0-6304 GCA_045536515.1 Acutalibacteraceae bacterium | reverse complement strand
TAAGTGCCGTCGGTATCATAGTCGGCGGTAATTCCGTTGACTTCTTTGATATAAAGACCGTACGGACCCTGTTCACCTTTAATATATCCGAGTTTTTGCAAAGCATCTCCGAGTATTTCTACATCTGTCATAATCGGTAACTGAGTTTTGTTTCCGTTTCCGTCAACTACTTCAAATGTGAATGTGTTGCCGTTTTCAGGCTCAACGCTTATCGGTTCTGTGGTCGTTGAAACTTCTTTTTTTGTTTTACCGCAGGCACCGAGAGAAAATATCATCGCAATGGCGATAAATGCGGCAATCAATCGTCTTATTTTCATTTTAAACATCCTTTCACGACAAAACATATTTGCTGTTATATTTTTCAAATTTTTCGGTAAAGTCCGTACTGCCCGAAAGCTTGTAGTTATTAAGATATTTATGGGCGTTGAATTCGGATTGGCTGAGCTGAATAAGGCAGACTGCAATGTTTGAGCAATGATCGGAAACTCTTTCGTAGTTTGTTATAAGGTCGGAAAGAACGAAGCCAAGCTCAATTGTGCAGTTGCCGCCGGTAAGGCGGTTGATATGTCTGCTCTTGATTTCCGAAAGAAGTCCATCAATAACCTGTTCGAGAGGTTCAACCTCAAGAGCATAGTCAATGCTTCCTTCGGAAAACGCATTGACTGTGATGTCAAGAATCTCTTTAATTGCGTTTGTTGCAATTTTTAATTCGGCAGTCGCCTTTTCAGAGAATACAATTTTTTTATCATTTATTTCTTTTGCTGTTTTCATGATGTTGACCGCATGGTCGCCGATTCTTTCAAAATCGCCTATCGCATGAAGAAGCAAAGCAACGGTGTTGCTGTCTTCATTTGACAAATCCATACTTGATACCTTAACGAGAAATGAACCGAGCTTGTCTTCGTATTCGTCAAGTCTTTTTTCGTTATCGGTTATTTCTTTTGCGGATTTTTCATCATATTTATCAATAACGGAAATGGAATGTGTTATTGTGTCAACAGCAAGTCTTGCCATTTTAACTGTATGATTACGGCATTCCGAAACGGCAATTGCGGGGGTGAGAAGCAGTCTTTCGTCAATAAATGTCTGCTTTTCATTGCTTTCTTTGTCTTTGACGGTTTTGACGGCAAGCTTTTCAAGCTGTTTCGTGAACGGGAAAAGCAATGCAGTTGTTGCAAGGTTGAATATACTGTGAACAATGGCTATGCCTGCGGGGTCTATGACTGACTCTGCAAATGCAAAGTCAAAAATTGCGTTGATACCGTAGAACAAAGAAAGCAGAACGGCCGTGCCGATAAGGTTGAAATAAACATGAATCGCCGCAACTCTTTTTGCGTTTTTGCTGACTCCGATGCTTGAAATAAGTGCTGTTACGCAAGTGCCTATATTCTGACCCATGATAATCGGAATTGCCATTGAATATGAAAGTGCACCCGTCAGCGAAAGAGCCTGCAGGATACCGACGGTTGCCGATGAACTCTGAATGACGGCAGTCATGACAATACCTATAAGCAGACCGAGAAGCGGGTTGTTGAACATAACCATAAGGTCACGGAATTCCTGCATTTCGGAAAGGGGTGCCATGGAGTCGCTCATCATTTCCATGCCGAACATGAGAATAGCAAATCCGAGACAGATTCCGCCGATTTCCTTGAGGCGTTCTTTTTTGGCAACCATTGTCAGCAGAATTCCGATAAATGCAATTATAGGAGAAAAGTTTGACGGCTTGAGAAGGCTTACAAAGAAGTTGTCGCTCTCAATGCCTGCGAGGCTGAGAATCCACGCGGTTACGGTTGTTCCGATGTTGGAACCCATGATAACTCCCACGGATTGTCCGAGCTGCATTATACCCGAGTTGACAAGACCTACGAGCATAACCGTAACAGCCGATGATGACTGAATGGTTGCGGTTATGACAATGCCGAGAAACAGTGCCTTGATGGGTCTGTCAGTCATAACTTTAAGAATTTTTTCAAGCTTACCGCCTGCGGTTTTTTCAAGACCTCCCGACATTGTGCTCATTCCGAAAAGGAAAAGCGCAAGACCGCCGAGAAGGGAAATAATATTGAAAATGCTCATAATATACCTCCCGTAAATCCCTTCGATTCCTAATATAATGCAAAATACGACAAAATTCAATATCAAATGAAAAATTTGAATATATTTTATCCGAATAAACTATTTGTAGTCTGCATAATTGAACATTACAAGAGGTGTTTGATTATGGTTATTAAATTGAGCAAAACCGTGTTTTTGGCAATTGCGGCGGTGTTGCTTCTTGTAAGCACAGCAGTGAATGTTGTTCCTGTTTCGTCAATTATCGGCGGCACAGAAAGAGATCTGCCTGTTGTCATGTATCATCAGCTGACAAAAAATCAGAAAAAATCGGGAAAATATGTGCTGACTGTTGAGCAGTTTGAAAAGGATTTGATGTTTCTGAAATCAAAAGGGTATCAAAGTGTTACCGTAAAACAGCTTATTGAATTTTCGCAGGGAAAAGGGGATATTCCCGAAAAATCAATTCTTATAACTTTTGATGACGGTCAGGAAACGCTTTATGAATATGCATTGCCGCTTCTTGAAAAATACGGCTTTACCGCCGTGGGATTTGTTGTAGGTGCATTGGCGGATTATTATACCGAAATTGACGATCATAACCTCAGTTATTCTTATCTCAATTGGCAACAGATAAAAGAAATGTCCGAGGGAAATATAATTGAAATCGAAAGCCATTCTTTTGATTTACATAAGAATACGGGTAACCGTTCGGGCATAAAAAAGAAAAAAGAAGAAACTGTTGAGCAGTACCGTGAATTTTTATGCTCGGATGTGGCAAAAATGAAAACAGCGATGGAAAATAACACAGGTAAAAATCCCGTTGCATTTGCGTTTCCTTTCGGAAGTTTCAGCCGTGAAAGTACGGAGATACTGAAAGAATGCGGTTTTAAAATGACCCTGACTTGTGAAGAAAGAGTCAACAAAATAAAAAAAGCCGAACCCGAATCGCTTTTCGGGCTCGGCAGATATAACAGACCTGAGGGTATAAGCTCAGAGAGCTTCTTTGAAAAAATGGGAATTAGTTAAGCACGACTTAACCGAGAATCTTTTCAATTGCGGAAATTTCAACGCAAAGGCAAAGAATCTCAACCGCCTTGCAGAGTTCGTCCCTTGACGGGAAGGTGGGGGCAATGCGGATGTTTTTATCTTCGGGGTCTTTACCGTAAGGATAGGTTGCGCCTGCACCCGTGAGTGTGACACCGGCCTCCTTGCAGAGTGCAACGGTTCTGATTGCACAGCCTTCGTATACGTCAAGGCTGATGAAGTAACCGCCGTTGGGATTTGTCCATGAAGCAATGCCCTTGCCTGCAAGATTCTTTTCAAATGCATCAAGAACCGCATCAAACTTGGGCTTGAGGATAGCAGCGTGCTTATCCATATGTGCTTCAACGCCGGCTTTATCCTTAAGATAGTTGACATGGCGAAGCTGATTTATCTTATCATAACCTATTGTCTGGATTGTCATTCTGCTCTTGACTGCCCTGATATTTGCATCTGAAGCGGCAAGAACGGAAATGCCCGCACCGGGGAATGTAACCTTTGAAGTTGATGTTACTTCGATAAAGTAATCTTCATTGCCTGTTTCCTTGCAGGCTTCAAAGATGTTAAGAAGCTTATCGTGATTGTTGTTGATGTGATGAATGCAGTATGCATTGTCCCAGATAACTCTGAAATCCTTTGCGGCAGGTTTGAGAGAAGCGAAGCGGCGGACTGTTTCGTCGGAATAGGTTGTTCCCGTGGGATTTGAGTACATGGGAACGCAGATAATGCCCTTAACTTTTTCATCTTTGATGAGTTCATCAATCTTATCCATGTCGGGACCGTTTTCGTTTGTGGGAATATTAATCATTTCAATTCCGAAATGCTCGAGAATTGAAAAATGTCTGTCATAACCGGGAACGGGGCAGAGGAATTTGATTCCTTTTTGTGCCGCCCAGGGCTCTGCACCTGCACCGAAGATCATGCACTGTGCGATATAGTCATACATAATTGTAAGGCTTGCGTTGCCGAAAACAATGAGGTTTTCGGGAGCAACATCAAGAATTTCCGAAAAGAGCTTTTTGCATTCGGGTATACCGTCAAGAATTCCGTAGTTGCGCACGTCAAAACCGTTTGATGCCTTGTAATCTCCGAGAAATGCAGGGTCAAGCATATCGTTTGTGATTTCAAGCTGATCTGCGCCGGGCTTTCCTCTTGACATATCAAGCTTAAGTCCCATTGACTTATATTCGTTATATTTTTCAGTGAGTGCCGCCAGTCTTTCCTGAAGCTGCTCACGTGATAAATTCTGAATTTCCATTTTGACAACCTCCGAGGTAAATTTCAAATCTTGTATATTTTATAATATGCGAAATGATTTTGCAAGTGTTATTTTCAAATCTTGCAAAAATTCGTGGATTTGCACTACAAAGAGGTCTTTTTACGCATTTTTGCTATGCTTTTATATGCAAAATTTATCTTTTGACAGCAGAAATAAAATCTGCTGTTATTTTTTATGTAAAACTTCAGAATATAAATGCATTTATTTTTTTATGAAAATTTACAAATTCCCTTGAAATTTTCGGGTGAAGATGATATTATAAATTCGATTTTGTTCAAAGAAAGGAAGGATTTTCAAAATGGAATTTATAACCGGAATTATGACCGACATTTTTGGAAATTTAGCATTCATTGACCTCAAGCAGGTCATCATGTGGGTGATCGGCGGATTACTGATTTTCCTTGCAATCAAAAAAGAAATGGAACCTACTCTTCTTCTCCCCATGGGCTTCGGTGCAATCCTTGTTAATCTGCCCATACCTCCCGTAGCGGAAGGTGAAGCAGCTTCAGGCGTAAGAGGCGTTATTGATTTCCTTTTTGAAATCGGTATCGACAGCCACGAGCTTTTCCCGCTTATTCTGTTCATCGGTATCGGCGCAATGATTGACTTCGAGCCTGTTCTGACCAATCCGAAACTCATGATTTTCGGTGCGGCGGCACAGTTCGGTATTTTCTTCACACTCTGCCTTTCGTCTGTTTTCGGTTTCGAACTTAAGGATGCGGCTTCAATTGCAATCATCGGTGCGGCAGACGGTCCCACATCAATCTTTGTTGCAAATATGCTTAACTCAAACTATACGGCGGCTATCATGGTTGCGGCATATTCATATATGGCTCTCGTTCCCATCGTTCAGCCTCCCATTATCAAGCTTTGCACAACAAAGAAAGAACGTCTTATTCGTATGAACTATACAGGTAAGAAGGTTACAAAGCTCACAAAGATTCTCTTCCCCATCGTTGTAACAATCATCGTCGGTATGGTTGCACCCGATGCAACAGCACTTATCGGCTTCCTTATGTTCGGTAACCTTATCAGAGAATGCGGTGTTCTTAACTCACTTTCTGAAACAGCGCAGAACGTTCTTGCAAACCTCATCACAATTTTCCTCGGCTTCACAATCGCATCAAAGATGGTTGCAGAGGATTTCCTCAAGCTTGATACAATCCTTATCATGATTCTTGGTCTTGTTGCATTCATCGTTGATACCTTCGGTGGTATCATGATTGCAAAGTTCATGAACCTCTTTACAAAGAATAAGATTAACCCCATGATCGGTGCGGCAGGTATTTCCGCATTCCCCATGTCCGCAAGAGTTGTTCATAAGATGGGTCTTGCAGAAGATAACCAGAACTTCCTTCTCATGCACTCAATCGGTGTTAACGTTTCGGGTCAGGTTGCTTCGGTTATCGCAGGCGGTCTTATTCTCACTCTCGTAGGCAATGCACTTATTTAAGTAACAGGAGGGAATAACAATGGAAACAACAATTATTGAAACAACAGCTCCCGTTGCTGAAGAAATCGTTCTTATCGCAGAGGATGCGGTTGCAGAAGTTGAAGCAACAGAGACAGTTGAAACAACAAGAGATTACTGGACTCCGGAAGGACTCAAGGAATCTGCTCCCATTATGGGCAAGGGTATGCTCGGCATATTCATCGTTATGGGTATTGTTATCGCTTGCGTAAGCATACTCAACAATGCTTCGGGTCCCAAGAAAAAGAAAGAAAAGAAACAGTAAAAATGATATTAAAACGGAGAAACTTCGTGATGAAGTTTCTCCGTTATTTTTGTATTTGAAAACCCCTGGCTGTGCCAGGGGTTCCCAAAAAGCTTTAGCGATGCGTATACAAGAAAAACTCCTTTTGATAGAATAAGGGTGCGGCTACCAACTGCACCAAGAAATCAAAAGGAGGACATTCAAATGAATG
>JAZSNQ010000241.1:0-5821 GCA_045536515.1 Acutalibacteraceae bacterium | reverse complement strand
AGTTGTTGCTCCCACCCGCACCGAAAAAGGCTATACAAAGCACGTCTGTGCCTGCGGCGATGTTCAGATTGACAGCTATGTTGCCGAAACGGGTCACAGCTACGAATGGAAAATTTTTGCCGAAGCAACCTGCACTCAAAGCGGTGTTCTCGTCGGCGACTGCCTGATTTGCGGCGATGTTGTTTATGATACAACCGATGCTCTCGGTCATGAATATGAATCCGAAGTTGTTGCTCCCACCTGCACACAGAAAGGCTATACAAAGCACACCTGTTTCTGCGGAAATGTTCTCATTGACAGCTATGTTGATGCAACAGGTCATGATTATGCGTGGACTGTAATCACCGAAGCAACCTGCACATCCACTGGCACAGAGCTCGGCGATTGCACCGTTTGCGACGATATCATTATCAGATATACAGATGCTTTCGGTCATTCATATAATGAAGAATTCACCGTTGATGTGAATGCAACCTGTACCCGGGACGGCAGCAAATCTCAGCATTGCTCAACCTGCGGTGACAAAATAAATGTAACCGTTATTCCTGCGAAGGGACATGATTTTGAATGGACAACTCTCACTGCTTCAACCTGCACCCAGGGCGGAGTTTCTGTTGGCGAATGCGGTAACTGCGGCGAAACGGCTTATGATATAACCGATGCTCTCGGTCACACGTTTGAAACCGAAGTTGTTGCCCCCACCTGCACCGAAAAAGGCTATACAAAGCACATCTGTTCCTGCGGAAATGTTCTTATTGACAGTTATGTTGACGCAACGGGTCATAATTATGTCTGGACGGCAATCAGCGAAGCGACCTGCACCGACAGAGGCACGGAGCTTGGTGACTGCACGGGTTGTGACAGCCTCTCCGTCAGAACTTCCGAAGCTCTCGGTCATACCGAAGAAACAATCCCTGCGGTTGCACCCACTTGCACCGCAACAGGTCTTACCGAAGGCGTCAGATGCTCGGATTGCCTCAGAATCTTAACCGAACAGCAGATTGTTCCCGCACTCGGTCACACACCGTCAAGTTCCGTTAAGGAAAATATCAAATCATCTTCCTGCACGGAAAACGGAAGCGTGGATAACGTTGTTTACTGTGCGGAATGCAATGCCGAAATCAGCCGTGAAAAAGATGTTATCAATGCAACGGGTCATAAGGATGATAATAACGACGGCATATGCGAAGTCTGCAGTGAAAACTTCGAGCCGTCTCTGAACTGCGACCATGATTGTCACAGCGGCGGTTTCTTCTGGAAAATCATGCTTTTCTTCAGCAAAATTTTCGGCACAAACAAATATTCTGAGTGCGGAGAAGCACATTATTAATAATTATATTGCCCTTGGGAGCGAATCGCTCTCAAGGGCTTTTGGCTGTTATTTACACGGCTGTATCAAAAAAAGCAAAACTGCTGTCGGTGTGGCGGTTTTGCTTTTTTGTATCACGAAGAATCCGTTTTCAGCGGCTTTTAAGCAAGGATTTGAGTTTTGAAAACAGGTTTTTCTTTGTTTCTTCGGGCTTGAAAAATGCGTTATCGGGGGTTAAATTATAGGTGAACGGGTCGCAGGTTGCGACAATGTTTTTGTATTTCGCTTCTGCGGCAATTCTGAGCACTTCTTCGCAGTGATGTTCGTCTTCGGCAATAAGAATCAGAACCGGATTTTTCGTTTTAATGCTAAGTCTGTCTTCGGGAAGGCTCAGGATTTCAAAATAATATCCGAGCTTATCCGCCAGCTTGGTTTCCCACATTTCGTTCCTTTTCACACATTCAACAAGGCAGCTGTTTCCGTCAAAAGTAAAACTGAACTCGGGACGGACAACATTTTTTCTGTCGATACGCTGCAAATCCGTCAGAAACGGACTTCTGCATAAATCCGGGAGTTCAACGCCGTTTTTTTCAAAAAGATTAATGACAAGCTGATTTGCCGAAAGATTTTTCTTTAACTTACTTACTTCGATGGATTTGAAATAACTCACAAAACGCACATGCACACCGTCATCATCGCTGTGGCGTGCTTTGAGAAATGAAACTCCGTTGTTTTCAAGTGCGATGATATATCCCGACGGAGTATTCTGCCCGTTTTCAAATCTCACCGCTTGTGCAAACCTGTATTTTATCAGCTTTTTGATACTGCTTATAAGTTTTGTGCGGTCGATGTTGACACCCTTAAGAGAGAGCGCAGTGTGGAGCTGATTGATGGTTATTATGGTGAATCGGTTGATAATTTCGAGAATTTTTATCTCTTCTTCCGTTATTTTTCCAACGGAAATCAGAAATTCAGCTTCGGCAGGAGTGGTGAATTTTTCGTTTCGGCGTTTGACGATGACGGGTACGGACTGTTCGTTTTCTCTTAAGCTGAAGGGCGAGAGAGATGTTTTGATACCCGTTGCAATTGCGTGCCTGACGGGAGTTGTGTTGCTGACTGTTTTTATCATAAAAAGCATCCGTTCCTTTATTGATTTAAAAGTTTTGCCGTACAAAATACGGAGCGCAATTCGGGACTCAGGGCTTTTTAACGGAAATATTGAGTCCGAGGGCGCAGACAGCGAGAATGAGAAGCATCGTAAACGGTGCGGTATAACTGCCGTACCGTGCAAGAAGGCTGTTGCTGAAATTTGCTATGAATGCGGCAACAATCAGATTGAAATTTGTAAGACTGTAATTAACCGAAAAATATTTTTGTCCGTAAAAAGACGAGGTGAATGCCGAGGTAACCGTGGGACATGAGCCGTAGGAAAGTCCCGTGAGGCAAAGACCGACAATGCAAATAGGAAGCGAATGGAGCTGTACGGCAAGAAGCGTTATGCCTGCGGCAACAATAGTGAGGATGTTTGCGGAAATCATGGTTGTGCGGCGTCCGAGGGCGTCATAGAGAGCACCTGTAAGAATTCTGCCGATTCCGTTGCATACGGAAAGAATGCCCACAAGCGTAACCGCAAGAGCCGGTGCGGCATCAACGGAAATCACGAGGTCTCTCGCAAAACTGATTACCGAATTGCCCACGGCAGTGATGAATGCCATGCATACAAATGCTCTCCAGAATGTGAAGCTTCCGAGCATTTCGGCCGTTGTGAAATCGCGGCTTTCAAATGCTTCTTTTTTTATGTTTTTTCCGGATTTGGGTGAGGGGAGTTTATCGTCTGCCGAAGGAGTGCGGAGTATAATTCCCGCAGCAACAAGAACGGCGGCAAGAACCGAGCCGAGCAGAATATAGGTTTTGCTCATACCAAAACCGGGATTTTCAAACAGAACACTGATAATATTGCCCATAAGAAGCGTGCTGATTCCGAATCCCATCATAAGACAGCCTGAGCAGAAACCCTTTCTGTCGGGAAACCATGAACAAACGCTTGATACGACAACATTATATGATATACCTATGCCCGTACCGGCAAGAAGAGCGTAGGTTATGTAGAGAAGCAGCGGATTTGACTGTGCGGTAAGCAGCCCCGTTGAAACAAATCCTGCGCCGACAAGCAGACCTGCGATAACCAGAGTTATTTTAACTCCGATTTTTTTGCAGATAAGACTTCCGAAGAATGCTCCGAGGCAGAAGAAACACATTGTGAGTGTGAAGTTGAGCGAAAGCACGGATTCGCTGAAACCGAAATTCTCCTTGAAAGGAACCTTAAGAATTGACCAGGCATACAGTACGCCCGAAAAAAGCATTGCAAAAATACCTGAAGCAAGATAGAGCCAACGCTTTTCCAGAATGCTTTGATTTGACATAAAATTATCTCCCTAAAGAAATTTATAACAGTATAACATAATCTGTCAAAGGTTTCAACTTGTTTCTTTCGGTGCTGTTGTGATTAAACGGCAAGGAACACACATTATGTTGTGGTTTTCTATTTATAATATATATACATTTTATATATGTGCATCAGACGGAATTATCGGTTCATTGCGTTAAAGCGTCAAAACCCTTGATACGCTTAGGTTTTCGGGCAAAAAATTTTTGAAAAAATTGCAAAAAAAGTATTGACATTGTTGACATATGATGTTATTATAACAAAGCACGGTTTCTGGAAAAGGGGTTAGTATGCCCGAAAGCAACAGAAAACCATGCAGATATGCGTTGATGCAGGAGGTGGCCGCTCGTCGAAGCGGGAAATTTCTGCGGAGTATGTCCGATTTTAAACCGGGCGATTTGTGTCCTTGCTAAAGGTCTGCCGTTCCCGGGCAGCCTTGTTGCGGGGATAACTATGTGCAAATGCGAAAGCTACCCGGAAATATGTTTTTCCGGTTTTTAAAATCGGACGGGTTGAAACACCCGGGTCGGTTTTCATGAATTTGCAGCCCGCCAATTTTTTAAGGAGGCGTTCCACATGGCAGTTAAGGGAAAAATCAGAATCAGACTCAAGGGCTATGACCACAGCCTTGTTGACAAGGCAGCGGAAAAGATAGTTGAGACAGCTAAGAGAACAGGTGCTCAGGTATCAGGTCCCGTTCCCCTTCCCACAGAGAAGGAAGTCGTAACCATTCTTCGTGCTGTTCACAAGTATAAGGACAGCCGCGAACAGTTTGAGCAGAGAACACACAAAAGGCTTATCGACATCATCAGACCCTCAGCTAAGACAGTTGAAGCTCTGACAGGTCTTGAGCTTCCCGCAGGTGTTGAAATCGAAATCAAGCTTTAATTTCAACATATGCAGGTCATGTTGGCTTGAAAGAGTCAACCAATAACCTAACAGGAGGAAAGCAATATGCAGAAAGCACTCATCGGCAAGAAGATCGGTATGACACAGATCTTCGACGAAAAGGGAAATGTAGTTCCCGTAACAGTAGTTGAAGCAGGTCCCTGCACAGTCGTTATGAAGAAGACAATCGAAAACGACGGTTATGAAGCAGTACAGCTCGGCTTCGGCGACGTAAAGGTTCAGCGCGTGAATAAACCCATGATGGGCCACTTCAAGAAGGCTGACGTAGCTCCCAAGAAGACACTCAAAGAGTTCAAGCTCGAAGGTGATCTCAATGTGGGCGACACAATCAAGGCAGACATCTTTGCAGCAGGCGACAAGGTTGACGTTGCAGGCACAAGCAAAGGTAAGGGCACTGCCGGTTCAATCAAGAGATGGAACTTCTCCAGACTCAAGGAATCCCACGGTACCGGTCCTGTTGCAAGACATGCAGGTTCACTCGGTGCTTGCTCCGACCCCTCAAGAGTTTACAAGGGAAAGAAGCTTGCAGGTCACCTTGGCTGCGAAAAAGTTACAATTCAGAATCTTGACGTAGTTAAAGTAGACGCAGAAAACAACCTCATCGCTATCAAGGGCGCTATTCCCGGCCCCAAGGGCGGCATCGTTGTTATCCGCAACTCAGTTAAAGCATAAGGAAAGGAGTAGAGAATAATGGCTAAAGTTAAAGTTTTTGACATGGCAGGCAAGGCTCTCGCCGATATGGAACTTGCAGACAGCATTTTCGCTATCGAGCCCAGCATCCCCGCTATGCATCTCTGCGTAGTCAGCTACCTTGCAAATCAGCGTCAGGGTACACAGTCTACTCTTACCAGAGCAGAAGTAAGCGGCGGCGGAAAGAAGCCCTGGAGACAGAAGGGTACAGGCCGCGCAAGACAGGGTTCAACAAGAGCTCCCCAGTGGTATCACGGCGGTATCGCTCACGGACCCAAGCCTCGTGATTATCACAAGGACGTAAACAAGAAGGTAAGAAGACTTGCTATCAAGTCAGCTCTCTCTGCAAAGCTTGCAGACAACGAGCTTATCGTTCTTGATTCACTTACTCTCGATGCAATCAAGACCAAGGAAATGGTTAAGGTTGTTAACGCACTTGAAACAGGCAAGAAGGTTCTTTTCGTTCT
>JAZSNQ010000037.1:0-6265 GCA_045536515.1 Acutalibacteraceae bacterium | reverse complement strand
TCAAGGAGCTTGGGATTTGCCTGAGGCATACCGTTCTTATAAGCAATCTTTGCAGCCATCTTGAATGCCATTTCGTTGGAGTCAACGGGATGTGATGAACCGTCATAAAGAGTTGCTCTCAGACCAACAACGGGATAACCTGCAAGGGGTCCCTTAAGGATTGCTTCGCGAAGACCCTTTTCAACTGCAGGGAAGAAGTTCTTGGGAACAGAACCGCCGACAACTCTCTCTGCAAATTCAAAATCTTCGGAATCGATATGCTCGAATTCAACCCAGACGTCACCGAACTGGCCGCTGCCGCCTGACTGCTTCTTATGTCTGCCCTGAACGGCAACCTTCTTGCTGATTGTTTCTCTGTAAGCAACCTTGGGAACAGCGAGGTCAACCTCTACGCCGAACTTTGTCTTGAGCTTAGTAACGATAGCATCAAGATGCTGTTCGCCGAGACCGGAGATAATCTGTTCCTTGGTTTCTGTGTTTGTGTAGTAGCTGATGGTAAGGTCTTCTTCTGCGAGTCTGTTGAGACCTGCGGCAACCTTATCTTCTTCGCCCTTCTTCTTAGCCTTGACAGCCATGGGAAGGCAGGGTGCGGGGAAGGAAACGCCCTTGAGCTTGATATCCGACTTGGGAGCACACATTGTGTCGCCTGTCTTGAAGCCGGAAAGCTTTGTTACAATACCGATATCGCCTGCAAGGATAGCTGCAGCTTCTTCCTGCTTACCGCCCTTGGGGAATACGATTTTACCCATTCTTTCGGATTCGCCTGTGCGTTCATTATATGCAGGTGTATCGGGAGTGATTTTACCTGAAATAACCTTGAAATATGACATCTTACCAACGAAGGGGTCAGCAACGGTCTTGAAGCAGATAGCTGCAAGAGGTCCGTTTTCGTCGCAGGTAAGGTCGCCTTCGGATGCAACGGAAGCTGCGTCGGGAGCCGACTGAACGATACTGTTGTTGATGAGGTCAACAGCTTCAAGCTGATAACCCGAGCAAGCATAAACGGGGCAGATGTCGCCTGCAAGAATACCGGTCTTAAGACCTCTGTCGATTTCTTCATCGGTGAGAGGCTCGCCGTCAAAGAATTTCATCATGAGTTCTTCGTCTGCGGATGCAACTGCTTCGATGAATGCTTCCTTCATTCTGTTTGTTCTCTCATCGTTTTCGGGCATGGGAGCGTCCGAACGCTTGCCGTCTTTGTATGAGAAAGCTTCGTTTCTTGAGAAGTCAACATAAGAAACAACCTTGTCGCCTTCAACATAAGGAACAACAACGGGACAAATCTTGTTGCCGTATTCTTCCTGAAGAGAATCGAATGTCTTGTAGAAATGAGCATTTTCAGCGTCGCACTTTGTGATAGCGAACATCTTGTTGATGCCTCTTTCTGTTGCAGCCTTATAAGCCTTTTCTGCGCCAACATCAAGTGTGGAGCCTGATGCAAGAACGATGAGAACAGCACCTGCTGCACGCATACCTTCGCTCATGCCGCCTGCAAAGTCAAAAAGACCCGGGGTGTCTATAATGTTAATTTTGGTGTTTTTCCATTCATATGAAGCAATTGCGGATGCAATTGAACACTTACGTCTTTTTTCTTCTGCGTCAAAGTCCATAACGGTGTTGCCGTCTGTAACTCTGCCAAGTCTGTCTGTTGCATTGGAAATGTAGAGCATTGCCTCTGCAAGAGTTGTTTTGCCTCGTCCGCCGTGACCGGCAAGAACGATGTTTCTGATGTCTTTTGCGCTGTAAGATTTCAAAGAAATTCCTCCTTGGGGTTGAATATAATTCGGTATATATAAGTCCGCAAATTCCGCAACGGACTAAAAATTAAAAATTCTTATTCAACACTATACCGTATTAAATAGGATTATATCACAAAAGTTTTACCATTTCAATGTTTTTTTTAGTAATTTTTACGAATGAATAAATAATTATTTTGTGATTGTAAGAATACACAAATTTTTGTTTATGTTTTTGTAGGAATGCATAAAAAAACAGGATATCTGCGAAAGATACCCCAAAAATAATATTAAACAAACCTTGTTATTTCAACAATCACTCTGCCCTTTTTGGAGACCGATGAGCAATCTTTCACAATAATTCTGCCCTTCCTTCGGAAAACAACCTTGTCATTTTCTGAAATTTTTTTGTCGGGTTTTGTGCATTCGAGGTCATTGACAAAAACAAGACCCGCTTCAATTGCGGTGCAGGCATCGCCCCTTGAAACACGGAAGGCATTTTTAACAACGCTGTCAAGGCGCATTGACGAAACGGTAAAGCTGTCGGGAATGCCGACGGCTTTTGTGCTTTTTCTCGCTTCGCCCGACGGAATGATTTTTGCTTTGAGAGTGCCCCGACCCGCCTTGCCGAGATTTTCAACGATGAAGGGTGCAATTTTTTCAAGCACAGCCATTTTGCAGCCGTTTTCGGAAACGATGATATCACCCGTCAATTCTCTTTTTATGCCGAGACCCATCAGTGCGCCGAGATAATCGCGGTGTGAAAGTGCAGGGGAAAACTTATCCTTTTCGATTTCAACAATCGCAACAGGGTCAGCTTCCGAACATTCATCAAAATATTCAAATAACTCCTGCAAATCTCCTGCCTCAACATATTCGGGCAGAAAAACCGCCGTTGTTCTTTCGGAATCTTCAAAACCGCCGTAAAAAATCATGCGCGCATCATCGATGTGTGACGATGCAACAACAGAACGCTCTCTCATATCGAGAAAAACGCTGTTTGTGATCATTGAATTATCGCTGCATTGCCTTGCCCTGTCACGGATTTTAGCAAGCAGAAGCTTATCTTCTTCGTTCATAAGTCACCTTATTATAATTGTATATATAACATAAAAATGCACAGCACTTGCAAGAAGCACAAAAACATGGAACACCACATGGAATTTCTCACGCTTTACGCCGAGATAACAGAAAATTGCACCGACAAGATAGAGAATGCATCCCAGGGCAATGAGTTCAAACGAGCCTTTTTCCATTTTATCAATAACGGGAATCGCGCTGAAAAGCATTGCGCTGCAGCAGATTATGTAAACCGCATAGGTAATTTTCTTAAGCTTTTCAAAGAAAAACAGCTTTGAAATAAGTCCGAACAAAGCGCAGAACCATGCCGCACTCAGAACGGCAATTCCATGCACGGTGCTGATATCATACAATGCAACAAGAGCGCACGGAGTGGTTGTGCCTGCAATCAGAAGCGGAATTGCGGAGTGGTCGAGCAGTCTTGCAATTCTCTTTGCTTCACCGTTTTTCATTCCGTGATAAACCGCCGAAACCGTATAAACCGTGAGCATCGTAATGCCGAAAATCAAAACAGAAACAATCTGCCTTGTTTCCCGTGCGGAAATCATCATGGCGATAATCGCCGCAACGGATAAAACCGCACCCACAGCATGGGTTATGCAGTTTCCCATGTCAACATTTTTTGAATATTCAATAAGCTTTACTTCTTTTGCAACCATATAAAAATCCTTTCGGAGGGATATTTTAAATTATAACATAATATTCTCGCTCTCTCAACTGTTGATTTTTTGTAATTGTATGAATAAAAGCAAAAAATCACCGCAGAAATCAATCTGCGGTGATAATTTTTATCAGTTATTATCTTTTCTGGGAGCTCTGCCGCCTCTGTCGCCCTTGAAATCTCTGCGAGGCTTTCTGGGTGCGTCTGAAACGGTGTTTTCGGGAACGAGTCCTTCAACCTCGATAAGAGCTTCTCTGCGTGAGAAGTTGAGTCTGCCCTGGTCATCCTTGGGAAGAACCTTAACGATAACTTCATCGCCAACGTTAACCGCATCTTCAACCTTCTCTGTTCTCTTAACGTCGAGCTGGCTGATGTGAACCATGCCTTCCTTGCCGGGAGCGATTTCAACAAATGCGCCGAAGCTCATAAGGCGGGTTACGATGCCCTTATAAATCGCGCCGACCTCGGGGTCATTTGCAATTGTTTCAACGATTGAGATTGCTCTTCTTGCATCGTCGATATCTGTTGATGAAACGAAGATGTTACCGTCTTCCTGAACATCAATCTTGCAGTTACATTCTGCGCAGATCTTCTGGATAACCTTGCCCTGCTTACCGATAACGTCGCCGATCTTTTCGGGGTCAATCTTTGTTGTAAGCATCTTGGGAGCCCACTTTGAAAGCTCTGCTCTGGGTTCGGAGATAACGGGAAGCATGATTTCGTCAAGAATATAGCATCTTGCCTTGTAGGTCTTGTCAAGAGCTTCTCTGATGATAGCGGGAGTAAGACCGTGAACCTTGAGGTCCATCTGAATTGATGTGATACCCTTCTTTGTACCTGCAACCTTGAAGTCCATATCGCCGAAGAAGTCTTCAAGACCCTGGATATCAACCATTGTCATGAAGCGGTCGCCTTCTGTGATAAGACCGCAGGAAATACCTGCAACGGGAGCCTTGATGGGAACACCTGCTGCCATAAGTGAAAGTGTTGAACCGCAAACCGAGCCCTGTGATGTTGAGCCGTTTGATGAAAGAACTTCGGAAACAACACGGATTGTGTAGGGGAATTCTTCAACTGAGGGAAGAACGGGAACGAGTGAACGTTCTGCGAGTGCACCGTGACCGATTTCACGTCTGCCGGGACCTCTTGAAGGCTTTGTTTCGCCAACGGAGTATGAGGGGAAATTATAGTGGTGCATATATCTCTTTGATTCTTCTTCATCAAGACCGTCAAGAAGCTGAGCATCGCTCATGGGTCCGAGGGTTGTGATTGAAAGAACCTGAGTCTGTCCTCTTGTGAACATACCTGAACCGTGAACTCTGTCAAGGAGGTCTACCTGAGCGTTGAGGGGACGGATTTCGTCGATTCCTCTGCCGTCAACACGCTTGCCGTCATCAAGAAGCCAGCGGCGTACAACGTACTTCTGAACCTTGTAGAGACATTCTTCAATCTTTACTTCCATTTCGGGGTAAATTTCGTCGAACTTCTCGTGAACCTTGTCATAAACAGGCTTGAGTCTTTCGTCACGGATTCTCTTGTCATCTGTATCAAGAGCAAAACGGATATCTTCGATTGCAAAATCCTTGATTGCTTCGTACATTTCGGGATCGGGATCGTTTGAGGGGAAGTCAACCTTTTCCTTGCCGCATTCAGCCTTGATCTGATTGATGAATTCAACAATTCTCTGGTTTTCCTTGTGTGCAAACATGATACCGTCATACATATCATCGTTTGAAACCTCGTTTGCACCTGCTTCAATCATAGCAACAAGCTCGCTTGTTGAAGCAACGGTAACATACATTTCGCTCTTTTCTCTTTCATCAAGAGTGGGGTTGATAACGTATTTGCCGTCAACAAGACCGACAACAACGCTTGAAACGGGGCCGTCCCAGGGGATTTCTGAAATTGAAATAGCGATTGAAACACCGAGCATTGCAGCGATTTCGGGCTGACAGTCGGGGTCAACGGACATAACTGTTGCAACAACGCCTACATCGTTTCTCATATCCTTGGGGAAAAGAGGTCTGATGGGTCTGTCGATAACACGGGAAGCAAGGGTTGCCTTTTCGCTTGCCTTGCCTTCACGGCGCTGGAATGAGCCGGGAATTCTGCCTACCGAGTAGAGCTTCTCTTCATAGTCAACGGAAAGGGGGAAGAAGTCAACACCCTCTCTGGGCTTTGCTGCCATGGTAGCTGTGCAAAGAACGTTGGTTTCGCCGTAGCGGACAAGGCATGAGCCGCCTGCAAGCTGAGCCATTTTGCCTACTTCAACAACAAAAGGTCTGCCTGCAATTTCTGTTTCGTACTTTTTAAAAGCTTCAAAAAACATTTTCTTTTACCTCTCTGTATAATATATTTCCACAGGCGGCGGAGTCGGGTTTAGCAATAAATTCAGAAACCTTATTCAGTGAAAAGTTAAAAGTGAAGAGTGAAAAGTTTTGGATAGGCTTCGCCTATGACCGATTTTAATGGGTACGGGTGAAACCCGTCATTAACTATTCACTTTTCATTGTTCATTATTCACTCAACCGAAGGTTGCTCAATTTACCGCTAAAACCTTATGCTGTGCCGCCTGAAAGATGCACTGTAGCGAATTAGCGTTTTAATAGGTTAATTCACCAAAAAACGCAACAAAGCAGGCAAGAATGATATGTTCCTGCCCGCTTTATAGACAAATTATTTACGGATGCCGAGTCTTGCGATGATTGAACGGTAACGTTCAATGTCAACCTTCTGAAGATATGCAAGAAGGTTTCTTCTGTGACCAACCATCATAAGAAGGCCTCTT
>JAZSNQ010000133.1:0-17001 GCA_045536515.1 Acutalibacteraceae bacterium | reverse complement strand
TATTCATAATAAAAACCTCTTACAGAAAAGCAAAGCGGCGCACTGCTGCGCCGCTGAATTTGCTCTTATTTGTTGTTAAGATTGAAACGCTTGTTGAAGCGATCAACACGTCCGCCGGTATCAACGAGCTTCTGCTTACCTGTGTAGAACGGATGGCATTTTGAGCAGATATCAACGCGAAGGTTTTCCTTGGTTGAGCCTGTTGTGATAACCTCACCGCAAGCACAGCGGATTTCTGTCTGTTCGTACTTAGGATGGAGTCCTTCCTTCATTCAGTGTCACCTCTTTCGGTATATCTATAAACATAACGCATGAATTTTATCACATATGAAACTAAAATGCAAGTCTTTTTTAAAATTTTTTTCGTTACGGTCATATTTCAACGGTTTTTCCGAGCCGGAATGAATAGATAACTGTTTCTTTTACGGGAATATCGAGCACTTCCGAAAGGCATCGGCGGTAAATCGAAAGCTGTTCTTTGTATTTTTCGGCAAGCTTTTCGCCGTTTTCAGCTTTATCGGTTTTGAAGTCAACGATAACAAGTGAGCCGTTTTCAACAAACGCACAGTCGGCAACGCCTTCGATAACAACATTTTCATTTACCGTTTCATTTTCGGGAAGCCCGGGCTGCATCTCCCTTAAGGGTATGCACGCAGTGAATGCGTATTCCTTATAGACCTTTTCGGCGGAAAGAATGCGTTTTGCAAGACTGCCTGCAAAGAATTCCGCAACAGCCTTTTTATCAACAACCGAAGCCTCGGTTTCTGTCAGCATACCTTCGGCAACAAGCCTTTCAAGCTCCGTTTCAACGCTTTTGCCCGCTTTTTCATAATCGGAATACTGCATGAAGCGATGGGTTGCCGTGCCACGCTGTGCAGGAGTAAGATTGTCTTTGCCTGCAAATGAAGGCTTGCGGGAAGCAAAATATTCGCCGCCGATTTCTTCATCATCTGTTTTTGATGCGATTCGCTTTGCGATTACACCGCCGAGTGATGAATACGGATAAACGTATCCGAGTCTTTCCGAGATTTCCTTAACGATGTTTTTATCGGCTTTTGCGGCGGAAATTTCGGGCACGGATATATTTTCTTCGGGATTGCCTCTGATTATCTGTGTTTTCAGCGGTGTTTCGCAGTCAATCACAACCGAAGAATCCGCCATTGCTGCATTTCGGAGCGCATGAGCATCGGGATGTCTTATGAGTGCGGAGAGAATACAGTCGGCGCAGCTTGAAAAGCCTGTAACCTTGAACGGGTCAATGAGCTTTTCTTTTCTGATGTTTGCGGCAATTTTGGAAAGACTTTTGTTCCAGTCCTTGCCTGAGGCAAGAATAATGAGCTTTTCTTTGGGACGGGTGAGCGCAACATAAAGAATGCGCAGTTCTTCGGAGCGTTCAGCCTTTTTGATTTCGAGAACGGCGGCAATTCGTGTGAGAGAATCAAGCTTTGCCTTGCCGGTGCTTGTTTTGAGTCCGATACCGCCTGAAGGAGATATGAGCAAATCATCGGAGGTTGAGAGATTTCCGTAAAGCTTTTCGGTTGCTCCGAGGAAGCATACAGGGAATTCAAGACCCTTGCTCTTGTGAATTGTCATAATCTTAACGCAGTCCGCATTTTCGGAGTCTGATGAGGATGAACGTATATCGTTTCCGCTTTTTGCAACGGAATCAAGATGGCGGAGAAATCCTGAAACGCCTTTTCTTCCGGTGCTTTCGTAGCGATTTGCAAGGTCGGTGAAGCTGTTGAGATTTGCACGGCGCTTTGAACTGTCTTTCATTGCACCGACTATCGCACCGTATCCCGTTTCTTCGATGAGTCTTCTGACAAGTTCACCTGCGCTGACCGTACAGGCAATGAGCCTCATATCCTTTATCCTTTCAAGGAAAGCGGCAGCTTTTTCGTTGCCGTTTTCTGCGGCATTCACCACGCAGTGATAAACCGAGCTTTTTTTGTCTGCCGCACGCATGAGTGCAAGGTCGTCGGGGGTAAATCCGAAAACGGGGGAGAGCATGACTGCGGTCATAGGAATATCGTCAACGGGATTGTCGATTATTTTGAGAAGCGATGTGAGAAACATGATTTCGGGCGATGAAAGGAAGTTTTCTTCGGTTTCACAGCTGAAGGGAATTCCTCTTGCCGTGAATTCATCGGCGAATTCCTTTGCAGAACGTTTTACGGAACGCAGCAGAATGCAGAAATCCTTGTATTTTGCTTTTCTCTGCACACCACCGTCGGTGAATTCTGTGCCGTCGGACATTGCTTTTTCAATGTAATCGGCAACGTATTTAGCCTGCACTGTGCGGAAATTTTCTTTTTCGGTCTCAAAAAGGCAGATTTCCGTATCGGCACCGTTGCTTTCGGGATAGGCTGCGCCTGCTTCAAGATGCTCTTTTTCGTCATATTCAAGACCGCCCGCATCCCTGCTCATGAGCGAAGAGAAAATGTAGTTGACTATCTCCGTAACACCTTTTCGGCTTCGGAAGTTTCTGCCGAGGGTTACCCTTGCGGGATAGTTTCCGTCTTCGTATTCGGAAAGACCGTCACGGCGTGCAAGGAAAATTTCGGGCATCGCCTGCCTGAAACGGTAGATACTCTGTTTTACGTCACCGACCATAAAAAGATTGTTTTCGTCTTTTGAGAGTGCCGAAAAAATCATATCCTGCGCTTCGTTTACGTCCTGATATTCGTCAACAAGAATTTCCGCATAGTTTTCCGCAAGTGAAAGCGCAAGAGGAGTTTTTTTGTATCCTCCGTCTGTCGGTTCAACGAGAAGCTTCAGCGCAAGGTGGAGCGTATCGGAGAAATCCGCACCGTTTTCCTGCATTTTGAGCTTTGTAAATTCTTCGCCGAATTTCAGAACTGCGGAAACAAGCTCATTTATAACGGGAGCAAGATATTCCGTATCTTTTTTGTGTTCTTCTTCGGAAATGAAGTGTTTTGATGCGAATTCCAACGCCTGTTTTCGGTAGGCATATCGTGTATTTTTACAGATGTCTTTTGCGGGGCTGTCGTACCCTCTCGGTGCATTTGCCATTTTCGCAAACGGCAAATCCGAAAACGCCTCAATGATTCCGTTCCATTTTTCGGTTGAAATTCTGTCAAGCAGACCGTTCAGAATAATAAGGTCATCTTCAAAAACCGGGCGGTATTTTGCTTCAAGCTCGGGTTCTTCTGCAAGAAGGGATATGCAGTGTTCCGCATCGGCGATGCATGAACACACAAACTGTATTGCGTAATTTATGATTGTTTTGCCCCACGGACTGTTTTCAATATCCGACGGATTGTTGAATTCGTCTGTGAGGGATTTGAGCCACAGTTCGGGGAAGGGATAAGCCTGCGAGAGCGAATGGAGCTTGAGAATCGCATCAATCAGCTTTCCGTCATCACGTGTGTCGCTGATTAGTTCGGTGAGCTTCATGAAGTTTTCGCTCTGTTCTTTGTAAAGTGAATCGGCAACCGCCGAAACAGCCTGCGAACGCAGAACGGCAAGCTTTCCTTCGTCGAGCAGACTGAAATCGGGTGCGATTCCGAGAACATGGAAATTCTCCCTGACAAGTCCTATGCAGAAGGAGTCAATGGTGCAGATGTTTGCACACGGCAGCATAAGCTGCTGACGTCTCAGGCGTTTGTCGGAAGGATTGAGAGCAATCTGTTTTCCTATGGCGGCGTGGATTTTTTCTTTCATCTGTGCCGCCGCCGCTTTGGTGAAGGTAACAATCAGCAGATTTTCAACTCCGCAGGGGTTTTCGCTGTCGCAAATTCTGCGTATAACTCTTTCTACAAGCACGGCGGTTTTGCCCGAGCCTGCCGCAGCACTTACGAGCAGAGTGCCTTTCCTTGCATCAATCGCTTTCTGTTGGTCCGTTGTCCATTTCAACTGCATCATCTCCCTTCTCTAAATTTTCAAGAACTGTTTTCAGGTCATCGTCAAAAAGCACCCTCTGCGGTATATTTTCTTCATAAGAACAAACCGATTTGTAGTCGCAGTAGTCACATACAAATTTATAGCTGTCACCGCAGGCAGGCAGAGCTTCAATGTTGCCCGAATGAAGCGCATCCGCCATTTTGGCAAGAACGGAATCCGCCTTTTCTTTGAGCTTTTCAAGTTGTGAAAGACCGATAAGCGAGCCTGTGAATTCTCCGCCCTTATATTTGACGGGGATATAAGTTCCGCTTTCAGTGGAATCCATTGCCTTGATAACTTCGGCATTGTTGAGAACAATGCCCGTCATGGTGCATTTTTTCTGTCTTTCGGCTTCGATTTCCTCATCGGTTGCGCCTCTCTGTGCGGAAACAAGAGGTGATTTTGCAGGGTAGTAAAGAACGCCCGCAGGAGTGAAATCTCCGTATTTTTCCTTTCCGTTTTCCCAAAGCGTGAACAGATAAATGAGCATCTGCATATTAAGACCCTGAACAACATCGCTCAGGCGGAAATCCTTGCCCGATGATTTGTAGTCAACGATTCTGATATATTTTTTGCCGTTGATAACCGCTTCGTCAACTCTGTCGATTGCACCTGAAATAATGATTTTCCCGTTTTGTGTCTTAACCTCATAGGCGGGAATTTCGCCGTCATTTCCGATTTGCAGTTCAAAATCCGAGGGAGTGAAGGTGCTCTGCGAAAGCTCTTTTATGAGTCTTTCCGCAACATCACATACGGAATAAATCAGCTTGTTGAAAAGATAAACAAATCTTTCGCTTCGGTTTTCTCCGTCAAGCTTTGAATTGAGATATTCGGTGAGAAGCGGTCTGATGTAACCGTGAATATCGTCAAAGGTCATTGCGGTAAGAGCGTTGCGGTCAAAATCGGTGAGGAGCTTTTCGAGTGTATAGTGGATGATATTGCCCCTCTGCATGGGGTCAAGCTCCGCAACTTTTCTGGGCATCGCTTTTATGCCGTAACGGCAGAAATACGAGAACGGACATTTATAAAAGCTCTCGACTCTCGATGCCGACATATACATATTTTTTCCGAAAAGAGCTTCGGCTGCTTCCGGATTTTCTATTCTGAAATCACGGTTTCCCGTTGCTCTGTCAAGTGCGGATATTTTTCCTGAATATTCCGCATCGTTACCGAGACATTCACAAAGCGAGGCATAAAGAGCGTTGTTTTCACGCTTGTTTTTGGCAAGCTGTTCAAATGCGAGCTCTTTTCCTTCAACAAAATATATGCCGTTTTCTTCTTCGGCGATGACTTCTTTGCATTCGGGGAAAAGTGATTTGATTTTTGTGTAAAGCTCGGAAGGACTGAGCTGTTCGCCTTTTGCATTTTTTTCGGGACAGCAGACAAAAAGCTTGTCCGAAGCACAGCAGAAAGCGTTATATGCAATGAGCTTTTCCTCGGCAAGCTTATATTCTCCGAAATCGGAAAGCTCGATTCCGAGCTCGCTCATTTTGCGGCGGTCTTTATCGGTAAGAGCTGAACCTGATGAGGGAATCGCAGGAAAAACACCGCTGTTTGCGCCTGCAATGAAAACGATTTTTGGTGCAACGGTACGTATTCTGTCGGCTGAACCGATGGTGATTTCGTCAAGACCCTGAGGAAGCGAGCCGACGGTCTGTACGCTGAGCATGAGTTCAAACATATCGGAGAATTCCTTTGCGGTGATATGTCTGCCTCTTGTCAGAGTTTCCATGCCCTCAAGCATATCGATAACAACATTCCAGAGCCTTTCAAGCTCGAGAGCAAGACCCGTTTCGCCCTTAACCGCAAGTTTTTTTGCAAGGATACGGATGTTTTCCGATGCATTGATTTTTTCGAGGAAGTCAAAAACTGCCGCAGCGGCAGCTTCACCCTTTAAGTCGGCAAGTTTTTCTTTGAGGTCATAAAGAGGAGATACTATTCTTTTCCTTACGGAATTGAGATATTCAAGTTCGGCTTTTTCTTCTTCGCCCGATTCTTCACCGAATCCGCGCGGATTCTGAGTCCATTCGCGAACCCATTGAGAACCGTTTATGCTCCAGAGATAGCAATAGTTTTCAACGTCGGAAATTTCTTCGGTTGTGAATCCCGAAAGACCCGTTTTGAGATAACGCATGAGCGATTCCGTGCCGAAACCGTTTGAAGCGATGTCGATTGCGCTTTCAACGAGTGCCACAACGGGCGAAACGTCAACGGGCTGACGGCTGTCTTCAAAAACGGGAAGACCGCATTTTTTCAGTGCACTGCGAAGGGGAGCTTCATAGGCTGTGCTGTCACGGGCAATAACCGCAATGTCACGGCATCTGTATCCGTTTTCGCGGATGAGCTTCTTTGCCGTGCAGGCGATGAATTCGCATTCCGAATAAATATCCGATGCCTTGCAGAGTGTAATATTGCCGCATTCTTCTTCATAAACATTCGGAGTGAGCGAAAAAAGCTCTTTTTCAAGTGCCGCAAGCTCGGGAGATGAAAAACGCTTGAAAACGGGCGGAAAATTATTGAATTTGCTTCTCATTGAAAGATACTGCGGCTTTGCAACGGCGATATTGTTTTTCTTTGCAATGTCGATAAGTCTGTGTGCCGTTCTTTTTGTATGGGCAAACAAATCGGTTTCATCGCCCATGTTTTCAAGATTATCGGTGCAAAGGGTAACGTAAACCGCCTGCGAACGCGAAAGCATACGTTCAATGATTTTATATTCCTGCATGGTGAAACCGCGGAATGCATCTATGAAAACAAGTCTGTTTCTGAAATAATCGCAGTCGGGCAGTATATCATAAAGCTCGGTGAGCAGGTCATCGGGATTGAAATAGCTGCCTGCCGTCATGGCATCATAGGCATCGAGTACGGTTGTTATATCGCCGAGCTTCATTTTGAGCAGACCGTCTTCCGATTGGGCAAGCGCAAGGCGCACCGCATCCGAAGAAACGGCACTTTGCTTGAATTCGGCGGAAAGAGTGACGAATTCCGATATAACCGACCTTGAAGATGTGTGTTTCCCGTAAAGGGCGAGCTTATCCCTGACGCTTTCAAGTGCCATTGACATGAGCACCGCCTTTGAGGGCTCATCAAGTCTTCTGCGCTCATGCAGGGCAGGTCTGCCCACAAGCTTTTCACCGAGGCTTGTGAAGCTTAAAACATCTATATCCGCCATTGCTTTTGTGCCGATTTTTTCAAGCATGATTTTTTCAGTCATAAAAGAAAACTGCTCGGGTACAATGAGGGTGATTTTTTTGTGTCCCCCTGCGGAAAATTGCTTTATTAAATTCATGATGTGGGTGGTTTTGCCGCCGCCCGTTGCCGATAATATCAGGTAAAGCATGATGATACCTCTTTTTCACTCTAATGTATCAATTATATCATATTGCTGTCCGTTTGTCAGTACTTTTAAAATTAATTTGAGCCGATTTCGGGAGATTCGGGGCGATTTTCGCTTGAAATCTCCTTTTTTGCAGGTTTGAAAGCTGTTTTTGATTTCGCATGAAACGGGAACGGATTTGATGAAGCTTTTGGATTGTTGACATTGTTTTTTCAATATGCTATTATTAAAATACTATTTTTAATTCTGAAAGGAGTAAATCCAAAATGGATGACCCCGGCCCTGCGATTCAGTTAGCGGCAGCCGCAGCTGAAGTTTCAACAGACCCCCTCTCTATTATTCTCAAGGTACTGCTTCTGTTTGTACTTATCATTGTCAATGCGTTTTTCGCAATGAGCGAAATCGCAATCATTTCTCTCAATGACACAAAGATGCAGCGTCTTGCGGAAGAGGGCAACAAAAAAGCAAAGCAGATTGTGAAGCTCACGGAAAACTCGAGCAGATTTCTTTCGACTATTCAGATCGGCGTAACGCTTGCAGGCTTCCTTACCTCTGCATCGGCATCGCAGAATTTTGCCGATATGCTCACAAACGCTCTTGCAAAAACAGCCGTTGCAGAAGTGATTCCGCTCGGAGTCATAAACGGTGTTTCAATTATCGTTATAACAATAGTCACGTCATATTTTTCTCTCGTTCTCGGTGAACTTGCACCCAAGAGAATCGGTATGCAGATTCCCGAAAAGATATCCTTCAAGGTTGTGGGAATACTCACTTTTATTGCTTCGGCAATGAAGCCTTTTGTAAAGGTTCTTTCTCTTTCGACCAATGCGGTTGTGCGTCTTTTCGGATTTGACCCCAATGCTGACGAAGAGGAAGTGACAGAAGAAGAAATCAGAATGATGGTTGATGTCGGCGGCGAAAAAGGCGTTATCGAAGATACTCAGAAAGAAATGATTGATAATATTTTTGAGTTTGACGACCTTGACGCAGGCGACATTATGACCCACAGAACGGAAATGACCGCGATTGAAGTGACCCGTTCGCTTGAAGAGGTTGCGGAGCTTGCCATAGAAAACGGTTATTCGAGAATTCCTGTTTATGAGGATGACCCCGACAGCATCGTCGGCGTTCTTTATGCAAAGGATTTGCTGAAATATGTCGGACACAGCATTCCTGCCGATTTAACAATCGCACAGGTTATGAGAAAGGCTCTTTATGTGCCCGAAACCCAGTCCTGCGGAGATTTGTTTGAGGCAATGAACAAGAGCAGAACTCAGTTTGCCGTTGTTGTTGACGAATACGGCGGAACGGCAGGCATTGTTACTCTTGAAGATGTGCTTGAATCAATCGTCGGCAATATTCAGGACGAATATGACGATGAAGAAGAAGAAATCAAGCAGATTAATGACACAACCTTCACCATCGACGGAACAACCGACCTCGACGAAGTCAATGAGCTTGTAGGAGTTGAGCTTCCCGAAGGTGACTACGATACTCTCGGCGGATTTGTTATCAGTCTTCTCGGATATCTTCCCGAAAAAGTGACCGATGAACCTATCGTTGCCGAATACGAAAACCTGAAGTTCACCGTTCTTGCAATCGAAGATCGCCGCATGGACGAAATTAAGGTTGAAATCCTCCCCAAACCTGAAACGGATGAGGAAGAGGACGAAGATAAATAAAATCAACAGAGCTGTTCCGGTGCTTGCCGAAACAGCTCGTTTTTTTATGAAATCTCTCATGTAAATGAAATTTTAATCAATTGCAGGTCGGGGCTTGTTCCCGCCGTTGTTCGGAACGCTGGGGACAGCGTTCCTTTTTTGCTGCTCCAAAATTAATCCGGGCATAAAAAATCCCTGTTCCGAAGAACAGAGATAAAATTATATTCTGTCAAAAACCTTTGATTTTCTGACCGCATAATACAGCGGTATTCCGCCTGCAACGCAGACTGCAAGTTCACCTGCCGCAACTTCAAGAGCATAAATTACGAAGGATGCAAGTTTTGCTTTGTCTGTCGGCAGAAGAAAGGTCAATTCCGCACCGACTATCAATGCGTTGAAAATAACGGGCATAATAAGCGAGAGAACGGGAAACCCTCTGAATTTTATATTTCTCAGTACTCGGGCGGTTATTGCCGCAAGAAGGGTTGCAAGAGAACCGAAAACAATATCCCATATGCCGAAGGGGCTCGAAATATTGGCTATTATGCATCCTACCGTCAGCCCCGGAATTGCCGCAGGGGTAAAAACGGAGAGGATTGTCAGTGCCTCGGAAAGGCGGAACTGTATGTTGCCGTATGCGATTGCAAAAACGGCACACAGATAGGTTGCGGCGGCATAGATTGCCGCTATCATGGCACCGTGTGCCATGATAATGATTTTTTTCTTGTTCATTTTAATGCTCCTTTTGCTGCCGTGCAGCGCCTTTAGTTTTGTTCGACACCGAGCAGGTGCCCGTCAGGAAGGTTACGAACTGACGTTTTTTCAGAATATATATCAAAGATACTCTGCAAGCGCTTTGAGGTTTTCAACAGCTACGCTTGCTTTGATATCTGAAATTGCATATTCTTCGGGAGTAGTTACTCCGCTGTAAACAAGGGCGCAGGGAATACCGTGATTTGCTCCGATTGCAATGTCGGTTGCGAGTCTGTCGCCTACAAAAGCCAGCTCTTCTTTTTGGCAGCCGAGCATTTCCGTGATATAGTCAACGGTTGCGGTCATGGGTTTGCCGAGAACAACGGGTCTTTTGCCTGTGGAGGCGGCAAAAAGCTCAATCATTGAGCCTGTGTCGGGCATATAGCCGTCTGCTGTGGGGCAGTTGAGGTCGGGATGGGTTGCAAGATAAACCGCACCGCCGTCGATATAACGAACGGCATCCCACATCTTCTGATAGGTGAGGGTGGTGTCGAATCCGAGAACAACGATGTCGGGATTTTCCGAAACAAGATTGATGCCTGCTTTTTCAAAATCACCCGTAAGTCTTTCGTTACCGAGAAGAAAAACCTTCTTGCCCTCATAGTTCTTATTAAGATAATCGGCGGCAACGTGGGAAGATATTATAACTCTGTTTTCGTCAACGGGGAAACCCATTTTTTCGAGTTTTGCGCGGCACACTTCAACGTTGTTTGACGAGTTGTTGGTGAAAAAATAAAAATCTCTGCCGCTTTCTTTTACCTTTTCAATGAAATCTTTTGAGCCTTCAATGATATTGCCGTCGAGATAAAAAGTGCCGTCCATATCAATGATAAAATATTTTGTTTTTTCAAAGATGCTGTTTGCCATTTTACTACTCCTTCACAAAAGTGTGACTATTCGGAACAATCCGTCAAAACAGTTCCAAATGATGTATACTTTATACAATATAACGAAATGGGGAAGTGCAATGAAAAAGGTTTCTTTGCTTGATGACAAGGCTGTGGGCAATATCCTTAAAATATACAGAATGTCAAACCGCATGACTCAACAAAGAGTGGCGGATTATCTCGGAGTTTCAAGGTCAGCCTATGCAAAATACGAAACAATGAGAACGCCTGAGCTCGGCATCATAATCAAGCTCTGCACGCTTTATAATGTTTCGTTTGATGATTTCTTTAAACTGATTACGGATGAAACTTCAGCGGTATCTGTTGCCAATTCGCCTGACAAATCGGATGAAATACAAACTGTAACTCAGGCGGAAAAACAGCTTCTTGAGTTTTACCGCGGAAGCATCCGGAAAGCGGATATACTCCGTGCTGCCGAAGAAATTTTCAACGCAGACATTGAGATAGTCAAAGACGTTAAAACCGAATGATAAACGAATTTATGCCCTCTGCTGAAAACAGAGGGCTTTTTGTTTTATTCATTAACTTCGGGAGAGTCGATTTTGCCGATTACATTTTTGATATTGCCCCTTGCGGCTCTGATTCTTTCGAGGCTTGATGTGACGGATTCGTCGGCAGTTTTCATAATATCTTCAACAAAATCGCCTGCTGCCATTCTGATTTCGGCAGACCACTTGTTTGCCTTGTCGATAGCTTCGTCTGAACGGCGTCTTGCATCTTCGATTGTTCTTTCAGCCTGCTCTGTTGCGGCGTTTACAATATTTTCAGCCTGAGCCTTTGCGCCTGCAATTGTTGATGCTGCTTCTTCCTGAGCTGCAAGCGAGATTGATTCGGCGGTCGCTTTTGACTGGATAACGATTTCACTGCTGTCAACCATAGCTGCGGCTTCAAGCTGAGCGTTGGCTCTGATGATTTTTGCATCCTCGTTTGCGGTGTTAACAATCTGCTTTGCCTGAGCTTCAGCTTCTGCAACTTTGTTCTTTGAATAATCTTCTGTTTTGAGAACAAGTGCTCTGACCTTGTCTTCAGCTGTGGAAATGAGTGCTCTCGACTTCTCCTGTGCACCTGTAACGGCGGCAACAGCTTCATTCTTTGCCTTAACGAGAAGGTTGTTTCTGTCGGCAACGATAGCTCTTGCCTGAGTGATTTCTGTGGGAAGATTGAGTCTTATGTCCTCGATGATTGTTCTGATTGCGCTTGCGTCAACGCCAGTTTTATTTGACAGAGGAACTTTTGAACCTGCCTCTAAAATGTCTTCGATCTGGTCGAGTAAATTTTCAATGTTCATTTTGAAAACCTGTTCCTTTCTTTGATTCTTTTTATAATGTCATCGCATATTTCTGCGGGAACAAATTCGCTGATATCTCCGCCGAATTCGCAAACCTGCTTTACTACGCTGGATGAAAGATACATATTTTCCGCATTGGCGGTGAGGAATACTGTTTCGAGTTCGGAATTGAGCTTTTTGTTGGTCAATGCCTGCTGGAATTCATATTCAAAGTCTGAAACTGCGCGCAGTCCCTTTACAACCGCACACGCTCCCTTTTTGTCCGCATATTCGGCAAGCAGACCGCCGTACATTTCGATTTCGATATTATCGATATCCGTGATACTGCGTTTGAGAAGCTCAACTCTTTCTTCAACCGTGAAATATCCGTCGGGCTTGTGATAGTTGAACATAACAACGACAATAACTTTGTCAAAAAGTTTTGCCGCACGGTGAATAATATCAATATGACCGATTGTTACGGGGTCGAAACTGCCGGGACAAATTGCAATTTTCATATAATCATACCTTTCGGTAAAGAGTTACGGCAACCTTGCTGTATTTATATTCTTTCTGCTTTACAAGACCGCCCGTTTCATCTTCGAGTTCTTCTCCGAAGGGATGCTCGCATATAACTATGCCGCCTTCGGCGATATGCTCACCGATTTTTGAAAGAGCCTTTTGCAAAAGACCTTTGCCGTAGGGCGGGTCAAGAAAGGCAACGTCAAAAATCTGATTGGTCATGGTGAGAAACGCAATTGAATCGGTCTGTGCAACCGAGGCAACGGAGTCAAGCTTTGTTTTGGCAAGGTTTTCTTTGATGACCTTGACGGCGTTTTTGTCGGAATCAACAAAAACCGCACTTTCCGCACCTCTGCTGAGCGCTTCAATGCCAAGCTGACCTGAGCCTGCAAACAAATCAAGAATGCGTCTGCCTTCAATTTCAAACTGAATTGCGCTGAAAACAGCTTCCTTGACCTTGTCGGTTGTGGGTCTTACGTCGTTTCCTTCAAGTGTTCTGAGGGTCATTCCTCTTGCCGAACCTGTTATTACTCTCATATGATTCTCCCTCGGATATTATCAATCTATTATCTCATTATTTATAATGCAATGTCAAGATAAAATGTTAACAAATGGAAAAAAAGTTGTAAAATTAGTTGTCTTCACCTGTATTTTTGCCGTGAAAAGCCTCAAAAACCGCTTTTGCGGCATTTTTGTTTATTCCCTTGACTGCGGCAAGCTCATCAATGCTTGCTTCGGAAACGGCTTTGACGGTTTTGAAATGCTTTAAAAGTGCCTTGCATCTGCTTTCTCCGATTCCCTCAATCGAAGTGAGTGTTGAAGACAGAGAAGCTTTTTTTCTGCGGCTTCTGTGATACTCGATTGAATAGCGGTGAACCTCCTCCTGAATTGTGGAAACAAGAGTAAAAGCGGCTCTTTTTGAGGTGAGTGAAAGTTCATCGCCCGAGCAGGCAATTGCCCTTGTGCGGTGGTGCGAATCCTTGACCATGCCGAAAAGCGGAATATCGAGATTGTATTTTTCGAGCACGGGTTTAACTGCGTTTACCTGACCGCTTCCGCCGTCAAGCAGAATAAGGTCGGGAAGTCTGCCGAAGCCTTCGCCCGTGTCTTTTTCTTCAAAATAACGCAGAATTCTTCTTTCAATAACCTCTGCCATTGAAGCATAGTCATCCTGACCCGAAAAGCCTTTTATTGCAAAACGGCGGTATGATTTTTTATAGGGCAATCCGCCCTTGAAAACAACCATTCCCGCAACATTTTCGCTTCCCGCGGTATGGGAAATATCGTAGGATTCAATGAATTCGGGCGTTGATTTAAGACCTAAAAGCGTTGCAAGTTCATCGAGGGCGGCGGTTGATTTGCCCGTTTTGCCAAGATAGATTCCAAGCTTCTGTGCGGCGTTTGAACGGCACATTTCCATGAGTGAATGCTGTTCGCCTCTCTGCGGCAGAGCAATATTCACCTTGCGTTTTGCAAGTGATGAAAGCCATTCACAAAGCACCTCGCTGTCGGCAACTTCACCGTCAACCGCTATTCTCCTCGGCACGAAATCACGCATGGAATAATAGCTTCTTATGAGTTCATGTCTTGCCTCGGGCAGGTTTTCGGGTGTGTCAAAAATAAAATGTTCCGTATCGTAAAGCCGTGAATCCCTGAATCGGATAACGGAAAGGCAGGCTTTGTTTTCGGAGCATACAACGGCAAAAACATCCTGCTCCTCGACCGAAGCTGCAACAACCTTCTGCTTTTCGGTAATTTTTTTTATTGCATTGATTTTGTCTCTGATTTTAGCCGCCTTTTCAAATTCGAGGTTTTCGGATGCTTCAAGCATCTTTTCGGTGAGTGCATCTATCGCTTTGCCCGAGCCGTTTATAATAAAATCTATCGCTTGTTCAATCGCTTCAGCGTGAGCTTTTTCGGTTATTTTGCCTGCACAAGGTGCGGAGCATTGTCCGATATAATAATTAAGGCAGGGGCGGCTTTTGTTATAATCCCTCGGAAAAACCTTTGAGCATTGCGGCAGAAGAAAGATTTTTTTAGCCTCTTCAACAGCATTGGTTATTCCGAATGAGTTGGTATATGGTCCGATATATTCCGCACCGTCGTCAAGTCTTTGCTTGACCGCAAGGATGTTTTTCCAGCCGTTTGATGTGATTTTTATATAATGATAACCTTTGTCATCCTTTAAAAGAATGTTGTATTTGGGACTGTGCTGTTTGATGAGCGAGCATTCAAGCACGAGTGCCTCAAACTCACTGTCGCACATGATATAGTCAAAATCTTCAACGTTTTCAACCATTCTGCGTACTTTTATGCCGTGGTTATTCTGCGAACCGAAATAGGTGCTGACTCTGTTTTTGAGAGCCTTTGCCTTGCCAACATAAATGATTTCGCCTTTTTTGTTTTTCATAAGGTACACCCCGGGAGTAAGGGGCAGACTCATTGATTTTTTGCGAAGACAGGGCAGTCTTTCGTTCATCGGGGTCACCTCCGTTAATTGGCTTTGTGAAGCAGTGATATATTTTATTATACATTATATACTATAGTTTCTGCAAGTGGAATGTTGATTTTTCGCGCTGACGTGATATAATTAAGAAAAAACAAAGTTGGTGGTATTATGAAAAAAGTGTTTTGCATTTTGTTTGCTGCGGTTATGATTTTATCATCTTTCAACATATCCGTTTTTGCCGATGATATCGTTAAAAGCTATGTTGTTGTAACCGATACCGTTGCGGTAAATTCGGGAGAGGATGTTTCATTACAAATCCAGAGCATAATTGACGAAAATCCCAACAGAACGATTTATTTTCCCGATGGCGAATATCTTGTTTCACAGCCGATTCTGACCCCTGCAAATCCGAGAAAAAGCGTTTCTCTCGAGCTTTCGGATTTTGCTGTTATCAAAGCGATTGGAGAATGGCAGGCAGGCGAGGCGGTTATTCAGCTTGGCGGAAAAGACCCTTATAACGATACCCATACCAACGGCAGCAACTATGCCGTTGAAGGCGGAATCATTGACGGAAGCGGTGTTGCAAACGGCATTTCGGTTAACAGCGGCAGAGAAACCGCAATAAGAGATGTTTCAATCAAAAACACGGTTGTCGGAATTCATATCATGTACGGTGCAAACAGCGGGTCTTCCGATGCGGATATCTCGGGCGTTAATATTATCGGTACGGGCAAAACGGATTCTGTCGGTATTCTTGTTGAAGGTTTTGACAACACGATAACCAATGTCCGCATAGGAAACATCTTCACGGGTGTTCATCTCAAGGCTTCGGGAAATATGCTGCGCAACGTTCATCCGCTTTATTATTCCGATTATACGGATTATCAGAACAGCTGCGGCTTCCTTGACGAAAACGGCAACAACTGGTTTGACTATTGCTACAGCGACCAGTTTGCAATCGGATTCAGAACAACGGGATATGCTTCGGGTATTTATAACAACTGCTTCTGCTTCTGGTATTCTCCTGATAAAGACAGACATACTGCTTTCAAGGCGGACAAGGGCTTCAACTCAACCCTCACCAACTTCAAGGCGGATTTCAAGGGCGAAACTCCTGAAAATGTTGTTCTTGATGCAGGTGCGATTGACGGCACGGGCAAAATCGAGAATCTTTCAACCAACAGGGATACGGTTACGGATTTCACATATCTTGCTTACGAAGAGGATGCAAGCTTTTTTGAAAGAATTTACGGATTTTTCTTCCTTATTTTCGGTTTAATCAAATAAAAAGCCTTGACAAGCGAGGGTTATTCTGTTAAAATAATAAACCGCTGTGATAAACAGCAGGATTAAAACAAATTTTATTCCTTGCCACGGATGCACCGTGGCCAAAGACCAGAAGGAGGTGCTTTAAGAATGTCAGCAAACATCAGCTATGAGACAATGATGGTTTTTTCAGTTGCCAACGGTGAAGAAGCTGTTCAGCCTCTCATGGAGAAATTCAAGGCTATGATTGAAGCTAACGGCACTCTTGAGAGCGTTGATGAATGGGGTAAGCGCAAGCTTGCATACCTTATCGACGACGAAGCAGAGGGCTACTACGTTCTCTTCAATTATCAGGCAACACCTGAATTTCCCGCAGAGCTTGACCGTGTTGTAAAGATTACAGACGGCGTGCTTCGTTCACTCATTGTCAAGAAGAACTAAGGAGGTCGCAAAATGTTAAACAATGCCGTAATTATGGGCAGACTTGTTGCAGACCCCGAGCTTCGCACTACAGGAACCGGTATTTCCGTGTTATCCTTCACGGTTGCCGTTGACAGAGGTTTTGTCCGTCAGGGTGAAGACCGTCAGGCAGATTTCATTGACATTATTGCATGGAGACAGACTGCTGAATTTATCAGCAAGTATTTCCGCAAGGGTTCAATGATTGCCGTTCAGGGTCGAATCCAGACCAGAACCTATGAAGACAAAAACGGTAACAAGAGAAAGGCTGTTGAAATTGTTGCAGACAACGTAAGTTTCTGCGGTTCAAAGAATGAGTCAGGCAGCGGTTCTTCCTATTCAAGAGAAGATAGCTATGCAGCAGCACAGCCCGCCCCCTCATACTCAACTGCCGATGAAGGCGATTTCAAGGAAATCCCCGAAGACGACCTTCCGTTTTAAGGTCGTACAAAACTGAAACTGAAAAAAGGAGGTTT
>JAZSNQ010000097.1:0-3051 GCA_045536515.1 Acutalibacteraceae bacterium | reverse complement strand
AACATCCTCACCAAATTTATTGAAAAACTCGAAGGCAAAACAGAAAAGAATAAAGATAAAATTCTGCGTTACAAACAGTGGGGATTGCTTCTCTTTGTTGCAATTCCGCTTCCCGGTACGGGTGCATGGACGGGTTCACTGTTTGCAGCCCTTCTTCATATCGATTTTAAGAAAGCGCTTCCCATTGTTGCATTGGGTGTGTTTATTGCCGATGCCATCATGGCCGCCGTTACCTACGGTCTGGGTGCCATTTTCAATTTCTGATAGCGGGAAAATAAATCGAATATAAAATGCTGCGGGCTGTTGCATTTCCGAAAAACGGATTTGCAACAGCCCTGTTTTTTTTGTTTCATGTATCGGATTTTTTAAGATTGTGTTCCCGGCAAAGCATTTGACCGTTGTCGAGTGTTGTGTGACCGCCTTTGCACCACGGTATTATGTGATCTGCGTGCATATCTTCAAATGCCCAAACAATGTCTTTTCCATCAGCCCGACACATGGGACAAATGCCTTTTTGTCTTTCATACATTGTCATTTTTTCATTATCGGTAAACGCTCTGATTGATAAAGCCTTTTCTTTGGTTTTTCCGCTTAACAGATATTCAAAAATGCCCTTTTGTTTGGTAATATCATCATCCTGTAACAGACGGTTGATCTCGCGTTCCAACTCGTTGGGATCAAAAACAAGAGTGCCGTATTCGTTATAGAGGATCCCCCAGTTTAACCCTTTCATCAGTTTTGCTCTGTATTTCGGAAAGGTCAGTTCGATCCAGTCAATTACGGTCTTGAAGTATTGTTTTAACGGAGTTGCATGGGTGTCATGCTGGTGTTCTGCCATATACTGTTCAACGGTTTTGTTTTCTCTTGCGGAAATCCAACTTAAAACGGTCTGCAGGTAGTCCTGTCTTATAGTGGAACCGTTCATGTATCTTTCACCGATCTTATATGCGATACATTGGTTTTTACTGAAGTACTTTTTTGCATCACTCAACCATTCACCCGTATAAATTGCATTGCGAAGTTCTTGTTCGGTCAGTTTCTCACCGGCATTGTTGATGATCTTAAACCAATCCAGTTTTTCCGTATCCGTGCCTTTGCATATATAGATCATCAATTTATAATTGAGCACCTGTTCCGTGATTTCCTTTGAAGTGTGTGCATAATAGGGTGTCAGAGGAGAATTCGGATTTGCAAAGACGGAATATCCGTTATCCAACCAATCACAGATCGATATGGTTCTTTGCTGACCGTCCAACATTTCGTATGTTCCGTCGTCATTTTCCGACCAGTACATAACATTCAACGGGAAATTATGTAATATAGAGTGCATGACGGCAACTTTCTTTTTATCGTCATATACGAACTCTCTTTGATATGCGGGACGGACGTTTAATTTACCGCCAAAGGCAACAACCTGTCCGCTTTCTTCATCGTTATAATACCCGTCAAAAACATCACGGACAGAGATTTCATGTAATTTAATTTCCATTTTGTTTTCTCCTAATCAATATTCTTGAATACACACGCTTCCCGTTTATTACACCGCAACCGCCTCTGTCTTCTTTGTGCGGTCTATACCCTAATTCTTGCAGTATTACTGCCGGTGCACACGCACGGGTGTTTCCGCTTGCTTGCCATACGATTTCAAATTGGTCGGGATTGTACTTATCTAGGAATGTAATCGGAACACCCATAATTCCGAAATAATCTTCAGGAATATCAGCAGTAACATTAACATTTATTGCATTATAGTTATCATACATCGGATATTCTTCGGATGTGTATTTTTTCCACAAATCAATATCGGTATGTCGTTCAACATAATCAAGATTTGTATACCACCGAACTCCTTTTACTCTTATATACTTATTCCCATATTCGTCAATACGATAACTTGATGCTTCGAGCGGATAATCGTCAGGCACTCTGAACTCTCGGTCACCGCTGTGTATTGAATACCCCATCCACATTATGTTTGCTTTAATCAATGGGAAAATCTCTTTACATATCATTGTGTTGACATTGCCGATGATAAGAAATTGTTTCTTATATTCTATCAGTTGGGCAACAAACTCCCTAAACAATGAAAACGGAGGATTTGTAACAACAATATCTGCTTGTTTAAGAATTTCAACACACTCATTTGAACGAAAATCTCCGTCTCCGTTCAAAAGAGAAAGAGAATTTTTGTTGTTTCGAAGTAAAAATTCTATGTCAGTTAAATCAATTGCACCGTCATTGTTTGCATCAACAACTTCCGTAATCTCGATTTTATACGGTCTTTTTTCATTTTCAACAACAGCTACGGTTTTTTCGTCATCAAACCAACTCAACTGTGTGTAGACAACGGGGGATCCTTTATAACAGGTTGCAATCAATTTTTTAAGACCTAAATAATTGAAATTCATGGCAAAGTATTTAAAGAAATTACTCTCGTAAGGATCGTCACAGTTGCAAAAAACCACTTTACCGTAAAAATGCTTTCTGTAATGTTTCAATTCTGTTTCAATATCCGCAAGTTGTGTATAAAACTCATCTTTTTTGTTTTTGTTTGCTTTCTTTAAGTCACTGTTTCCGGCCACGATACTTCCACCCCGAAAAAATAGTAAATGTAACATAATGTTACATTTTTATTGTAACAAAAGGTTACAATAAAATCAAGGGTGATTTAATGGTAGGTTTACGGCAAATAAGAAAACAACGCAAAATGAGTCAGCAATGGGTAGCAACGCAATTGCACATTTCCCGCGAATCCTTATCCTATTATGAAAACGGGAAAAGAGAGCCGTCTTTGGATTTATTGGTGAAAATGTCGGAGTTTTTCAATGTATCCATACACTATTTGATAACAGGCAAAGAATTTGAAAAAAAATAAGCCTTCCGCTTGTGTTACGGACGGTTTATTTTTTTTGTTTTAATTGTGATAAAAACCTGTTTTTCGGCTTTTTGTTTTTTTAGGTTGATTTTGTCGTTTCAATGTGTTAATATGATAAAATAATAATATAAATAAAGGAGGAATGTTTATGAGCATCGGTGCGAAGATCAAAGACA
>JAZSNQ010000033.1:0-4534 GCA_045536515.1 Acutalibacteraceae bacterium | reverse complement strand
TCCTGCGGCATTTCTGCTCTGGCAAGGCATTTCAACAAGACCCGCAATGGGGTCACACACAAGACCGAGCATATTGCCGATGGTTATTGCCGCAGCATCCAGACATTGTTCGGGAGTGCCGCCCATCATTTCAACCGCCGCCGCTGCAGCCATCGCCGCCGCAGAACCGATTTCAGCCTGACAGCCTGCTTCAGCACCCGATACAGATGCATTTTTCATGAGCAGACATCCTATTGCGCCTGCGGTAAAAAGTCCTTTTACAAGCTCGTCTTCGGAGAGACCGAATTCTTCTTCAAGTGCAAAAAGCACGGAAGGCACAACACCTGCCGACCCTGCTGTGGGTGCGGCAACGATAACGCCCATTGACGCGTTCATTTCAAGAACCGCCTGGGAATAAATAAGTGCTTTGGTCAAAACATTGCCGCAGATTGATTTGCCCTCTTTCCTGCGCTTTTCAAGCTTCGCCGCTTCACCGCCTATCATTCCGCCCATTGAACGGACTATCTCGTTGAGAGGCTTATGAACTGAATTTCTCATTATTGCAAGAGATTTTCTCATTCGTGTATCAACGGTTTTTGCATCGTCTTCGCCGTAGACAATCTCTCTCAGACGCATTATTTCGGAGATGGGTTTATTTTCTTTGTGACATAAAGCAAGCATTTCTTCTGCTGTATTGAAATCCATTTTTCACCCTCCCCTATTTCTTGATAAGCATGGTGTCCTTAACAAAAGGATTACGCTCAATTTTATCAACTATTTCCTGTGTTATTTCTTCGTCGGATTCAATAATCATATAGGCAATTCCGCCCTTGGTTTCGCGGTAAACACGAAGATACGCAATATTCACACGGCATTCGCCGAGATTTGACGTTACCTTTGAAATAACACCGGGATGGTCCTTATGAATAACGATAAGCGAGTGATATTCGCCCGTGAACAGCACCTTAACGCCGTTGATTCTCGTGAGTCTTACCTTGCCTCCGCCGATTGATTCGCCTCTCACGGTAAGCTTTCTGCCCGTTACATCCTCGATTTCCATATCAACCGTATTAGGATGCACTTCCGTTTCGATTGTGTTGGCAACAAAAGAGAATTCTATCCCCTCTTTTTCGGCAATTTCAAACGAATCGCGGATTCTTTCGTCATCGGTTTCAAAGCCCATCATGCCGCCGAGAAGTGCTCTGTCGGTACCGTGACCTTTATATGTCTGCGCAAATGAGCCGTAAAGAGTGAATTTAACGCTTTTTATTTTTTCATGAGTCATCTTCCATGCAAGACGTGCAATTGATGCCGCACCTGCCGTATGCGAGCTTGAGGGTCCTACCATATTCGGACCTATGACTTCAAAAACACTTATAAATGCCATATAAATCTCCCCGGAGTTCAGAATTTTCTGTTCCAATTATATTTTATATCTGTTTCAAAGTCAATACGGCGGTTATGTTAAACATAAAACAAATATTGTATAATTTCGTCATTTTTTATAAAAAGTTCTTGATTTTTGATATACCGATAATTATAATTGAAATATAATTAAACGGATGTGATTAGTATGGAACTGTTAAAAAAGAGAATAATTGAGCAAGGCAAAGCAATCAGCAATGACGTTGTGAAGGTTGATATGTTTCTCAACCATCAGATAGATGTTGACCTTCTTTGCGAAATCGGAAAAGAATTCCGCAGAATTTTTGATTCTTCAGATATCAATAAAATCATTACAATTGAGGCTTCTGGAATCGGTATTGCCTGCATTGCGGCGCAGTATTTTTCCGTACCCGTTGTTTTTGCCAAAAAAGGTGCAAACAGAAACGTCGGCGATAATATATACAAAGCAGATGTTTATTCATTCACCAAAGGGATAACAACAACCATAGGCATTTCTAAAGATTATATAGGTCCGGATGACCGCATACTTATAATAGATGATTTCATGGCAAACGGCAAAGCAGTTCACGGCCTTATCAATATCATAAATCAGGCAGGCGCAAAGCTTGAAGGCATAGGCATTGTTATTGAAAAAGGATTTCAGGCAGGCGGCGATTCTCTTCGCTCGCTCGGCTACAGAGTTGAATCACTTGCGGTTATTAAATCCATTGACAACGGTGAAGTTGTTTTTGGATAAAATAATAAATCATTATTTGGAGGTACCAAAATGAAGAAGTTAAGAAAAGTTCTCGCAATTCTGCTTGCCCTCGGTCTTGTTTTAGGCTTTGCTGCCTGCGGCGATACCGTGGATGAAAAACCCGAAGAAAAGCTTAAGGTTGGCTTCATCTTCCTTCACGACGAAAACTCGACCTACGACCTCAACTTCATTAATGCTGCAAAAGCTGCTTGTGACGAACTCGGCGTTGAAATGATCCCCAAGTACAACATTCCCGAAGGCAACGAATGCTTTGAAGAAGCTTGCGACCTCGTCGACCGCGGATGCTCAGTTGTATTTGCAGACAGCTTCGGTCACGAAGATTTCATGATTCAGGCTGCCGAAAAATATCCCGATGTTCAGTTCTGCCATGCAACCGGCACAAAAGCTCACACAGCGGGCGTTCCCAACTTCCACAATGCTTTCGCATCAATCTACGAAGGCCGTTATCTTGCAGGTATTGCTGCAGGCATGAAGCTCAATGAAATGATTGAAGCCGGTCAGTTCAAACCCGAAGAAGCAAAGATGGGCTATGTAGGCGCATTTACATTTGCTGAAGTTATTTCAGGCTATACATCATTCTATCTCGGCGCAAAATCAGTTTGCCCCACAGTTACAATGGACGTTCAGTTCACAGGTTCATGGTATGACGAAACAGCTGAAAAGGAAGCTGCAAACGTTCTTATCAGCAACGGCTGCAAGCTTATCAGCCAGCATGCTGACTCAATGGGTGCTCCCACCGCTTGCGAAAACGCAGGTATCCCCAATGTTTCCTACAACGGAAGCACAGTAGCTGCTTGCCCCAACACCTTCATCGTTTCCTCAAGAATCGACTGGACACCTTATTTCAAGTACATGATCAATTGTGTTGTTAACGGCGAAGAAATCGATACCGACTGGTGCAAGGGTATTCCCGAAGGTTCGGTTGTTCTTACCGAAATCAACGAAAAAGCTGCAGCAGCAGGCACAGCAGAAGCTATCGAAGCTGCAAAGGCTGAACTCGTTGCAGGCACACGCCATGTATTTGACGTTTCAACATTCACAATCGGCGGTGAAGCTGTTACATCCTATATGGCTGATGTTGACACCGATGAAAACTACACAAAGGATACAGAAGTTGTTGCAGACGGCTACTTCCACGAATCCGAATTCCGTTCAGCACCTTATTTTGATGCTCAGATTGACGGAATCACCCTTCTCAACACAAACTTCGGATAATACCGATATTTATTCAACCAACGTTAAGCGGAGTTTAATCGCTCCGCTTAACTTTTATTTGTGTTTTCAAAAGACGATTAAGGCAACCGTTTTTTGAAAACACAAACAGGAGGTAAAAAATGAGCAAACAGGCTGCGATTGAACTTAAAAACATTACTAAATCCTTCGGTAAAGTTGTTGCCAACAAGGATGTATGCCTCACAGTTTACAAGGGCGAAATTCTTTCGGTTCTCGGCGAAAACGGAAGCGGTAAAACAACTCTCATGAATATGATATCGGGCATTTATTATCCCGACAGCGGTCATATTTATATTGACGGAAAAGAAGCCGTTATCAAATCCCCCAAGGATGCATTTGACTATAAAATAGGAATGATTCATCAGCATTTCAAGCTTGTTGATGTTTTTTCTGCAGTTGAAAACATCCTTATCGGTCTTAAGGATGATAACAGATATAACATTAAAGCCTCCTCCGAAAAGGTTAAGAAAATCTGTGAGCAATACGGCTTTGAGCTTGACCTTTCAAAGAAGATTTACGAAATGTCGGTTTCCGAAAAACAGACGGTTGAAATCATAAAGGTTCTTTACAGAGGTGCGGATATCCTTATTCTTGATGAACCCACAGCCGTTCTTACTCCGCAGGAAACCGAAAAGCTTTTTGCAGTTCTTCGCCGTATGCGCGACGACGGAAAGGCAATTATAATTATCACTCATAAGCTCAACGAAGTTATGGCTCTTTCGGACAAGGTTGCCGTTCTTCGCAAGGGTGAATATGTCGGCACGGTCAACACCTCTGAAACCGATGAAAACAAGCTCACCGAAATGATGGTCGGCGAGAAGATTTCTCTCAACATCACCAGAACCGAACCTAAAGCCCCCGTAAAACGTCTTGAAATAAAAAATATCAGCTGCATCAACCGCGAAGGCGTAACCGTTCTCAAGGATATTTCTTTTGAGGTTAAATCGGGAGAAATTTACGGCATAGCAGGCATTGCAGGAAGCGGACAGCGTGAGCTTCTTGAATCAATCGCAGGCTTACAGAAGATAAACAGCGGTGAAATCCTTTACCATAATCCGCAGACAAATAAAACAGAAAACCTCAGGGATAAAACTCCCGTGCAGATAAGAGACCTCGGTGTCAGACTTTCATTTGTTCCCGAGGACAGACTCGGAATGG
>JAZSNQ010000180.1:0-6405 GCA_045536515.1 Acutalibacteraceae bacterium | reverse complement strand
TATAGCACAAATGTTCGCAAAATGCAAACATTTGTTTGACATTTTTTAAAAAAATTTTCTGATAAAAGTATTTTATTATTTATTTATTTGTGATATAATAAACCGATAATGGATAATTATGTATATTTGAGTGCAAGGTGTGTTATATGTCAGAAATGAATATTAAAAAGAATAACACGGCTCAGAATCGCGGCAAAAAGTCTCTTATTGTTGCGGTTTCGGTCATCTGTGCTCTTTCGGTTTTTCTTATCGCATTTCTTGCGTGCAAAAACTCAGTTCTTTTCGCAATTTCTGAAAGCAAGGCTGAAAAGGGCAAATATGCCGAGGCTATGCATTACATAGAAAATATCAACACCGAAAAATCTGAAGCTCTTTCTCTTTATCTTTCGTTGAGAAATGACATAAACGAAAGCTATCCCGTTTTGCTCACGGATTTTCAGCCGTCAATTATTTCACAATGGACAGAAAAGGTGACGGCAGTTGAGCAGGTGAAGCATCTTCTCAGCGATGAAATCGCATCTCAGGCGGATGTGCTTGCCCAAACGCTCCATCAGGTTAATTCGTGTCTGACCCAATACGGACAAATCAGATATGATATTCTTTCGCTTATGGACGTTTTTGCGGAACTTAACAGACTTTATTCCAAAGATATAAGCGGCAAAAACACGGCATTTACCGTTTCGGAAGAAAGAATAAAAATCACCTCATGGGAACAGCAGCTTTCGACACTTGTTAATTTTGCATACACTGTTCCGAAATACGAAAACATCTATCTTCTCAACTATCTGATAAAAGAGGTTGAGGGCGAATGTCTTGATTTGCGCACCGCTATGGATTCTGTAATTGCCATGGGGTACAAGGAAACCGATCTTATCCGTCTCAGCGGTTCTGCACAAAAGCAGTTTCCTGCGATAACAAACAGCAACAATGAATCCGTTAATCTTCTCCAGAAAGAAAAATACGAGAGCTATATGTATGACGGAATCTGTATTCAGCTTGCAGAGGTTCTCGGTGAGTTTTATGAGGTGTAGAAATGAAAGCGGCGGTTTTTGCACTCTTGTTTGCAGGTGAATTTTTTGCACTTAAGAATTACATAAAAATAATGTATCCGAAAATCGGATGGAACACTCTTTTTTCAAAGTCGCTTTGTTCGTTGATTTTTGTTATAACGGCGATTGCCGCACAGCACTTTTCCGATAACGGATTAATGTTCAACACAATGATTGCTGCATTTATCTGTTCATTTTTCGGCGATGTTTTTCTTCATGTCTATCCGAAGCTCGGTAATGAAATCGTGAACTATGCACTTGGCGGAATCAGTTTTCTTGCGGGTCATGTTCTGTATATAATTTCGTTTATCAATGCGGAAAAATTATTTGATCTTCACGAGAATATTCTCGTTATTCAGCTTGCCGCGGCAGCAGTTCTTTGCATAGCGGTTAATGTTTTAATGAGAGCTTTTGGTCTTAAACTCGGAAAATTCAGCATACCTGTTATAATTTACAGCTTTGCACTTATGATAATGGTTGTAAAGGCGATTAATCTCGGATGTATGTTTGTGTCGTCGGGCAGGGGAATCCTTTATGCGGTTGTGACGGGAATCGGCGCCGTTATGTTTGCGGCATCGGACATTGTTCTTGCAAGCGATTTCTTCACGGGCGGTAAGGATTTAAAAAAGAAAAAAGCCAACATGATTCTCTATTACGGCGGTCAGATGCTTCTGGCAACATCGCTTCTGTGGATAAACAATAATTGAACTATAAATTTATTGACAACAAAATAACCGTGTGGTAAAATATGTATCATCAAGTTAAAGGGGAGTAGCTTACGGGATTTTCCCGAGCAGTCTGTCAACAACCGTTGCTTATGCATCTGGCAGGCACCCGGCTTTTTGGGAAGCAAGACCTTTGACGGAGAATTTTGCCGTTCTCTGTCAAGGGTTTTATTTATTATAAAACATAATTTGAAAGGATTGAATTTGATGAAGTTCTATCTCGAACAGATCAGCGATGTTTTTGCTCACATCAAGAGTTCGGATGCAGGTCTTACAGCGGCTGAAGCTGAAAAAAGACTTGCCGAAAACGGCAAAAACAAGCTTGCGGAAGGCAAGAAAAAGACAATGTTCCAGCGTGTGCTCGAACAGCTTTCAGATCCGATGATTATTATTCTTATTGTTGCCGCAGTTATTTCGGCAATCACGGAATGGGTCGAAGCAGGCGCAATCAAAGTTCCCACCGACACAATCATCATCATGGTTGTTGTTGTTATCAACACGGTTCTCGGCGTTGTTCAGGAAAGCAAGGCGGAAGCTGCAATTGAAGCACTCCAGGAAATGAGTGCCGCAACCTCAAAGGTTTTCCGTGACGGTAAGCTTGTTTCCGTAAGAAGCGAAGACCTTGTTGTGGGTGATGTTATTGTTCTTGAAGCAGGTGATGCTGTTCCCGCAGACTGCCGTATCTTTGAATGCGCAAGCATGAAGATTGAAGAAGCGGCTCTTACCGGTGAGTCTGTTCCCGTAGGAAAGCTTATAGATGTTCTTACAGGCGGCGACAACGGCGAAGTTCCGCTCGGTGACAGAAAAAACATGGCTTATATGGGTTCAACCGTTGTTTACGGCAGAGGTAAAGCTGTTGTTGTTGCAACGGGTATGGACACCGAAATGGGTAAGATTGCCGATGCTATTGCACAGGCTGAAGAAGGTCAGACTCCTCTTCAGATTAAGCTTTCACAGCTTTCAAAAATTCTCACATATCTCGTTCTCGGAATCTGTGTTGTTCTTCTCGCATTCCAGGTTATCACCGCTTATTTCGGCGAAGGCTTAAGCTTTAATGTTTTCCTTGAAAGCTTCATGGTTGCCGTTTCACTTGCTGTTGCGGCTATCCCCGAAGGTCTTGCAGCCGTTGTTACAATCGTTCTTTCAATCGGCGTTACAAATATGTCAAAGAAGAACGCCATCATCAGAAAGCTCACAGCTGTTGAAACTCTCGGCTGTGCTCAGATTATCTGTTCAGACAAGACGGGTACTCTTACTCAGAACAAGATGACCGTTGTTGACCATTACGGCGACAATGAGGCTCTTATCGCAAAGGCAATGGCTCTTTGCTGTGATGCTTCAATTGATGCTGACGGTGTTGTTACGGGCGAGCCCACGGAAGCAGCTCTTGTTTATTTTGCAAACGAACTCGGTCTTAATAAGAACGACCTTGTTGCAAACGCACCCAGAGTCGGCGAAGCTCCCTTCGATTCAGGCAGAAAAATGATGTCAACCGTTCATAAGACTGCCGACGGTATTGTTCAGTATACAAAGGGTGCCCCCGACGTTATTCTTAACCTTTGCAAATATGCTCTCATTAACGGAGAGGTTGTTCCTTTCACAGATGATGTCAAGGCTGCTGTTGTTGCCGATAACAAGAGAATGGCAGACCAGGCTCTCCGCGTTCTTGCAGTCGCTTACAGAGATTATGATTCAATTCCTTCGGATTTTGCTCCCGAAGCACTTGAAAACAATCTTGTTTTCATCGGTCTTACGGGTATGATTGACCCTGCGCGTCCCGAAGTTAAGGCAGCTATTGAAGAATGCCGTTCGGCAGGCATCACACCCATTATGATTACGGGTGACCATAAGGATACCGCGGTTGCGATTGCAAAGCAGCTCGGCATTATCGAAAACGAGTCAAGTGCTATCACAGGTGCACAGCTCGACGAAATCAGCGACGAAGATTTTGCCGAAAGAGTTACCGAATTCAGAGTTTATGCACGTGTTCAGCCCGAGCATAAGACGAGAATTGTCAATGCATGGCGTGCAAAGGGTATGATTACTGCAATGACCGGCGACGGCGTTAACGATGCTCCCTCAATCAAGAGTGCAGATATCGGCGTAGGCATGGGTATCACGGGTACAGATGTTACAAAGAACGTTGCAGACATGGTTCTTGCAGACGATAACTTTGCAACAATCGTTTCCGCAGTTTCCGAAGGCAGAAGAATTTATGACAACATCAGAAAGGCTATCCAGTTTCTTCTCGGTTCAAACCTTTCGGAAGTTCTTTCAATCTTCACCGCAACCATTCTCGGATTCACAATCCTTAAACCCGTTCACCTTCTTTTCATCAACCTTGTAACTGACAGTATTCCCGCACTTGCTCTCGGTCTTGAAAAACCCGAAAGAGATATCATGCAGAGAAAGCCCAGAAACAGCAAGGAAGGCGTTTTTGCAGGCGGCATGGGATTCGATGTATTCTATCAGGGTCTTCTTGTTACAATTCTTACTCTCGCTGCATTCTTTATCGGCGAATATCTTGAAACAGGTGTTCTTGATTTCTTCCACCCCATCGAAAGCGGCGAAGGCATGACAATGGCATTCCTTACAATGTCAATGTGCGAAATCTTCCATTCATTCAATATGCGTTCACAGAGAGGCTCTGTTCTCGGCATGGCGTTTGCTCAGAAGTCACACAACTGGGTTCTTTACGGCGCAATGGTTGCATCGCTTGTTCTCACAACGGCAATCATCGAAATTCCGTTCCTTGCAAATATGTTCGACTTCACACACCTTGATATCAAGGCATATGCAATTTCAATCGGTCTTGCATTTATGGTTATTCCCATCGTTGAAATTATCAAGGCGATCCAGAGAGGTCTTTCCAAGAACAAATAAAAAATCATGGAACTGTCTCACTAAGCGAAGAACAAAAGAAACTTAATAAATAAGAAATAGCTTACAGAGAAATTGTTACCTCTGTAAGCTATTTTAATTGCATTATAGAATTAAAAACTGTTGTTTTGTGTTTCTTTTTAGCCGTTTTTTCCGACTCGACGTATCACATATACGCCTGTCATCGGAAGAAAACGGCTTCTTCATCTTATTGAGTCAGCCCCTTTTTGTTACGCATATAAACTGTTTATATTTTAAAATAAATTAATATTTATATTGTTGACCTTACAAATAAAAACTGTTATAATATATAAATTAAAATAGGAGGAGTATGCTATGATTAAAATTTCTCCGTCGGTTCTTGCAAGTGACTTTTCATCCCTCGGCGCAGAGGCAAAGAGAATGGAAGATTGCGGTGCCGATTACCTCCATCTTGATGTCATGGACGGAAGATTTGTTCCGAATATCACCTTCGGTGCACCCGTTATCAAGAGCATAAGAAACAAAACCGACCTTGTTTTTGATGTTCATCTTATGATTGATACACCGCTTGACTATATTGAGGATTTCATAAAATCAGGTGCGGATATCATTGTTTTTCATATCGAAAGCTCATCCGATGCCGCCGCAACGGTTGATAAGATTATCTCCTGCGGATGCAGGGCAGGTATAAGCATAAAGCCCGGAACACCTGCCGAAGATGTTTTCCCTTATCTCGATAAGCTTGACATGGTTCTGGTTATGACGGTTGAACCCGGCTTCGGCGGGCAGGGCTTCATTTATGAGATGCTGCCCAAAATCGAGACGCTGCGCCGCTATATCGATGAGAGAGGTCTTTCCACCCTTTTGGAGGTGGACGGCGGCGTGAACCCCGACACCGCAAAGCTTTGCCGTGACGCCGGCGCAAATGTGCTGGTGGCAGGCAGCGACGTGTTTAAGCAGGCTGACAGAGCCGCAAGAATAAAACAGCTCAGAGGCTGATTATGGCTGATTATCCTTCCACATTTGAGACATTGGTAGAAAAGTTCGCATCCCTGCCGGGCATAGGCACCAAGTCTGCCCAGCGGCTGGCGTTCCATATCATCTCTCTTACAGAGGCGGAGGCTGATGATTTTGCCGCCTCTATCAGCCGCGCCCGCCACAGCGTATGCCGCTGCAGCGTGTGCCAAAATCTGACAGACCGTGAGACCTGCCCCGTGTGCAGCGACCGCGGCCGTGACAAAGCCACCGTTTGCGTGGTGGCCGACCCCCGCGATGTGGCCGCGTTGGAGCGCAGCCGTGAATACCGCGGAGTTTACCATGTTCTCCACGGCGTCATTTCGCCCATGAACCGCATAGGGCCTGATGACCTGACCATCAGCGCGCTGGTTGAGCGCGTTGCCGACGGCGCAGTGGGTGAGGTTATTCTCGCCACCAATCCCGACACCGAGGGCGAAACCACCGCGCGTTATCTCGCCCGCCTTCTCAAACCCTTCGGCGTTAAGGTCAGTCGCCTTGCCTACGGCATCCCTGTGGGCGGCAGCCTTGAATTTGCCGATGACGCCACCCTTATGCGCGCCATTGAGGGCAGGCGCGAATTCTGACCGGCCTTACCGGTATATCATCCCCGTTTTTGGGACATCATTTGTGCATGACGGGTACGACCCGATGAGCATATAACTTTACAGATCGGTGTGCGCCGCTGCGTGCTGCACCCGTGAGCCCAAGGCTGGCAGGGTTTTGGGAACGGGGGCTTGACGCGGTGTGTTGCC
>JAZSNQ010000251.1:0-2009 GCA_045536515.1 Acutalibacteraceae bacterium | reverse complement strand
CTTTCCTTCTGGGGTCTCTGCCTTCTTGAAACCGATGAAAAGCTCCTTGAGAAGTACAGAAAAGGCTTCAAAGCATGGAGAAGTTCAATGGCAAGAGAACATAATCCCGGTTATGACCTTCCTTATTTTATTTCCTGCCCGGATGAAAAGCCTGATCTCGATAAGCTTGCGGGCTGGTTCTACAGAACAAATGCAAGCCGTCTTGCGGCAGGTGTAAGCCTTATAGGCAGACATGATGTTCCTGTCAGAACGCTCAGACTCGGTAAAAAGGAAATTTCCGTTCAGCTTCCTCCCGATGAAACATTTATTGCAAAATATGACCGTGACCCCGTTGAATATAAAAACGAAGACTCAGGCGGTATAATGTGTGTTGAAAACTGCTATGTTTATACTTTTGCTTACTGGGTTGGCAGATTCTACGGATTCTTTGAATAATGAGGTGCGACAATGAATAATAAATTACATATCGTAAGCAATGCCCACCTTGACCCTATCTGGCTCTGGAGATGGCAGGAGGGCTGCGGCGAGGTGCTTCAGACTTTCAGAAGTGCAGTTGACCGCCTTAAAGAATATAAAGGACTTGTTTTTACCTGTTCTTCAGCTTCTTATTATAAATGGGTTGAAGAAATTGATCCCGAACTATTTGAAGAAATCAGAAAGCTTGTTAAAAAGGGCAGATGGGTGCCCGTCAACGGTTGGTGGGTTCAACCCGACTGTAATATGCCTTCTGCTGAAAGCTTTGCACGTCAGGCACTTTACAGTCAGCTTTATTACTATGAAAAATTCGGAGAAATCTGTAAAACGGGTTATAATGTAGACTCGTTCGGACATAACGCAATGATGCCTCAGCTTCTTAACAATGGAGGTATGCGTTGCTATGTTATGATGCGTCCGGGTATGCATGAAAACCCCGAAATTCCTGAAAATCTTTTTTGGTGGGACAGCCCCGACGGCTCAAGAGTTCTGACTTACAGAATTCCTGATTGTTACTGTGTAAACGGTAAGAACGGTATCGATAATGAACTTCAAAATCTCCGTGAAAGAGTTGAGAATTCGGGTCACGGAATGATGTTTTTCTTCGGTGTCGGCAATCACGGCGGCGGACCCACAAAGGGCGACCTTGATTATCTTCTCAAGCTTAAAGAAAACGGATATGAGGAGCTTGAGTATTCTTCGCCCGATGAATATTTTGCTGAAATGTGTGCTGATAAGAATCTTAATCTTCCTGTATGGAATGATGAGCTTCAGCACCATGCAAGCGGTTGCTATTCCGCAACCTCAATGGTAAAACAGCTCAACAGAAAGGCTGAATACTGGCTTGCAAATGCAGAAAAATGGAATACCGTTTGCGGCAAGATAACCAATCTTCCCAAGGCAACCGAAGAATTCGGAAAGGCATGGCAGGAGGTTTGCTTCAATCAGTTTCATGATATTTTCTGCGGCTGTTCGATTATGGAAGCATATGACGATGTCCGTGACTCCATGGGTTATGCAATGAAGATTGCCGCAAATGAAGAAAATAAAGCGATGCTTAAAATTGCAGGTATGGTTAATACATGGCTTGACGGAGTAACGGATGCTGTTGCAACAAACGCACGCCATCATTGCAGAAATCTCAAATTCCCCAGACCCGTTATTGTTTTCAATCCCAATTCATTTGATGTTGAAACAAATGTGAGAACATATCATCCTTCAAGAAAGGTTGAAAATGCAGACGGTAAGGACGTTATATTCCAGAATGTCCGTTCATCCCGTTCAAACGATTCTCACAAGGATACCGTATTCCGTGCAAAGGTTCCTGCAATGGGATATGCAACCTACTGGCTGTGGCACGAAGATTCGGAATATTGCGAAGACCACAGTGATAATAAGAGCGATATTTCCGCAGAGGGACTTACTATTGAAAATAAGTATCTTAAAGTTGTTTTTGATGATAAAACCGGAGGTATAAAGAGTCTTGTTTCAAAAGAAGACTCAACAGAATATGTCGGCGGCGAATTCTGCATTCC
>JAZSNQ010000221.1:0-14329 GCA_045536515.1 Acutalibacteraceae bacterium | reverse complement strand
ATTCTGCGCTAACTGCACAGAATTCCTCAGATACGATGCTATCCCCGCTAAGGGTCACAACTATGACGGCGAATGGGTTTTAACAGTTCCCTCAACTTGCACAGTTAACGGTGTAGAAACTCTCTACTGCCTTGACTGCGGTGAAGAACTTGACAACAGACCCGCTCCTCTTGCTCCTCATGAAGAAAGCAATTGGATCGTTATTCAGGCTCCCACATGCCTTGAAGCAGGTTTCCAGATCACAATCTGCGTAAACTGCGACCTCGTTATGGATGTTGCTATCCTTGCAGCAGGCCACGAAGCAGGCGCATGGGTAACAACAATTCCCGCAACCTGCGCTGCTCCCGGCGAAATGGTTCAGAACTGCAAGCTTTGCAACGCTGTTCTTGAATCAGAAGAAATCCCCGCACTCGACCACATCCCCGGCGAATGGGTTATCACTCAGGAACCCACAGCTGCTGATGCAGGTGTTATGACTCAGTATTGCGCAATCTGCGGTGCTTACATTACCGAAAAGGAAGTTGAAGCTCACACTTGCGTAGAAGGTAATCCCGAAATCCTTGTAGCTCCCACTTGCGAAGCTGAAGGTGTTAAGGTTACATCATGCACAGTATGCGACAAGACAATGAGCGAAACAGCTATTGCTGCTCTCGGTCATACAGAAGGCGCATGGAAGATCACAGTAGAGCCCACACTCACAGCAGCTGGCGAAAAGACAAAGTCATGCACAGTTTGCGGTAAGGCTCTTGAAACAGCAGAAGTTGCTGCTCACGAACATGTTGCAGGCGCAACAGAAATCATCAAGGACGCTACTTGCGCAGTTGACGGCATCAAGGCTACATCCTGCGTAATCTGCGATGCAGTTATCGCTGAAGAAGCTATCGCTGCTACAGGTCATGACGAAGGTGCTTATGTAACAGTTAAGGCTGCTACTTGCACAGAAGAAGGCGAAAAGGTTCTCGCTTGCACAATCTGCAACGCAGTTATCAAGTCAGAAGCTATCGCTGCTCTCGGTCATGAAGCAGGCGCTTGGGTTGAAACAAAGGCTGCTACTTGCACAGCTGACGGCGAAGCTGTTCAGAAGTGCACACGTTGCGACGCTGTTCTCGATTCAAAGGTTATCGCTGCTCACGAGCATGTTGCAGGCGCAACACAGATCATCAAGGAAGCAACTTGCACAGTTGACGGCATCAAGGCTTCAATATGTGTAGCTTGCGGTGCAGTTGTAAATGAAGAAGTTATCCCTGCAACAGGTCACGATGCAGGTGCTTGGGTTGTTACCAAGGATCCCACTTGCGCAGTTGCAGGTGAAAAGACTCAGTTCTGCTCAATTTGCGCAGCTGAAGTTGCTACAGAAACAATTGCTCCTCTCGGCCACAACGAAAGCGGCTACAAGGTAACAATCGTTGCTGACTGTGTAACAGCAGGTGAATCAGTAACATACTGCACAACTTGCGGATACATGGTTTCAACAGTTGTTGTTGAAAAGCTCGGCCACATCGCAGGTCCCGAAGCTAACTGCTCAGAAGATCAGGTTTGCCTTGTATGTGATAAGGTTCTTGTTCCCGCTGACAAGCTTTCACATGTATGGAGCGACTGGACTGTAGTTAAGGCTGAAACATGCTTCCAGGACAGAGTTGAAAAGAGATTCTGCGTTAAGTGCTTCGTTGAAGATTATGAGGTAATCGCTTACTCAGCAAAGTGCCATCAGTATTGGCCCCATAACGAACACGCTGAAGATTGCGGCTGCACAGCTTGCGATGTTCTCAATGGTGTTCAGGGCTTCTTTGGCAAGATCTTCGGTACACTCTGGTTTGTTCTTACTCAGAACATCGTAACAGAGCTTCTTTTCCCCTGGTTCCTTTAATCCTTAATTGAATTCCTTTGGGGCAGTTCTTCGGAGCTGCCCCGTGAATTCCTGAAAAAACAAAAAGACTGGTATTCCCAAACGGAATATCGGTCTTTTGTTTTTTGTTTTAATGGAGCATAATCATTTTTGAATTGCACAAAATAATTTAAAACAAATCAGAGGTGGTTTTATGCCTTTAAAACAAGGAAGATATACGTTAAATTTGTCAACAAGACCCGGAATAGCCGCCTTTGCCTCTGTAGTGGGCAAAAAAGAAGGAGAAGGACCTCTTAAGGGTAAATTTGACAGCGTTTTTGAAGACGGTACGGCAGGCGAAAAATCGTGGGAGAAAGCAGAAAGTAAAATTCACGGTGATGCTGTTTCGAGAGCAATTGCAAAAGCAGGAATTGCACCCAATGAAATTGATGTTATTTTTGCAGGCGATTTGCTTAATCAGTGTATCGGAACAACATTCGGGATAAGAGAACTCGGAATACCATTTGCCGGAATGTACGGTGCGTGCTCAACAATGGCGTTATCGATGGCGAGTGCTTCAGTCTGTGTTGATTCAAGAATAGTTTGTAATGCAGTAGCTTCCACATCATCTCATTTTTGCTCAGCTGAAAAACAATTTCGTATGCCGCTTGAATACGGTGGACAGCGTACACCGACTTCGCAGTGGACGGCAACAGCTGCAGGCGCAGTTGTAATAAGTGATAAAAAATCAAAAATATGTGTAGAAAAGGTTATAATCGGTCGGATTCAGGATTACGGTATCAAAGACCCGAATAACATGGGTGCGGCAATGGCACCTGCAGCTTGTCGTACAATTTCCGATTTTCTGACAGACACAAACACATCTCCCAAAGACTATGACATGATTCTGACAGGTGACCTCGGAGCGGTTGGTTCAGAACTGCTATGTGAATTGATGGTAAAGCAAGAAAATACGGATATTTCGGCTGTTCACAACGATTGCGGTCTGATGCTGTATGATATTCAGAAACAGAAAGATGTCGGAGCGGGCGGTTCAGGATGCGGTTGCAGCGGTGCGGTTTTGTGTTCAGATATTCTTGGCAGAATTGAAAACGGAGAATTAAAAAGAGTCTTTTTTGTGGGAACAGGCGCGTTGATGTCAAGCGTTTCATCAATGCAGAATGAATCAATACCGTCAATTGCACACGGTGTTTTGATAAGTCATTGTGCAGAAGCATGAATGATTCAGAGAAAAAACGGGGGTGTGTCTGATGAATGATGTGTCAACAGCATTGAAAATTATGAACACAGCGATTAAAACCGTCAAAATTATAGACTTCATAAAACGAATTTTAGTTTTGATTGCGGTATTAACCTTTGGGATATTTGCATTCAGGTTTATTCGGAAATAAGAGGTGAGGGAATGAAAAACAGCCTTTATAAAATTCTGAAAACGGATATTGCTGTGCTCAGAAACCATGCAAGCAATAAAACGGAAGATGAATTGACCGATATTCTCGTTGAGCATTATCCAATGCTTCACAGATGTTTGAAAAACTGTATATCAGAGTGCAAAAAAATAAGAAATCAATTAATCGACCCGAAGCTTTTATCGGGTCTTTTTGACAAGTGCGGAAAAATGTGTCAAGACGGAATGCTGCCCGAGCCGAAAAATATAATAAATAATTTACATGAACTGAACGGTATTGAAATTCAATATTTACCTTTGGCATTATCCTGCAGTTTGCTTCATGTCTGTTCCGAGGCAATAACAGAAAATAACCCGGAAAGATTAAAAAAAGCGGTTTTGTCGGTACGGAAAATCAGAGAGGTTGATTTTGATTATATTTCGGAAAATCTGTTTTCTGCCGAGGATATTCTGCTATCTGACCCGGTGGGAATATACAGTATTGTTGACAGAGAAAGCAAAATAAAATACAGAAGAAAAATTGCGAAAATTGCAATAAAAAAGAACAAGTCCGAAAGAGAAATTGCCCGTGAGCTGCTTGAAAAGTCCGAGGAAACACAAAAGCACATAGGTGAACATCTTTTCACAACAGTTAAAAGCAGAAAAATCGGTATGGTTTTATTTATTTCAGAGGTGTTTATTTCTGCGTTTATTTGCATTGCTGCAGGAATTTTCAGCAGTGAATGGCTTGTTTGTATAATGTTATATTTTCCGATATGGGAAATATTAAGATATTATGAAGAAAGTGCTGTGCTTGCAGGAGTTATCCCTGAAAAACCGCTGAGTCTTGACCCTGAATGCAAAAAAGTTTCCGATGTGAAGATAACTATTGTTTTGTCGGTTATTTTAGCATCGATTGACAGAATCGAAGAAATAAAAGATAAAATGGAAGCTTTATATCTCAGCAACGGAGCAAAAAACACAAAAATCTGCTGTCTTGCGGATTTTAAGGGTGCGGACGCGCCGAGAAAAGCCGAAGACAGGCATATTATGAATGCTTTGAATAAATCAATTGATGAACTCAACGCAAAATACGGTGGAGGATTTATTGCAGCGGTAAGACCGAGATCGTATTCTGAAACCCAGAATGAATTTATCGGAAAAGAGAGAAAACGCGGTGCAATAAGAGCTCTGGTAAGGGCAATAAAAGGAAGTCCCAAAGAGTTTCTTTCGATACACGGCGACTCAAAAAAGCTTGATGAAACAAAATATCTGTTTGCACTTGATTATGATTCAAGACCCGTTTTTGAGTCTGTCAGGGAGTTGATTGCAGTTGCGGAGCATCCCGTGAATAAACCGATAATAAAAGATGGTCGTGTAATTTCAGGATATGGCATCCTTGTGCCAAAAATTCAGACATCTCTTGCGTGTTCGCGAACGATCTTCGGTAATATAATGTCACAAAATTTGGGCATTTCAAGTTACGATGAGTGTTCGGGTGAGAAATATCAGACTTTATTCGGAGAAAGCATTTTCTGCGGAAAGGGTCTTATAAATGTTGATGCATATTATGAATTGCTTGACAAATTCTTTCTGAAAGAGAGGGTGCTGAGCCATGATATAATTGAAGGTGAAATTCTCAGAACAGGTTTCATATCAGGGGCACAGATTATTGAGGATTTTCCGACGACTGTTGACGGATATTATAAAAGACAGCACAGATGGATAAGAGGAGATTGGCAGAATTCGGGTTTCATTTTCGGCAAAAACCCGCTGAATTTTGTATCGAGATATAAGCTTTTTGATAATCTGAGGAGAAGTATACACCCTGTTATTTGTCTCGCTGTTATGCTGTTTTCCGCGTTTTACGGAGGAAATTCAGGAGCTGTTGCTGCCACAGTTTCAGGATTATCGCTTTGCGCATCAGATTTATTTGCGGGTATCGGTTCAGTATTTCGTCTCGGACATCGTTCGGTTACCGGACTTTATTATTCAAAAAGACTTCCTGAAGCACTCGGAATGTTTGCTAAAGCTTTTACTTCAGTTGCATATTCAGCAAGAGAAGCGTATGTTTGCACCGATGCAACAGTAAGGGCTTTGTGGAGGATGTTGATTAGCGGAAACAATCTTCTTGAGTGGACAACATCCGATACACAAGATAAAAATTCAGGGTTGCCTGCTATGTTTGTTCCTGCATTGACAGTATCGGCGGCACTGATTGTTTTTGGCCTCCCGATACACAGATTATTTGCCATTATAATTCTTACAGATATACCTCTTACATTTTTCGGAAAACTGCCTGTTTTGAGAGAGAAAAAGAGGATATCAGCATCACAAAAAGAATATTTTATTTCGCAGGCATCTGCAATGTGGGGATATTTTGAGGATTTATGCGAAAAAGAAAATAATTATCTTCCGCCGGATAATATTCAATTTGCACCGCATAGAGCAGTTGCGAAAAGGACATCCCCGACCAACATCGGACTTATGCTTGCCTGCTTTCTGGCGGCAAGAGATTTTGGTTTTATAACATCTGAAGAACTGAATGCTCGTCTTGCTGCAAGTCTTGAAAGCGTTGAAAAACTTGAAAAATATAAGGGTAACCTTATGAATTGGTATGATACATCAACGCTCGGAACGTTATCTCCGAGATTTGTGTCAGCAGTTGACAGCGGAAATTTTCTTTGTTGCCTTACAGCGGTTAAAGAGGGTATTCAAGAATATAAAAATGAATGTCCGGGTTTGAAATCTGTTGCAGACAGAATTGAAAATATAATTTCTGATACGGATTTGAGTGTTATGTATAACAAACAAAGAAAACTGTTTCACACAGGCATTAATCCGGACAGCGGTCAAAAAACGGAAAGCTGCTATGATTTATATATGAGTGAAATAAGAATGACGGCATACTGTGCCGTGGCAAGAAAATCTGTGCCGAAAAATCATTGGAGTGCACTTGACCGACCATTAATAAAAAACGGAAGATATGCAGGTCTTGCTTCATGGACAGGAACAATGTTCGAATATTTCATGGCCGATATTTTTTTGCCTGCACCGTCAGGAAGTCTGACGGATGAGGCACTTAAGTTTTGTTTGCAGTGCCAAAGAAAAAAAGCGGGCAGAATGCCGTTCGGAATGTCGGAAAGTGCTTTTTATGCATTTGACGGCGATATGAATTATCAATACAAGGCACATGGAGTGCAAAAACTCGGGCTGAAAAGGGGATTGGATAAAGAGAATGTAATCTCACCGTATTCATCATTTCTGACATTGAATACTGCACCGAGAGTTTCGTTTGACAACCTGAAAAGGCTTGAAAAGCTTGGAATGACTGGCAAATACGGATTTTATGAGGCGATTGATTATACCAAAGGCAGAAACAACAATGACTTTTCGATAATAAATTCATTTATGGTTCATCATATCGGCATGAGTTTTCTTTCAATTGACAATCTTACAAACAGTAATTGTATGCAAAAACGTTTTATGAACGACAAAAATATGAAGGGTGCAAAAACTTTACTTGAAGAAAAACCGCCGCATGGAAGAACAGTATTCAAAGATGTGGTGTCGGATACGATAATTCCGGTGGTGCGCGAAAGAATTAACAGAAAAAGAAATGAGTGGTACACTCCGGACAGAGCTAATCCGAAAATGTCACTGTTTTTTAACGGAAGAATTACTTTTGCGATTACAGACACAGGCATGATTCAAATATATTTTGACGGAGAAAATGTTTCTCCTCTTACAGAAGTTTCGGATTTTTTAGACAGCAATAAAGGTATTTTTTATTTTTATAATTCAGAAACAAAGGTGAAAATTTCAGGGCAATCCGTAACTTTCAAAACCGAAAATGAAAATCTGAGCATGACAATGAGAATGAGTCTTGTCAAAAACATCAATTGTGTGGTTGTAAAATATAATCTGGAAAACAAAAGTAAAGAAGGAATTTTTGAGGGTTGTCTGAAAAGCAGCTTGTCAGGAGAAAATAAGACCGGTTGTTTTTCAATGTATGGGTTTGTTGATGAAAATAAAGATGGCATGAATGAATTAAAAGTTGCTGTTTCTTCAGGCGAGAAAAAAGAGTATATTTTTGTTTTTGCTATTGATGAAACGGAAGATGACGCCTTAAATTCATATGAAAAAATGAAAATGATTAAAGGTGAATTCAAAAAGGCTGTAAATCCGTTTTATAAAGATGAATTTTTGATTGCGTTGTCAGAAAAATATCTTTTTGATATCGCAAAAAACAAGGCTGAGAAAAACCGTTCTTTGTATGAGCTTTTCGGAATAACGATGGATTATCCGGTTGTAACTGTATCAATCAATAATACAGAATATGAGAAAATAATAAAACCGTTGATAGTCTTCAATAAAACAATGAGAAATTGCGGCATAAAAAACACGCTTGCAATACATCTTAACCTGCCGGAAAAGGAAAAAACCTATGCTTTGGAGACGATAGAAAAAATCCTGCATGAGGAAAGCTGTGATCTGATGCTTGGGATTGGCGGAGGAGTATATGTTTTTGACGGTAATCAGCATAAAAATAGCGACTTTGAAAAACTGAAATCCGAAAGCAGTGTTTTTATTGTCGATTAGACAAGCTTTAAAAAAGGTTCATTGTAAAGCAAAGTGACTTTACAATGAACCTTTTAATTATCAGATAATTATATATTCGTGTAACAAATCATTTATATTTTACAGAAAAAAATAATCTTTCACTGTAAAGCAATACAACTTTACAGTGAAAGAACGGATATGAAAACACTCAGCAAAAAACGATCGTTGAAATCGGTACAGATTTAATTAAGTTTGTTCAATCTTACTTCTTTTTAATATAAAAAACCACATCTTAATTCTGTATAAGAATATAAATATAATTAATGCAAAATAAAACGGATATTGTAAAGCTAATAGCCTTTACATATACCGCAAAAATCTTTTTTTAAACATTTTTTTGACTGATATTTATATATAAATACTATACATTTTATATATATGACATTGTGACAGCTGTTTTTGTCCTTAAAACGGATATTTGTATGAAGGTGTTTAAAAAGCTCTTTTGTAAAGCAAAAATCCTTTACGCATGTTGGCAAATTACAGTTATGTATGTTTTCGCAAAGCATTTGACCGTCTGATGGTCACATTGCCTAATTTTTTTGAAGTCTGATTGTTGAATATTAACAAAATATGAAATCCTTTTTGAAAATCGTTGACTTTGCAACGGAATTTAGGTATAGTTATTATGACCATATAGTGGTTTTGTATCTGCACATATACGCATTACATTAATTATATGTGTCGTTGCAGAACTGCAATGGATAAAAATTCTGTGATTCTGGCTATCGCTTGCGCCGGTGACGGCGTTACCCGGCGTGGCGAAATCATTAAGGAGGTTGGTCAGAAGCATCGGCTGTACCGATGCACAACAAAATTATTTATCCAAGCCCTACTATTGTTCAAATTTTTTTGGAGGTGTACAATTTGAAAAAGTCAATCCGCATTCTCTCAATCCTTATGGCTTTTGTAATGCTCATCGGTTCTTTCTCCGTAATGGGTAGTGCATACAAAGCATATAAGGGCGACGCAATTGCCAATAGTTACGATGACGTTGACAAGCCCGTTTTTGACCTTGAGCAGTACGCATCAATGGGTCTTGACGAAGTTGACCGTATGTTGGCAAAAGAGCAGATAGAGCTTGACCTCTACGGTCTTCTCTACCTTGACCTTTCAAGCATAAACACTACTATCTACAGTGTTGAACAGTTCATCGAAACCGGTGACGTTCTTCTTGATATGCTTGGAGATCTTATCACTCTTCCCACAATCGTAGATCCTATCTTAGGTATCCGCAGAGGCGAAGAACAGGATCTGGATGTTATCTACGCAGTACTCGACATGGTTGCAGGTCTCAGAAAGATCGTGCAGAAGTATGTTAAGGGCGACCCCAACAATCCTCTTGACGCAGGTCTTATTAACGGTCTCATCGCTGACTACATGTTCAATGTAAGAGAACTTGCTATCGGTGTTGTTTACGGTTTAACAGAAGCAGGCGACGCAGCTGAATTTGATTACTTCGACGAAATGAGTCTCGAAAATGTTCCCGCAGAGTTCAAAGGCGACGATGCTATCCTCAGACTTGGCCAGCAGCTCCTTGTTGAACTTGCACTCGGCGAATGGAAGCAGATCGACGATCTTCTCGACAACAAGTGCAGCGTTATCATGCCCGGCAGCTATGAATGGAAAGATGCAGCAGGCAACCTTGTTGTTGACCAGCCTATCAACACTTCAGCATATGACTACTATGCTTGGGTTCATCCCAAGGATTGGGTTACAGTTGGTCTCGGCGGTGCAACAAGAGTTGCAAATGGTGCAGCAGCTCCCGCAGCTGATGTTGGTGTTGTAGATATCACAACCAGCAGAAAAGGTTATGAGTTCATCGAAGACCTTATGCAGCAGGCATATAACTATCTTCTCGTTCCCGTTATCACAAGAGACACAGTTGACTGGGTTCTTGAACTTTGCGGTTATTCATTCGATGAAGCAAAGACACAGAGAACAATCTGGAGCGAAGCAGATCAGGAATGGATAGACAATCCTGAATATGATCCCAACTACCACGGCTATATCGCAGCTGAAGAAGATCTCACAAAGTATGCTGAACTCTTCAGACACGAAGCTCTTGCTGACGGTACAGCAAGAATGCCCAAGGTTAACATTCCCGCAGGCGAAACTCTTGTTGACAACTTCAACACCATCCTCGGTGAATTCCTTGAAATCATCGCTGTTGATACATATTCAAGAGACGGCGTAACTCTCGGTTGGGACTGGGATTATGAAGGCGGCAACGCTAAGCTCTTCAGCAACATCGCTGAAGCAGGCAGATTCGTTGTATTCGTAACAGACGACCTCTTCTTCAACAAGAGATCAGAAATCCCCTCAGCATCAGAAATCGCAGCTATGGACAGCGACCAGCAGATCGTTGCTCTCGTTATGAGAGAAATCCTCAACAATTCAGTTGACTATATCTATATTGATGATTCATATGATACAGTTGCTGACGTTGCTTACAAAGCTGTTGAACAGCTTGCATATCAGGATATTCCTCAGCTCACATATACAAAGCCCACAAGATCAGCTTTTGCAAGTGACGAACTTTACTATGAAGCAGTTGTAGATAAGATGATCGACATTCTCTTTGACATCGCTGTTTACAATCTTAATCAGGGATTCGATATGAATTCCGATAACGGCTCAAATCCCCTTACAGATACCGGCCTCCTTCAGTATCAGGGTGATAACGGCAGCTATGAAAACACACTCACAAAGGTTGCACACTGGGCATTCACAACCTATGCAGCAATCCTTCCCTTCAACTTCAATTCAGACGATGATGAAGAACCCACTATCGACGAAGTTTGGGAAGATATCGACACAATCATCAATGCTCTTATCCCCATCAAGGGCGAAGGCGCATGGATTTATGATGAAATCGCAGGCAACGGAACACAGATAGTTTCAAAGAACTTTATCTTCAACTATCTCCTTAAGCCTCTCTACTGCCTTGATGCAACAAACTTTGCAAAGATCTTTGCAAGAAATGAAGGCGGCGCATTCGACACCATGAACGGTGTTCAGATCATCGTTGACCTTCTTGATAACGTATTTGACCTTCTCTTCCCCAACGTATTCAAGAACCTCGGTTCACTTGATGCTGTTGTTCAGAATGCTTCTCTTTCAGATATGATGCATGACCTTATCGGTACTCTCGGCGCATCATCATTCGAAAATGCAGCAGGCGATACTGTTGAAGGCAGAGGCGAATACATTGCTAAGACAGCTCTTCCCCTTGTTTGTATGCTTCTCGGTCTCAGCGACGACCAGGAATTTGAAGAGATGGAAATCTATCTTCCCGAAATCATCGACGCTAACGAAACTGATGAAGACGGCAACAAGGTTAATCCCACATTCCAGATTTTCAACGGTTCAAGCGGTATCAACACAGGCTACACAGACAAGTACGGCAGATTCACACAGGACAATCTTTACAACTATGTTGTTCAGACTGTTAACATCTATGACTACAATGAACAGGGCGTCAATACCGGTGCTCTCACAGTTTCAGGTATTCAGCGTGATTCCGAACTTGCCGGTGGTGAAAGCGTAAACGTAAAGATTAACGGTACACTTACTCCCGGTAACCTTATTGAATTCGCTATCACATACATCGTTGAAGGTGAAGACGGTGAATCAATCACACGTGAAAAGCAGTCAGACGGAACATATAAGGATATCGTTCTTTCAAAGAATGTTTATGCATATGTCGGTTCAGTCGGCGAAGACGACGATGCTCTTGAATCCACTATCGAAGCAGGCAACGGCCGTCTTATCAAGTACGAAGCTGTTACATATCTTGACGGTGGCGACGATCTTGACGATTTCGACGGCAAGATGATCCGCGTTGTTGACCTCAACGACGAAGGCAAGACAACAGGAACAGCAACAGTAACAAACGTTACAGGTGCTCCCTTCTCAGCTCTCAATTCAGAAGCTGATCAGATCACTGCAGCTCTTGAAGGTAAGGGTGGTACATACTTCCTTACTCCCTTCGAAATCGCTTCTAACGGCGTAGATGAAGAAGGCAATCCCACTTATTACGAAAGATTCGAATACTTCTATGCTGTTGATGAAAACGGCGAAACACTCTATGATGAGGAAACAGGTAAGCCCATCATCGCAACAGATGAAGCAGGCAATCTCCTCAACAACGGCGGTGTTGAAGACGGTCTTTACAACACATCAGCATGGGTTAACGTTGCAGGTACTAACGTAGAAGTTCCTCTTGCAATCCACCTTTATGAAGACTTCGGTCTTGAATCAGCATTCGAAAGAGCTGTTGCAGAAAACCGTCAGAAGTCAAACTATGACATTGACGCAGGTACAGGCGAAGCTTCAGAAATTTATGACCAGTATATCCTTCTCCTCAAGGATATCGCTAAGTTCGTTCTTAAGCCCAAAAAGTCATCTGACTTCCAGGCTGACATCGCTGCTACAGAAGCAGGCTACAAGAACAAGTACGAACAGTACAAAGAAGCTCTCGATGATATTATCGAAGAACTTGAAGCATATGCACTCAACACAGGTACAGGTGCTCTTAAGGCAGCTTACAACGTAAAGAGTGGTCTTAACTACGAAATCAGATACGACTCAGCAGGTTATCCCTACAGATACAACTATAAGTACTACGAAGATGAATACAAGTTCTTCGGCATGCGTGACTTTGTTCCTCATACCTATAACAGATATAAGGATGCAAGAGGCCGTGTACTCGATCTCATCGAATCACAGGAGAACTTCGTAATGGCTCCCTTCACTGATGTTGATATCTATGGTGAAAACTATGAGCCTTCACAGGAAGAAATCGATGCACGCGCAGCAAGCATCGCAGCTTACCTTGAAGCAGAAGCAAACAAGGGCGTTATCGGTTCAATTGAATCACTCTACGCTATCCATATGATTGAGCTCACCGGCGAACGCCTCATTGAACTTGAAGCAGACACCTCCAAGCTTGCAATCGTATTTGAAGACTGCGGTAATGCAGTTGTTCCCGGCACAGAAGGTCAGTACACAGCTGACTCACTCGAAGCATATAAGAATGCAGAAACATTCGCATTAGAGGTTCTCAATGATGACTATGCTGTTCCCTCAATGGTTAACACAGCAACATCAGAACTTGTTTATGCATGGAAGCACCTTGAAGAATGCGCTGACTACAGCAAGCTTGATTCAGCTATCGAAGCAGCAAGAGCAACAGTTAACGCAAACGGTCTTGATGCAGAAGCACAGTCAAACTTCACACCTGAATCCTATGCAGAATTTGCTGCTGCTTATATCGCAGCAACAGAAGTTGACAGAGATCTCGGCGCATCTGACAACGAATACCTCAACGAACTTGCAGCAAACCTTGAAAGAACATTCGGTGCTCTCGAAGCTGCAGTTGCAGGCGAACCCGTATTCGAGCTTTCACAGGATCCCATGTACGCCGATCCCACATGGGGCTACTACTATGCTCCCTACCTTGATGAAGAAAGCGTTATGAACCTTGGCTTTGTTGAAACTATTGACGGTGTTGTAATAGATGGCTTCCTTCTTCTCGGTAACGGTGTTTATAGTGATGCAGAAATTATCAGTGCATTCAGCACACTCGAAAATGGCGAACTCCTTATAACTCCCAATGAAGTTGGTAACTACACAACAGGTACTCTTGTACAGATTGTTGACGGTAACGGTGAAGTTTACAAGTCATATATCGTTGTTGCTCGTGGTGATGTTAACGGCGATAACGGTTTTGACGACGGTGACCTTGGTGAAATCGAACTTCAGGCTAACTACATTGTTGACTGGTATTGGAACACATATGGCACATATGACCAGTATAAGTCAGTAGCCGGTGAAATCAACTGTGACGGTGCTATCGATACCATGGACTCCGACCTTCTTTCACTTGCTACAAACTACATGGGATCATACGATATGATCTTTGGCGGCGAAGTTTTCTAATCAAAAATTTCAATGCTGATTTGCTCTGATTTATAATTACAGGTATAACTCGCACTCAGGTGCGGGTTATACCGGGCTCTATAAGTATCCGATAAAAGTCAATTATATGGCATAAAGTGTCATATTAATAATAAAAGGAGGAAAATGAGCTAATGACAAAATTTAAACGTTGTCTGAGTGCATTCCTTGCTATTGCTATGGTTTTCGGAATGTTCTCCGGCGTAATGGACGTTTTTGTACCCAAGGCATCGGCTGATACCGCAGGCACAACAAACGTTGCAACATACGCAGAAATTGATGCTGACTACGATAAGTTCGTATATGTTGGTATTGATGTTATCGAAGTTGCAAACGGCGAACTTACCGACGGTTATGTTCAGCCCGGTGATTGGCTTGAATACCACATGACAGTTCTTTCCGATATGTATGTTTCAACATCATATCCCCACATCGTTTACACAAAGGACTTCTTTGACTGCCGTGTTGTAACAAGCACAACTCCCAAAAATCACGACAACTACACAAACAAC
>JAZSNQ010000275.1:0-6925 GCA_045536515.1 Acutalibacteraceae bacterium | reverse complement strand
CACCGAGTGCACCAAGCATTGTGCAGACCGATTCTATTCTGTCGCTTTCTTTCAGACGGAGTCTGCCCGCGTTATATATCACCGTTTTTCCGTCGGCGGCTGCCGCAACTGCGGCAATAACGGGCACGGCATCGGGAATATTCGAAGCATCGATTTCACAGCCGTGAAGAGATGAAACATCCGCTTTGAAAGTGCCGTTATTTTCAAAAACGTCGGCACCCATTTTTTTGAGAACATCAATTATCGCCTTGTCACCCTGAACGGAATCGGGGTCAAGTCCCGTAACCTCTGCACCCATGCAAAGAGGAAATGCGGCATTCGACCAGTCGCCTTCAACGGTGAAATCACAACCGATAAGGGGAGAATTATTTATATAAAAAGTATTGTTTTCTTCTTTGATATCCGCCCCGAATTGCCTCAGAACCCGAACGGTCATGTCGATATAGGGACGGGATTCAACGGGGGGAATAAGACGGATTTTTCCTCCGCCGAGATATGAAAGAGCCATGAGCAGACCCGTTACAAACTGTGAACTGACATCGCCTTTCAGGGTGAATTCGCCCGATTCAATCCTGCCCGAAACGGAGAGAGGAAAGGAGTCGGAAATTTTTGCACCCATGCGGATAAGCTCTTCCTTTAACGGAGAAAGGGGTCTTTCGGGAAGTCTGCCCGAAGCGTTTATAACGGCATTTGTACCGCAGGCACAGATTACGGGAAGCAGAAAACGAAGAGTTGAGCCGCTTTCGCCGCAGTCAATCTCCGCATTTTTGCACGGAAATTCAGACGGTCTGACGGTATAAACCGAGCCGTGTTTCTCAATAACCGCACCGAGCGAACGAAGACAGGAAACCGTTGCTTCAATGTCGGCGGAGGTCGTATTTATTTTTATTCTGCTTTCGCCATGGGAAAGGCAGGCACAAATCAGCGCACGGTGCGCAAATGATTTTGAGGATATCGCCTCAATGCTGCCCGATATCGGCGAGGGAGTGATTTTTATGTCCATAATTTTCTCCGATTTGTCAGTTCTTACCTCATCCACCGCAAGCGGTCCCCCTTCCCCTCAAGGGGAAGGCAATGAAAACTCCGCAATTTTATATAAATCTTCAACGGGAATTTTCTTTAAAACGCATTTACCCAATGTTTCGGGGACAACAAAATTTATTGTGCCGCCCGTGCGTTTTTTGTCGGAAAGTGCCGCATCGGCAAGGTTTTCGGGTGAAAAAACGCATTCGGTGGGGAGGTTGCTGTTTTTGTTTGCCTCAACAATTGCCGCTGTGCAATCTTCTTTACTCCAGCCGAGAGCAAATGAAGCTTTTGCCGCGATAACCATTCCGATTGCAACGGCACTGCCGTGGGGAATTTCAAAATTGCTGCATTTTTCAATCGAATGCGCCATGGTGTGACCGAAATTGAGAAGCTGTCTTTCGCCCGTGTCGAATTCATCCTTCATAACAACATCCCGTTTGAGTTCAACGCAGCGTGCAATGATATTTTCCAAATCGGATTTTACATCACCCGATTTTACTTTGTCAAACAGTTCTTTATCAAAAATAACGCCGTATTTTATAACCTCCGCCATACCGTTTGCAAACTCGGTTTCGGGAAGGGTTGAAAGTGTGTTTATATCGCAAAGCACGAGTGACGGCTGACAGAATGCACCCATGAGATTTTTGCCTGATTTAAGGTTTACCGCCGTTTTTCCTCCGACGGAGGAATCAACCGCCGCAAGCAGAGTCGTGGGCACCTGAACAAAGGGGATTCCTCTTAAATAAAGTGATGCCGCAAGTCCCGTCATATCGCCCGTAACGCCGCCGCCGAGTGCAACGAGAAAATCGCTTCTGGTGATTTTGTTTTCAGCCGCAAATTCGAGAAGCTCAAAGAGAGTTTCGGGATTTTTCGAGTCCTCTCCTGCAGCAAAAACAAACTCGGCGGTTTTGATTCCCGAATCATTGAGGCTCTTTTTTGTTTCGGCAAGCCAATGCTCTTTAACATTGCAGTCGGTTACGATTACTGCCTTGCTTTTTCCGAAAAGGGACAGGCATTTTTCGCCGAGAGAAGAAAGAATCCTCTCACCGATAATCACATCATATTTTTTTGAAGCGTCAACATTGATTATTTTCATTTTATCCCTACTTTGCCTGTTTTTTGCTGTCTGTACCTTCTCTGAGAAGCTCAACAAGACCTTCTCTGTCATCGTTTTTGAGTGCGGTGCTGTATTCGCTGAGTCTTTCGACCAGAAAATCTATTTCCGCGCAAAGATTATCCTTGTTTTCAAAGAAAAGCTCGGACCACATTGTTTCGTTCAGCTTTGAAACACGGGTTAAATCCCTGTAGCTTCCTGCCGAAAAGCCTTTCTGTTTAACCGCCGTGTGACTTTTGACATAAGCGTTTGAAATGATGTGTGGAAGCTGTGAGGTGAACGCAATCACCCTGTCATGCTCCTCGGGTGAGGTGAAATTAATTTCGCCGAAGCCTGCATCTGTAAGCACGTCACGGAATTTCTGAAGAATTCTGATGTCCGTGTTATCCTTCGGAGTTATAATCATCGTTGCGTTTTTGAAAAGGTTTGCCCTTGTATGGCCGAAACCCGAAAACTGCGTGCCTGCCATGGGATGCGCACCGATGAAAGTAAAGCCGTTTTCTTCCGCAAGCTTTTCGCACGGAGCACAAATCAGTCTTTTGACACCGCCGCAGTCCGCAACGATTGCACCTTTTTTGAATTTATCCGCATATTTTTCAACAAATTCAACCGTTGCCTGCGGATAGAGGGCAATGAGTATCATATCGCACTGACCGATATTTTCATCGGTCAGTTCATCATTTATAGCTTCAACCATTTTTGCGGCAAGAAGCGAGCTTCTGTTTCTGTCAAGACCGAAAACCTCATGTTTTCCGCTTTCGGAAAGTGCCCTCGCAAGAGAACCGCCGATAAGTCCGAGACCTGCAATTCCTATTTTCATAACGTCACCTTAAAACTTGTTTATAATTTCTCTTATCGCATTTACTTCGCCGACGATTTGTTTGAATTCCTCGGGTCTGAGTGCCTGAGGTCCGTCACAAAGAGCGTGTGCGGGGTCGTTATGCACTTCAATCATAAGTCCGTCTGCGCCTGCCGCAACAGCCGCAAGAGCAAGAGGTCTGACCATTCTTGCTATGCCTGCCGCATGGCTCGGGTCTGCGATTATGGGAAGATGTGTTTTTTCCTTGAGAAGCGCAATTGCCGAGATATCCATGGTGTTTCTTGTATAGTGTTCAAAGGTGCGTATGCCTCTTTCGCAGAGCATAACCTTGCTGTTGCCGCCTGCCATGATGTATTCGGCGCTCATAAGAAGTTCTTCCATTGTTGCGGCAAGACCTCTTTTGAGAAGAATGGGTTTATCGGTTTTTCCGAGTTCCTTGAGAAGCTCGAAATTCTGCATATTTCTTGCGCCGACCTGAATAACGTCAACATCCTCGAAAAGCGGAAGATGTGATAAATCCATGATTTCGGTAACAATCGGTGCGCCCGTTGCCTTTCTTGCTTCGCGCAGAAGCTCAAGACCCTCGGCACGCATACCCTGGAAAGCGTAGGGTGAAGTTCTGGGCTTGAACGCACCGCCGCGCAGAAGATTTGCGCCTGCAGCCTTTATATCGTTTGCAATTGAACAAATCTGTTCGGGTGACTCAACGGAACAGGGTCCCGCGATAAACTGGAAATTTCCGCCGCCGATTTTGTGACCGCCAACATCAATAACGGTATCATCGGGATGGAATTTTCTGTTGGCACTCTTATAGGGCTCGCTGATTCGTGCAACGTTTGCAACTATGTTAAGACCGCTGATAAGGTCGATATCAACACGGCTTGTGTCACCTACAAGACCGAGAACCGTGTCATACATACCGTTACTGCGGTGGATTTCGAGATTGAGGCTTCTGAGCCATTCAATAAGGTTACTTATCTGAGCTTCATCTGTTCCTTTTTTAATTGATACAATCATTTTGATGACCTCCGTATATTATAATATATTATTTCAAAAAACAAAAGACCCCACAGTGTAAATTTCACTGTGGGGTAAAAATCTTATTATCCGTTTTCAGCAAAACCTACCTAAACCCTATCAAATTACTTGATAAAGTAAAAGTAAAAGTATGCAGCTGTGAAAACGTTTTTAGTCATTGAGAAAACCTCTGATTGATTTATTGACTACACAATAGCACTTTGAAAAGCGTTTGTCAATAGTTTTTGGCAAAAAAGTTTTAGCGATTTAAAGCGGTTATCTGGCAAACTGCCATGGAATCAAGTGCACGCTCATGGCTTTCGGGTGTAACTCCCGCACAGCAGGCGGCATCAACAAAAAGCGGAGTTTCGGGGAGATATGCCTTGATAATCATTGCATTTGAGATAACGCAGATATCCGTGCAAAGACCGATGAGGGTAATTTCCTCGATTTTTTCCTCATAGGTATCATAGGCTTTGAGAAGCTGGGCAAGACCGACGCTTCCGAATGAAGGCTTGTCAATCGGAGTTTCCTTGCGGAGTGCTTCAAGCTCGGGATGAATCTGCCAGCCGTCGGTGTCTTTTATGCAATGCTCAACGGGAAGATTTCTGCCTTCCTGCGTTGTGAGATAGTCTGCCTCGTGCGTGTCACGGGTAAAAAGCACTCTGCCGTCAAAATTCTCGATTTTTGCTTTTACTGCGGGAAGAATCGCAACGGCTTCCTTTGTGCCGAGTGCGCCGTCGATAAAATCGTTCTGCATATCAACAACAATGAGAAATTTCATTTTTTTCACCTCAAAAATTTTCAGGGACGATGTGGGCATCGTCCCCTACAATTTTAATTTTATAATTCCGTTTGTTTTCCATTGATTTAGATTTTTGATTTAATATGGTTGGTGAGAACGGTGACGGATGGCGTTTTTCTCGCATGAAGGCGTATCGTGTATACGTCGATTGCGAAAAAACGTCAAGCAAACTCCGATTGCGCTCCGTTGCCGTTATCGACAATCAGAATAATCAAAAACCGAATTGGTCGTAGAAATATTCAAACGGGTCAATATACTGCGGCTGGGTTGTTGTCATCGGTTCGGAGCTGCTCTTATCCTCGATAAGGGTGATATCAACATCAAATTCCTCGAAGGTGTAGTTGCTGTTGACTCTGCAAATCGAAAGAGTGAACTTGTCGCCGACCTTGCCGCCGTCGATGAGTTCAAGAAGAACGTCTGCCGTTGTGAGAGGCTTGCCGTCAACTGCGGTAATCATGTCATACTGTCTTACGTTGGTGTTTGCAAGAGAGCTGTCGGGGTCAATTTCGTTGATGATGAGTGTGCCTGCGGGCAGACCCTTAATCTGTGCAATCATGCTGTACTGTGCGCTTGCGCTGACGGGATAATAGGTGATGCCGAGCTTGGGTCTGTCGGGAACATAGCCGAACTGAATAAGATTTTCAATAATTTCCTTTGCGGAAGAAATGGGAATTGCAAAGCCCATGCCTTCATATTCGGTTGCAGCGATTTTCTGTGAATTGATGCCGATAACCTGACCGTAAGCATTGACAAGCATACCGCCCGAGTTACCGGGATTGATTGCGGCATCGTGCTGGATACATTTCATCGTGTAGCCGATTTCACTGCTGACGGGTCTGTCGATAGCGGAAATGAAGCCTGTTGTCTGTGTTCCGAAGAACTCAATACCGCCGGGATTGCCTATGGCATAAACGGGATCGCCCACAACGAGCGAATTTGAATCGCCGAATTCGGCTGCGGGAAGACCGTTTGCCTTGATTCGGAGCACACCGATATCGGTTCTTGTGTCAAAGCCTGCAATTTCGGCTTCGTAGGTTGTGCCGTCTTCTGTCTGAACGCTGACATTGACACCTGCATCGTTGATAACGTGGGCGCAGGTGATGATGTAGGTATAAGTTCCCGTTTTATCCTCGCCCATGATAATGCCCGAGCCTTCGCCTGCGGAAGAATTGGTGTTGCGTGCATAAACAACAATACCGACGTTGCTTTTTGCAAGCTTTGCATGAATCTGCGCACCCGAAAGAACTCCGCCGCCGCTTGAAAGCTTGGTGGGAGAAACGGGAGATTCGTTTATATTAACCTCGGGAAGGTCTTTGTTGACGGGTTTATCGCTCGTTGATGTCTGCGGATTTTTGTCTGCCGACTTTGAAATCGAAGCCGCACCGAAGCCGAGAGCAAAAACTATCACAACGGCAATAATCGCAAAGAAAATCTTTTTGCCCTTGCCCGATTTCTGAGGCTGAGGGGGATTATAGTTCTGCTGATTATAATAATACGGCTGCTGCGTATTGTTCGGCTGAGCATAATAACCGTTGAAAGGCGCAGAATAATTCTGCTGATATGAGGGATTTTCGGGCGGCTGAGGAGCAGCCTTGGGTTCCTCAACAACCTCTGCCTCAACTGCAGGCACATCGTTTACCTCGGCAGAAAAGAACGGCATATCGTTTGCCGAAGGCTTAGGCTCTGTGTTTTCCGTCGGGGAAGCGGAAACTTCGTTGTTTTCGTAGTTGTTTCTGAATTCTTCGTTCATGTGAATTCCTCCGTGGGAAAAAGATTTGTGGGGTATGATGAAATAATAACCTATTGTTATTAAATAAGTTTGAACATTAAATAAATGAATAGTGAAAAGTTAAAAGTGAATAGTTAAGGGTCGCTACGCTCCGAAATTGTAATTGCTCCGCAAAAACTGTTATTTTATAAGTGAATAGTTAATAGTGAAGAGTTAATGACGGGTTTTACCCGTACCCATTATATCTGTAGGGTCGATTCACGAATCGCCCGTTTTGAGTGAATAGTTAATAAACATATAATCGGGTGTGGGCAGCGCCCACCATTAACTTTTCACTTTTCATTTTTCACTCTTCACTTGAAAAGGGAAACGCCCACCCTTAACTTTTTACTTTTCATTAATTCAGCGGAAGCT